>JAHEFO010000002.1:0-28604 GCA_024640135.1 Acidobacteriota bacterium
AGTCGTTGCGCTTGCGGGTGGTGAACGCCCCGCCGGCACCGTGATTGGCGCCGGGCACCACCACGAGCTCGAAGGTCTTGTTCGCTTTGATCAGCGCATCCACGACCTGCATCGTCGATGCCGGGTCGACGTTCGTGTCCATCTCCGGCACAAGCAACATCAACCGGCCCTTCAGCTTGTGCGCGTTGTCCACGTTGGATGAGGCCCCATACTGCGGGCCAATCGGCCAGCCCATCCACTGTTCGTTCCACCAGATCTTGTCCATCCGGTTGTCGTGGCACCCGGAATTTGCATACGCCACGTGGTAGAACTCGGGGTGGAACAGGACCGCGCCGGCGGCATTCTGTCCGCCAGCCGAGGTGCCGTAGATCCCGACCCTGGTCAGGTCGTAGTTCGCCGGGTATTTTGCGGCGAGGCCCTTGTGCCAGAGGATACGGTCCGGGAAACCGGCATCACCGAGGTCTTTCCACGCCACGTCGTGGAAAGCCTTTGAACGATTCGATGTCCCCATCCCATCCACCTGAATGACGATGAAGCCGAGTTCGGCGATGGCGTTCATGCCGCCCTGGGTGCTGAAGGTCTTCGGGACAAACGAACCCTGGGGACCAGCGTAGATGTTCTCGATCACCGGATACTTGCGGCTGGGATCGAAGTTCGTTGGGCGAATCATGATGCCCCAGATATCGGTTGTGCCGTCGCGACCCTTGGAGACGAACACCTCGGGGTACTGCCACCCGGTGGCCAGGAGCGCCGTGGCGTCGCCCTTCTCGAGCTCCATGATGACCGACTGATCGCTGGTGCGCCTGAGAACCGCCTGCGGAGGCAGGTCCACACGCTGCCACGAGTCCACATAGGACTGCTTGTCCTCCGAGAACGTGACCGTGTGAGTCCCGTTGGCGTCGGTCAGCGCAGTCAGGCCGGTGCCGTCGAAGTTCACCCGGTAGTGGTGAATGAAGTACGGGTCCTGACCGGGGTTCATTCCGCTGGCCGTGAACCAGATTGTCCGCGTGTCCTCGTCCACCTCTGTGACATCTCTGACCACCCACTGGCCTGAGGTGATCTGGTTCTTCACCTGTCCGGTCGCGCCGTCGTAGAGATAGAGATGATTCCAGCCGTCGCGTTCTGAAGCCCAGACCATCTCCTTGCCATCGTCGATGTCCTGGCGGAACCGCTTACCGGAATACTCCACAAACGTCTTCTGCGTCTCCTCGATGACCGTGCGGGTGCGTCCGCTGGCGGCGTCGATTTCGACGACACGATAGATCTGGTGACCTCGCTGGTTGTACTCGAAGGTCACCGCGCGGCTGTCCTCGCGCCACGCAAGTCGCGAGTTCGAGTATGGATTCGGGAAGAGCGAGAGGTCGCCAGGCATCTGCTGCCTGGTCTCGACGTTGAAGACGACAGGATGGTCGAAATCCACGACATCACCGGGTTTCCGGTAGAAGTTCGTCGTGTGCTTTGGTTGGAGCTGATCGTCAGGTGAGGACTCGATGTAGTGTACGAGCCGCTCGTACCCCGGCCGGCGGCGAAATGCCGCGATCTTCTTGCTGTCGGGCGACCAGCGCAACGAATTGAACGTGTACGCGTTGCCTTCCGATCCGTCAGTGCTGAGCATAAAGCCGTCAGGCTCGCCTGCAGGGGCCACTGGTTGCACGTAGATGTTGTAGTTTCGAATCAGAGCCTGCCACTGGCCGTCCGGCGAATCTCGTACGGCCTCGGCCTGAGATCCGGGCGCGCCGCCCGCGCGGCCACCCGCGCCGCCGCCGCGCGTGCCCTGACCAGCGCCTTCAGGCGGCGGCGTGGCCGCCGTGCGTGAACAGATGTAGTCGGTCAGTGTGCAACGCCACGCCGGGGCGGCTGGCCCTCCTCCTTGCCGGCCGCCACCGCGTCGTCCGCCTCCGGCGCCAATCGAAAACTCGATGGCCTGGCGACCATCGGCGAATGTGAACCTGGTGAATGGCAACGTGACGCCGGTGTACTTGGCATTCGCTGCAGTGCTGAGCGCGGCAGCGAGACGCGCGTGATCAAACGCCGGCGCCTTGGACTTCGCCACCGCGTCGACCAGCACGAACTCGTTACCACCCTGCACGGACTTGCGGTACCAAAGCGTCGCGCCGTCTTCAAGAAACACCGGCGCCTCCGCGACATTGACCACCAGGTTCGCCGTACGGCGACCGAAGCTGGCGGACAGGTCGTAGGCGGCCTGGACATCAGGACCCTGTGCCCCGGCGCGGAAAGACCACTGCGTGATGATGGCTATGGTGATGGCGAGCGGAAACACGTGTTTGAGTCTCATCGCGTCTTGTCTCCTGGATCGATTTGGCCCTGACGGCGTGTGCGCCGGTCGGACGCAGTGTCTCACACCTTAGAACCTGCGGCGACCGGCGTCTATTCGCTCGTTTGTCGTCTATCTGGTCCCCCTGGTTGGCCCCCACGCCCTCCAGCTTCTTGGGGGAGCACTCGTCGCTGACTTCGGGAGCAGTCGTCCGTGGGCATGGCGGGCCTCGGATCTCGCAGTGGCCGTCCTGGCCCAGATGGCCGCCTGGCTGGTGTTGCGGTGTTCGCAGCGGGTGAGTGGTTTCTTCCCGCGCATGGTGCCGGCCGCGCGTGACGAGGTTTGACGCGGCTGCCGGAGGGGCAGAGAATGGCGCCCATGGACAGACGAGATTTTCTCAAGACGGCTGGAGCGGGTATCACAGCGGCGACGGTCATGATGACGCCGCGCGAACGGGCGCTGGCCCAGGCCCTGGAAGAGAAGACACGACTCGATCGGATGGCCGGCTGCTCCTGGCCGATTCGGAGCCTGTTCAAGACCCGCTCACGCGCGGCCGGAGGAGGCGGGGGACGGGGCGCCGCCGGGGCAGGCCGGACGGGAGGCGCCGGGGCGGTGGCAGGACGAGCCACGGCGTCGGCCCCGCCCGCGGCGGCTCAGGGCGCTCCTGCAGTTCCCGCCAATCGCGACCGGACGCCTACGGCCGAGATGAAGCAGCGGTACGGCGAAATCACGATGCTCGATTTTCCGCAGTATGTGAAAGATACGTTCCCCGGCGTCAGGAGAATGGACATCTTTTCCGGCTTGTTCGGCGACGTGGCCGACGACAGCATGTATATGACCGCGGCCGAAGGCGGAGGCGGAGGTGCCGGCTTCGACCCCATGAGTCCGTCCGGACGACGGTGGTTGGACCAGCTTGCCAACACCCTGGTGAAGACCGGCACGAAGGTCCAGCACATTTCCAACAACGCGCCGTTCGCGCTTGCGGATTTCGGATCGCCGGAAGCCGACGCGCGCCGCAAGGCCGGGGTGGCGATGGCCAAGCGCTGGTTGCAGGGGTGCGCCGTTCTCGACGTGACTTCGATGCGGATGAACTCACCGCAGGCCCTGGGCCCGTCCATCCGGCCGAATGCTATTCCACGAAGTGCTGATGGCTATCCTCGCAACCTCGATTTGGTGCCACTCATGGACGCCGCAATTGAGTCCTACAAGGAGATGGCGGACTTCGGGGGCGATCTCGGCATCAAAGTGACGTTCGAGAACCACTGGGGCCTGGCGGCCGATCCCATGAACCTGCGGATCATGGTCGACACGATCAACCATCCCTACTGCGACGTCACGCCCGACTTCTGCAACTGGGAGCACGAGTACATGCTCTTCAACGGCCTCAAGGCGCTCGCGCCGTACTCGACGTCGAATGTGCACGCGAAGTACTGGGACCGCTGGGGGGACAAGAACGACGTGCAGCGCAGTGTTCGAATCATGCTGGCGGGTGGCTTCAAGGGCACCTTCGCGCTGGAGTATGAAGCCGGGCCGCTCAACGGTGTTGAAGGCGCGAAGTACCTTTACAAGGAAGTGCTGGCCGCGCTCACGACTCCGATACCCGTAACCTAGAGCACTGGGTCACGAGGTTCACGACGGTCATTCGGGCCGGAGGATCTCGATCGGTTCGATGGAAATGATCCGTCGAGCCGGCAGGTACGCGGCGACGAATCCGACGCCCGACACGAGCAGCAGGACTGTGCTGATCGTCAGCACATCCGTCGATGACACCCCGAAGAGCAGGCCTTCGAGCACGCGCGACGCGAACAGCCCACCAGCCAGGCCGAGTCCGGCACCGAGTCCGACGAGCGTCATGGCGTGACCGACCACCCGACGGGCGACCTGGCGATGTCTCGCGCCCAGCGCCAGGCGCACGCCGATTTCGCGCCGTTCCTGAGCCACGGTGACGGAGACGATACTGACAATGCCAATGGCGGCCAGCAGCAGGGCCACGGCGGCGAACCCGTTGACCATGATGGCGCGCAGCCGTGGCTCGGCGACCGATTCCTGAATCAGGTCGCCAACAACCGCCTGGTCACTCTCCAGGACCCGCATGTCGGGATCGAGCCGCTTGAGTGTCTGCCGCACCGGCGAGGCCAGTGTCCACGGGTCGGACGCCGAGCGAACGACGAAGACCATCGACTCGACAGGCGACTGCGAGTACGGCACATACACTTCCGGTGCGATCGGCTCGCCCAGTCCGTGGTGTCGCACGTCGGCCACGATACCGATGACGCGGAGCCACGGCCCGGGTCCGCCTCGCAAGGCCAGCCGCACCCGCCGGCCCAGATGACTTTCGCCAAACAGGGAACGGGCTGCGGCGTCATTCAGAATCGCCACGCGGTCGGTGGACTCCGTCGTGTCCTCGATTCCGAAGTCCCGGCCTTCAAGGACCTTCAGGCCCATCGTTTCGAAGTACCCGGGCGTTGCAACTCGGCGGTCCATGGTGACGGGGCGGCCGTCCTCCAGGGGTTGGCCTTCGACCTCAAGGCCGACCAGCACGTTCGAGCCACTGAACGGCAGTCGGTTCACCGCGGCCGACGACGAGACGGCGGGCACGCCGGCCAGTTCAGCCAGCGCGCGGTCAATAAATGCCAGACGATGGCCGGCGGTCGGGTACTTGGCCTCGCTGAAGCCGACGCCGGTGGCAAACAGGCCGTCGGTCGTGAATCCCGGGTCCGTGCGCGACATCAGCCAGAAGCTGCGGGCCATCAGTCCCGCACCCATCAGCAGGGTCACCGCCAGAGCGACCTCGGCCACCATGAGGATCTTGCGCGTGCGGCGCGCGGCTACGCCGGCCGTATGGCGGGCAGTCAACTGGTTCGACGCCCAGCCGACGCTGCGAGACGCCTGGAGCGCGGGCCACACGCCTATGGCCAGCGTGCAAAGCAAGGCCAGCACCGCCGCTCCGAGCACGACGGGGGCGTCGACGGCCAGCGTGGTGCTGGGCGGCAGGCCGGACACCAGCAGTGCCGGGAGCGCGCCGAGCGTCAGGGCCGCGATCAACACGCCGCCGGCGGTGCCCAGAACTGCCAGGATGCCGGTCTCCATCGAGAGCTGAGCGATCAGGCGCGCGCGCGATGCGCCGAGCGCTCTCCGCATCGCCAATTCGCCCGCGCGCCTCGCCATCCGTGCCACGACCAGTCCAATGATGTTGGCGGCGCAAATCAGGAGGAGGCACACCACGCCGGCCAGAAGCAAGGTCAGCGACCGCCGGACCTCATTGGAGACGAGCTCGGCCAGCGACACGACCTGCAGGGAACGACCCTCGGACGGACCGCCTGGGAACGCCGTTGCGGCGACCGCCACTTGTTGTTCGGCTTGCGGGCCATTCAGGTCCGGGCGCAGCCTGGCGACGACATGCATGACCGGCACGTTCGGCGCTTCGAAGAAGGGATTGAGCGAAAATGGCAGCCAGACCTCGGCACGGCTGGTCGTCGGGTTTGCCTCAGACGCCGTGATTGGCATTTTGAAGCTGTCCGAAATGACGCCGACAACCGTGTAAGGGATCCCGTCGAGCGAGATCGACTGTGAGCCGAGGGGCTCTTCGGCGAATTCCCTGCGCCAGAGCGACTGCGAGACCACCGCAACGCGCTGGCGCTTGAGGTACTCGTCCGTCCCGAACAGGCGCCCCTGAAGTGGTGCGACGCCGAAGAGGTCAAAGGCCCGATCCGACATGTAGACCGAGGTCAGCACACGTTCTTCGCGACCGGCGAGGAAGAGGCTCCAGCTCGGGGAGAAGCCGGCGATGGTGTCGAACGCCCGCGTGTTTTCCCGGAGCATCTGCAGGCTGGGTGGGGACAGCGGGCTCGAGCCGCCACGGGAATCGGCCTCGACAATCGACACGATTCGTCCAGGCTCCGGGTACGGCAGCGGCCGCAGGACGGCGCCATTGATGAGCGCCATCACCGTGACGACCGCGCCAACCGAGATCGAAAGCGTCAGGATGACCGTCAGGGCGAATCCGGGCCGCCGCACATGGGATTTGAGGGCCAGCCTCACGTCGTGCGCCACCATCGTCATGACTGGTTCTCGTGGAAAGAGAGTGCCGGGTTTGTGCGTGGCGCGCGCCCGGGGAACTCCAGCCAGGACGTCAAGGCACCCGCCGGCCGCCACTTTCAACAGGCTGAAGAGGCCGAGGCCGGCGGCGCGCTGGACGCGCTCCTCGAACAACCGCTGCATCTCGCCGCCGTATTCCCGGCGGAACGCGGCCGGGCAGCGCCGGAGTGAAATCCGGAACACGGCGATGGCCATCCGGCGTGCCAGGGACTGAGGACTTGTCATCCGCCGGTGACCTTCTTGAGGAGCCGGGCCCCGCGCGCGGCCCTGACCTGATCCATGAGCCGGGCCACTTCGGCCGCAACGACCTGTTTCCCCAAGGGCGTCAGCCGAAAGACCCGTCGGCTGTCGTTGCGGCCGAACGCGCGGTCAGACGATCGGAGCAGGCCTTCCCGGGCCAGCCGGTCGATGGCCCGATAGAGCGTGCCGGGATTCGGGCTCATCGCGCCTTCCGTGCGGCGCTCGATGGCCGTCATGATGTCGTAGCCATGCCGCTCACCGTCGCCGAGGGCGACGAGAATTTCCAGGGCGATGGGCGTCAGCGGCAGGAAGTTTCTGGGATTGAGAGTCATATGCTTTAGGCAAATACTTGCTTAAAGAAAGTAATACCACAAACGCCAGGGCGACTGCCAGTCACGTCTCCGGGCGGGACTGTCTGCCTGCGGACACTGGTGGATAATCGTCTGATGATTCTCGCCTGCTCGCACGTGCTGCTCGCCTCAGCGGATGTGCCCCGAATCAGCCGATTCTTCAGTCGGGCCTTCGGCGTCGAACCCCAATTCGAGAACGACATGTTTGCCGAGTTCGTCCTCTCGTCGAGGTTTCGTGTGGCGTTCTTCACACCCGTTGGCGCCTCGGCGAAGACCTTCCGGCCTGCCGCCGACCGGGATGGCACCGCACTTGGTGTCACGGTCGCGGACGTTGACGAGACGTACCGGAAGGTCAAGCCCATGATCGCCGACGGCGCGGAACTCAGCGGGCCGCCGAAGGCACACCCGTGGGGCGAGAAGAGCTTCCTTCTGACAGATCCCGATGGCAACCGCTGGGAAGTCGCTCAGACACCATCGGCAGACGGAATGCTCAAAGACGTCCCAACTGTTGTGCGACACGTGGGACTATAATCGCCAGGTTCTTCAGTCCCATGCCTGTTGCGCCCGGCACCCGCCTCGGTCCGTACGAGATCACCGCAGCCATCGGGGAAGGCGGAATGGGTGAGGTCTACCGGGCCATCGATACCCGACTCGATCGGACGGTGGCCATCAAGGTGTTGCCCCCCGATACGGGTGACGATCCTGAGCGGCGGGAGCGCTTCGAGCGTGAGGCACGCACAATCTCCCGGTTGAGTCATCCGCATATTTGCACGCTCCACGACGTGGGTCGATCCGGCGACATCGACTTCATCGTCATGGAGTTCATCGATGGCGAGGGGCTGGCCCACCGGTTGAGGGCAGGCCCACTCCAGACTGACCTTGTCCTCCGATGCGGGATCGAGATCGCCCAGGCTCTGCATGAGGCCCATCAAGCCGGCGTCATTCATCGCGATCTCAAGCCCGGCAACGTCATTCTGACGAGACGGGGCATCAAGCTCCTCGACTTTGGCATTGCGAAGCTGATCACGCCGAGGCCGACTGACGCATCCGGCAGCGCACCGACCATTGTCGGCGCGCATCCGATGACCGGGGCCGGCATGGTGATCGGCACGCTTCCCTATATGGCGCCCGAGCAACTCGAGGGCAAAGACGCCGACGCACGCACGGACATCTTTGCGCTCGGCGGGCTGCTCTACGAAATGGCCACAGGCCGGCGTGCGTTCTCGGCAGACAGTCAGGCCGGCGTGATCTCAGCCATCATGACGGCCGAGCCGGTTTCCATTCTGGAGTATCAGCCAGGTGCCCCGCCGTTTCTGGAGCACCTGATTAGGAAATGTCTTGCCAAGCATCCCGACGAGCGCTGGCAGTCGGCGCTTGATCTGGCGGGTCAACTCGAATGGATTGCCGGCAAGTCCGACACGGGAGCCCGGGCACCGAAGAGTCAGCCGACGTCGGCGCGGGCGGGTTACAGCATCAAGTATTTCCAGAGCGCCGATGGCGCGAGCATTGCCGCAGCACGCGGCGGGCAGGGACCTCCGCTCGTGATGATCCCGACCATGGTCGATACGATCGAGACCTGCTGGACGGCCTACGCCGAGGCATTCCAGGGCCACGAGTTGATTACCTACGATCGGCGCGGAACGGGCTTGTCAGAACGCGGCTCCGATCCTGGTGATCCGGAGGTCTACCTCAAGGATGCCCAGGCGGTGCTGGACGGTTTCCAGTTGAGCCACTTCGATCTCCTTGGCACGCTGCTGGGGACGGTTGAAGCGGCCTCGCTGGCCTCCCGGAATCCCGGCCGGGCGCGGCGGGTCGTGTTGCGGTCCCCGGTCATCGGGCTCGCCGACTGGGCCACGATTCCCGCAGTGCGTGCCGCGCTGGCTGCGCTCGACCAGGACTGGGAGTTCTTCACGGAGGCGTTCTCCCAGTTGGTGGTCGGGTGGGGCAGTCCCAAGGGTCGGGTGGTGGCGGCGCGATACCGGACGATGACCACTCGGGAGGAGCTCCGGTCGCTGTTGTCTGCCTTCACCAAGCTCGATCTCATGCCGGCCTACGCCGCAATTCGAGCGCCGACGCTGGTCGAACATCACCCGGCGTATTTCTTTCCCGACACGTACTCTCGTTCCATCGCGACGATGATTGAGGGTTGCCGGATGGCGATCTACAACGGCCCTGAAGGTGACTTCATGACTGATTTCACCCTCGCGCGGGAGTTTCTGGCGGAGCCGCCGCATGGCGACTGACTCCGGTGCCGTCTCTGAAGGCGGCGGATCCATGTTCACGGGACGTCCCGGCGCGTTAGTATCGGGGCTGCCGGAAGGAGGACACCATGCGCCGGATCGTTACGTGGCCGCTGGCCTGTTCACTGCTGGCGTGCGCGCTGTCAGGTTGTTCGCGGCCGACCGACCAACCCAACTTCATCATCATCTTCACAGACGACCAGGGCTACGGGGACACCGGCCGATACGGCGCCGTCGGCTTCGACACGCCGAACCTCGACCGCCTGGCCGACGAGGGTCTCAGGTTCACTGACTTCTACGTTCCGGCCACCGTCTGCACGCCATCACGGGCCGCGTTGATGACGGGCTCCTATCCCAAGCGTGTCGGCCTTCACGAAGCGGTGCTGTTCCCGTACTCGGAGCATGGTCTGAACCTCGATGAAACCACCATCCCGGAACTGCTCCAGCCACTGGGGTATCGGACCGGGATGATCGGGAAGTGGCACCTCGGACACCAGGCCGAGTTCATGCCGACCAGGCAGGGCTTCAGCTACTTCTTCGGCGTTCCCTATTCCAATGACATGGACGGGTTCCTCTATCGCGATCGGGGCTTTCAATCGCCTCCACTGCCGCTCTATGAAGACGAAGCGGTCGTCGAGGACGGTCCGGACCAGGCGCAGCTGACCCGGCGGTATACGGAGGCTGCCGTCCAGTTCATCGAGGACAGCCGCGACGGTCCGTTCTTCCTCTACCTCGCCCACAACATGCCGCATCTGCCTCTTCATGCGTCGGAGGCATTCTCCGGCACGAGCGAGCGTGGTCTGTACGGCGACGTGATTCAGGAGATCGACTGGAGCGTGGGACGGATTCTCGCGACGCTCGAGGCCACTGGTCTGGATGAGCGGACCGTGATCGTGTTTACCTCGGACAACGGCCCCGTACTGCGGCCCAACGCCGGATCCGCCGGCGGACTGCGAGGCGGCAAGGCAACGACCTGGGAGGGAGGATCGCGCGTGCCGGCCATCGTGCGCTGGCCCTCCAGCATCCGGGCAGGCAGTGTGAGTGGTGAGATCGCCACGACCATGGACCTTCTGCCCACGCTGGTCTCGCTGGCCGGAGGAGCGATGCCCGAAGCCCTGGTGGTTGACGGTTTCGACATCACGGCCCTGTTGCTTCGGCCGGAGACTGAGCCCTCGCCGTACGACGCCCTCTACTACTACTCACGCGACGGGTTGCCGGAGGCGATCCGCGAGGGGCCATGGAAGCTTCACGTCGCCAAGTCGAGAGGGTGGAACCCGGCCGACGGAGACTTCCCGGTCAGTCTGTACAATCTGGCGGAGGACGCGAGCGAAACGCAGAATCTTGCCCTCGGCCATCCAGACCTTGTCGAGAGGCTCAGGGACAAGTTGACTCTCTTTGATGCGGCGCTGACCCGGGACGCCAGACCCGTCGGGACGCGCGATCCGGGCTAGCGTGGTATTCGCGGCTGTATCCTGGCACCGAGATCGGCGCCCGGGCAGAAAAGACGACCTAGAGGAGCGTACGTGTAAAATGTGCTCCGGACTGCTTCATCAGGACAGGAGTGCAGATCATGTGGGACGCCATCTGGAACTGGTCTGAGCTTGTCAGCCTCGGCGGCGACGCTGTCACCTACTCCATCATGGCGTTGGTGGGAACCACCCTCTTCCTCATTCGCCTCGTCTTTGGCCTCTTCGGAGGTGGAGATGGCGGGGACTTTGACATGGATGGGGACATGGGGGGCGGCTCAGACGCGTCGTTCACCCTCTTCTCGTTGCTATCGGTGATGGCCTTCATCATGGGAACGGGCTGGATGGGTTTGGCGTGTCGCTTCGACTGGGGCCTGAGCCGGCCGCTGTCTGCGATCGTCTCGGTTGGGTTCGGTTCGTCGATGATGTTGTTTGCGTCCGGGATGATGCACATGGCCCGGAAGCTCAATCGGAACATCGGCTACGACGTCAAGACAGCTGTGGGCCGGACAGCGCGTGTCTACATGGCCATTCCCGCCAAAGGAGAAGGCCAGGGCCAGGTTCAGGTCAGCGTGTCCGGACGCTTGATGACGAGGCCGGCCGTGAGCAACGGACCAGCGTTTGATGCATTTGTGAGTGTGAAGGTCGTCGAAGTCCGAGACGACGACATGCTCGTTGTCGAGTCAACCAGCTAGCGGGAAGGAAAAGTCCATGCCTCAGATCTTCAGCACCGGCACGCTTGGCGTTGTCGCGACCATTGTTCTGCTCGTCCTGTTCATGCTGACGATGCTGGTGCGTCAGTACCGCCGGTGTCCGTCCAACCGGATTCTGGTTGTCTACGGCAAGGTGACTGGCGAGCGGGCGGCGCGTTGCATGCACGGTGGCGGCACTTTCATCCTGCCGTTGCTCCAGAGTTACGCGTTCCTGAACCTGGAGCCGATGACGATCGAAATCGACCTGGCGGCGGCGCTCTCGAAGAAGAACATTCGCGTCAATGTGCCGTCCACGTTCACGATCGGGATTTCCACTCAACCCGACATCATGAACAACGCGGCCGAGCGCCTGCTGGGGCTGAATGAACAGGCCGTGGCGGCACAGGCGAGGGACATCATCCTCGGGCAGATGCGACTGGTTATCGCGACGCTGTCGATCGAAGAAATCAATCAGGACCGCGAGAAGTTCCTCGATCTGGTGAACAAGAACGTGAGCATCGAGGTCAACAAGATCGGCCTCGAGCTCATCAACGTCAACGTCCGGGATATCACCGACGAGTCCGGGTACATCGAGGCGCTGGGCCGCAAGGCGGCCTCCGAAGCAATCAACCAGGCCAAGGTCGAAGTGGCCGATGCCGATCGGGCAGGCGCGATCGGCCAGGCCAATGCGGACCGGGAACAGCAGGTTGAGGTGGCCCGGCAGCGCGCTGACTCAATGGCCGGCCAGAAGAAGGCTGAGAGTGACCAGCGCATCCGTGTCTCGAAGTTTGAAGCCGAGGGCGTCACCGGCGAGGCGAATGCGCAGCGAGAACAGGAGATTGCCATCGCCGTTGCGACGGCCCAGGCGGTGCAAGGGAAGAAGCAGGCCGAGATGGATCAGCGCGTGAAGGTGGCTGTGCTCGAGGCCGAGGCCGTCAAGGGTGAAAACGAATCGAAGGCCAACATCGCGGACTACACGGCCGGTCTGGCCGAGCGCCAGGCCGAGGCGCAGCGGAGGGGCGAGGTCGCCCTGGCCCTGTCGGCTCGCGACGTCTTGCAGGCCGAGAAGGAGCAGGAGCTGGCGCGACTCGAGAAGGCGGAAGTCGCGCGGCAGATGATCGAGCGTCAAAAGGTGGAGATCGATGCTGAGGCCGAGGCCGAACGAATCCGCCGCGTCGCCAAGGGCCAGGCCGACGGCGTCCTGGCCGCCTACCTGGCGGAAGCCGAAGGCCTTCGTAAAGTGCTCGACGCGAAGGCGCTCGGCTACGAGAACCTGCTGCGCGTCTGCGGCGATCGCAAGGACTTGGCGCCGGCGCTGCTGATCATCGAGAAACTCCCAGACCTGGTGGCTGAGCAGGTCAAGGCGATCCAGAACCTCAAGATAGACAAGGTCACCGTGTGGGACGGCGGTTCCAGCGGCGAGGGCTCGGGCGGAGCGACATCCAATTTCCTGCGCGGCCTGATCGGGTCGTTGCCACCGATTCACGAGCTGGCCAGACAAGCGGGCATCGACCTGCCCGACGTGCTCGGGAAGGTCGCTCAGAGCGGGGCCCAGTCCCCAGCCCCGGCGCCGGCGGCAGGGCCGGCGGCAGCGCCAGAGCCAGTGGACGGGTAGAGGTCTGGACTCCTCCCGGGGAAGGAGTCCTCTGCCGTCATGTCAATGGACGTCACCGCTCTGCTGCAGGCACATGGAGCTGGAGCCGCGAATGCGCTGGACCAACTGTTGCCGCTCGTCTATGACGATCTGCGCCGCGTGGCCCGGGGACAGTTGCGGCGCCGGCCTGACCACTCGCTCGACACGGCGGGCCTGGTCAACGAGGCCTACCTGCGTCTGGTTGACCAGACACGGGCGCAGTGGAACGACCGGGGCCACTTCTTTGCGGTGTCGGCACTGGCCATGCGCCAGATTCTGGTTGACCGGGCTCGCCGGCGTCTCCGCGCCAAGCGCGGAGGCGACAAGGTGGTTGTCGCCATCGACCATGACGTGGATCCGGCAGACCGGGATGCCCAGCTGGTACTCGACGTTGATCTCGCGCTGCAGAAACTGGCGGCCCACGACCCCGATCTGGCTCGCGTCGTGAACTGCCGCTTTTTTGCCGGATTGACCGACGAGGAAACGGCGGCCGCGCTCGGCACGTCCGTGCGCACAGCCCAACGCCAGTGGTTCAAGGCCCGCGCCTGGTTGCGCGAAGAGTTGGGGCAGGCCTGATATGGACTGGCGCCAGTGGCCGGATGCCGACGCGATTCTTGACGAGGTCCTGGCCTTGCCCGCGTCCGAGCGGCAGGCGCGATTGGCCGAGCGCGCAGGAGAGGATGCCGACCTTTTGGCGGCCCTGTCACGGGTCCTCGATGAAGCGGAACGCGCTGACGATTTCCTCGCGCCTCCTTCGAGTCTCACGCCCTTATTGACCGACGGCAGTCTGTCGGTTGGCGACCAACTGGAACACTACGAAATCCTCGGGCCACTCGGCCGTGGCGGAATGGGAGAAGTGTATCGTGCCCGAGACCTCCGACTGGGACGGGAGGTCGCTCTCAAGGTACTGCCCGTGCCGTATGCGGCCCAGGCCGACCGCACCGCGCGATTCCGGCGTGAAGCGCAGGTGCTGGCATCGCTGAGTCATCCCAATATCGCCGCGATCTTCGGTGTGGCCGAAGACGAGGGTCTCGAGGCGCTGGTGCTCGAGCTGGTCGAAGGCCGCACACTTGCCGATCGATTGTCTGATGGACCGATTCCGGTCTCTGAAGCGATGGCGATCGCCCGCCAGCTGGTTGACGCCCTCGATTCCGCCCACGCTAGAGGCGTGCTTCACCGCGATTTGAAGCCGGCCAACATCAAGATGACGCCGGACGGCAGCGTGAAGGTCCTCGACTTCGGACTCGCAAAGGTTCTGGCACCGCTGGCCGTCGACGATGGCATTACCGCCCAACACCCCGAAGTGAGACTTGGCACCGCACCGTACATGAGTCCAGAACAGGTTCGTGGACGGGCGGTCGACGTGCGCGCCGACATCTGGGCTTTCGGGTGTGTGCTCTACGAGATGCTCACCGGCACACGGGCCTTCGGTGGACAGTCGTCGGCTGATGTGATGGCACGGATCCTCGAACGGACGCCGTCCTACGCGGAATGGCCGCCTGACGCGCCGGCGAGCTTGCGACGCCTCGTCCGTCGCTGCCTCGAGAAGGCGCCCGAACGCCGCCTCGGATACATCGGTGATGCGCGCCTTGATCTCGAAGTGGATGAAACGGAGCACCCAGAGCAAGTGTTCAGGTCTCGCACCGGGTACTGGCTGGCCGCCGGCATCGCCATCGGGTTGCTCGTTGGAGCCGCCGGAATCTGGGGACTGTACGGTGTCGGCCGTACGGCGCCGACCGAGTCCCGTCTGTCGCTGATGTTTCCGGACGGCGACCAGCCCGTTACGGGGTATCAACCGTCGGTGGCGTTGTCACCCGATGGCCGGACCGTGGTCTATCGCGCCAGCCATGACGGCACGACCCGCCTGTTCAAACGTCCGCTGGCCTCGCTGACGGCTGAGCCAGTTGCCGGGACGGAAGGGGCCACGGGGCCGTTCTTTTCTCCCGACGGCCGCTGGCTGGCGTTCGATGCCGGCGGCGTCATCAAGCGCGTGCCCATCGAAGGCGGCCCGGCCGTGGAGATTGCCGAGGCGCCCGGCGGCGCGACGGCTGCCTGGCTCGACGACGACACGATTGTGTTTGCCACCAATACCAGTCGCGTTCTGCAGCAGGTTCCGGTCGCGGGCGGTGCGGTGACGCCCCTCACCAAGCTCGATGCGGATCGGGGAGAGACACTGCACTTGCTGCCTGAAGCGGTTCCCGGCCAGCGCGCGGTCCTCTTCACCATTACCCGCGGCGCCGAGCGCGAACTCGCCTGGGTCTCCCTGGATGGCGGCGAGGTGCACCGGCTCGGTGAGGGGAGTCATGCCCGCATCCTTTCTGGGTCCACGCTCGTATTCGCCCGCGCCGGGGCATTGTGGCGCGGTCAGTGGGGACCTGGGGTGCCCAGCCTGCAGCCTGATGTGGCTCCGCTGCTGGAAGGCATCGACCACACCGATCAGATTGTCTTTCACTACGATGTCGCGCCCGACGGCACCTTGGCCTATCTGCCGGAGCGTCCTGAGACCAGCCTGTCCCGGCTGGTGTGGTACGACCGGAGCGGGCAGTCGACGGCCGCGAACCTGGCCCCGGGGCCGTACACGCGCGTGGCGTTGTCGCCCGACGGGCAGGAAGTAGCGCTGTCGATGCGGGATCGGGGTAACACCGACGTCTGGGTTGGTGATCTTCGCACCGGGAGCCTGACCCGGCTGACCACCGATCCCGCGATTGACACGGCACCGATCTGGTCGCCGCAGGGCAACCAGGTCGTGTATCGATCGGAACGCTCGGCGCCAGGCTTGTTCCGCCGGGACGCGCAGGGTGCCGGAGACGAGGTCCGGATCACGACCACGGACGGGCCTATTCACAGTCCGTACGGGTGGACGCCGGATGGCCGCACGGTGCTCTTCTCGCTGTTTCGGAGCTTCAATCGTCAGGCGATCGCCTCCGTGACTCCGCCGAGTCCGGATGTTCAGGTGCTGCTCGAGGGAGAATTCGCGCAGGTGGATCCCCAAGTGTCACCGGACGGCCATTGGCTGGCGTACCAATCCGACGAGACCGGACGTTTCGAGATCTACGTGCGTTCCTACCCGAACGTCGGCGCCGGCCGCTGGACGGTGTCCACGCAGGGTGCCACGACGCCCCGTTGGAGCGTGGATGGGCGGGAGCTGTACGCGGCGGAGGGAGGAGCGCTTGTCAGTGTCGGGCATGCCGATGGCGAGACGTTTGCGCCCCATCCGACCCGGCTGCTCTTCAGGGTTGAGGCGTTCGAGGGACGCCTCGGTCGCGACTACGAAGTCGGGCCTGGCAATCGATTCCTGGTGCTCGAATCGTTGCCTCGCGCGAGTGCGCCTCCAGCACAGGTGGTGGTAATTCAAGGGTTGACCGCGCTGATCGGTTCATCGCCCGACTGAGGTCGTGGTGCAGGCCTCTGACTTCCTCGAGCGTCCATGAGAACGACGCGATGGCATCCGACAGGACGGCGACAGGCCTGGCCGCCCGGTCGCGCCGCTCGACGTAGTGACTCCAGGCCTCGGGGCTGCCGTCGAGGATGGCGTCTGCCAGAAACTCGGCATCGCGGAGGGCGTCGGTAATGCCGTGCGCCGTGATCGGATCCCGGAAGGCGCCGGCATCACCGACCAGGGCCCACCCAGGTCCAATGCTCTGCCTGACCTGACCGGGTTGCCCGCCGAATCCACGGAAGCCTTCAGCCGGCAACGCGGTCCCGATGTCATCAGCCAGCGCCGGCGCAACCGTGCGCAACGCCTCGACGAATCCCTCGAGGTGTCTGCCCTGGAACTGCGGACTGAATTGGCGAGGGGGCACGGCGACGAACACGCCGGTCTGTCCGTCGTTGGTGGGGATGGCCCCGGCCGCGAGGTCGTGGCCGAAGTACCACTGGGTCCCCTCAATGGAAAGCCCATCGAAGTATGTGTAGAGCGTGGCGGTCGCGTGTGTGTACCGCTCCAGAACAGGTGCGTCCACCAATGTCGCCACGGTCGATCGCAGTCCGTCCGCGCCAATCACGAGCGGCGCGTGCAGCACTTCGCGTCGTCCCCCGGCGTTCATCATCTCGAGTCCGGCGATGCGTCCGTCCGAGTGACGTAGAAGCGCCGTCGCGCGACACCTGTCGAAGACCCGCGCGCCTGCCGACTCGGCAGCGTCCAGGAGAACCGTATCCAGTAACGTTCGTCTTGGGGCATACAGCGCGTCGACGCCGTCACGCGGCGTGATGGGGATCGTCATGGGGTCGCCGTCGTACCAGAATGTCGTCTGTCGAATGGCTGGTGTGTCCGCGGCCGTGATGCGATCGAGCAGGCCCCACCGGGAGAGTTGGGCCACCGCGCCGCGCATCAGCGCGTGCGTAGACGTCGTGTCCGTGCCGCGGGGCGCCCGATCGACAAGCGCCACCGAGACGCCGGCGTTGGCCAGAAGCCGCGCCACGGCCGCGCCGGCGCATCGCGCACCCACGACGATGACGTCAGCGCGAGTCACGCGCTCTTTTCCCACTGCACGGTCCTCCCTGTGGTCCTGGCGCGCAGCAGTCCCTGGATGTGATTGCTCAGGTGCCGGGCGTCGGCTCCTACGCCGTCGATAAAACTCGAGTTGCGCCGCCGGAGAAAATGCATCCCAAGGACGTAGAGTCCCGGCGTGGACGTCACGCCTTCGTGGTGGGCAATCTCGCCACGGCCGTTGAGGACCGGAACCTGCAACCACGGGTAGGTCCGTCGAAAACCGGTGGCCCACAGGACGGAGGTGATGCCCTCATGCTTCAGATGCAGACTCTCCGGCGCTCTGGTGAAGTTGTGCCACAAGGGTGAGTAACTGTCGGCCTTACTGGCTGGGGGCTGTCCCGACGTGTCCGCAAAACGATCGATCCGTTGAAGCAGCAGCGCGAGCTTGGCGTCGGCCGCCGCGGTGGTTCCAACCAGATCGTCGCCCAGAGAGACGTGCCACCCGTCTGCCGCCTGCAGACGGCCGGTGATCGTCACGCCGGCGTCCTGCAGCATCTTGAGAGTCAGCGTCGAGTGGTCGGGTCGGCCCACTAACTGGAATGAGGGCTGGTCTCTCGACACGCCGACGTCATACACCTGTTCCGGACCATCCCGCATGATGCCCATGAGGTCGAGCCACTCGAGAATGTCTCGTCCGCGGTAGTTCCGCGGTACCCGCGTGTGGTGTCCCACCGCCAGCACGACGCGGCGGCCGTCGCGCCGAAGTTCATCGGCGAGTTGCAGTCCGGTCGCCGAGGCGCCTACGACCAAGACGCCTCCAGGCGGCAGTGATGCCGGGGATCTGTATGACGATGGAAAGACTTGAGTCAGATCGCCGGCCATGTTGGCTGCCGGCGCCGGCCGCGTTGGGAGGTCGCAGTAGCCGGTCGCCACGACAATGGCTCGGGCGCGCCAGACACCGCTGGTCGCAACCACTCTCAAGCCGTCAGTGGCCTGTTGTACCGACATCACCCTGGTCTCTTCCCTGACGGGCGCCTTGCTGACAGCCGCGTACTCCGACAGGAAGCTGACCACGTCGTCTCGAGACATGAATCCGTACGGGTCTGTCCCGTGATAGGCGTAGCCGGGCAAGCGGGTCTGCCAATTCGGCGTGAGGAGGCGCAGCGAGTCCCATCGCTCGCTGCGCCACCGTTCGGCAATGCGGCCTCGCTCCAGCACGACGTGATCGGTTCCTGTCTCGCTCAGGCATCGGCTCATGGCGAGTCCGGCTTGCCCTGCCCCGATCACGACGACGTCGGTGCGTTTCATCGTCGCCTCACTCCACTGCAACCGACACCGACACGGGTACACCGTTGGTCAGGACGTCGAGCACTGCGGACCGCTCCTGGGCCTGCTGGACGACGGCTTCCAGCGCCTCCGGCGAGGCATCGCCCGAGATCCGGTAGCTGACACGAATCTGCTCGTAGCCGTTCCGGCCGGCTTCGGGCAGGCCGAGGATGCCGCTCAGGTTGATGTCGCCTTCGATGGTAGCTTCGACCGAGGTCAGGCGAATGCCGCGCACGGCGGCGATGTTGCCGATACCGGCCGTGATGCATGAACTGAGCGCCGCCAGCAGGAACTCCACCGGCGCGGGGCCTGCATCGCTGCCCGTCAACACCGGAGGGTGGTCCGCGTCGAATTCGAACGCGCGGATGTGCTTGTGCTCGCCACCGGCGCCGGAAAACGCCTCGATCCTGGTGCGGCTGTGAGTGCCGCGCTGCCAGCGGTTTACGGCGCGGAACTGGAACTGGGCCAGCGGCCGGTTGGCTTTCACCGCATTGATGGTGGCCAGCAATTGGGGCGTATCCACGCCATTGAGGGGGATGAACTCGCGAGCGACGGTTGATGTTGCGGAAGGCGCCATGATGTCTCCAGGTCAGGACGGAAGGCTTGATTGCCTCGCGTCTATCTGGATACACGTCATTGCCGGCACAAGTCCGCCACCACGGTCGCGCTTTTCTGCGGATGGATGTGCGGGATTGGCTGAGGAGGGCCGGCGACGATGTCAGCCACCCCCGCGATCTGACTGGGCAGGCTGGGTTGGCCGGCAGTGCATAATAGGGCCATGAATCAGGCAACTGCCTGTCTTGCAGTGGCTATCTCCCTGCTTCCTGGCGAGACCTGATCCGGATGAAAGGAGAACAGCGATGCGGAACGTGACAATCGCAGTGTTCGGGCTGATCGTGGCTGGGTCACTGGCGACGACCGGGCTGGCATTCGACGCCAGAGAAGTTGTTGACGCGGCCAAGGTCATGGCTGATTTGCGCAACGCGGTTGGTGGAGCCGACAAGGTGGCGGCCGTCAGGACGCTGACCGCCGAGGGCCTCCAGAGGCGGCTGGCGGCCAAGGGCACCACCGAGGGACCGATCGACCTGGCGATCGAATTACCGGACAAGTTCAGCACGCGCACGGCGTTGACGAACCTTGGGTCAATGAGTACGTTCCTGACCACGGGCTTCAATGGCGACGGACTGGTTTACGACCTTGACGCGCCGCCCAACCTGAGTGCGCCCGTCGCCAAGAAGAAGGCGGCTCTGCTCAAGGCAGGCGGGCAGGATCCCAAAGCCGCAGACGTTCAAGAAGCCGACGCTACCCAGAATGCGGTGTTGACGGCGAAGCAGGAGTTCGCCCGTCTGGCACTGGGATGGCTGGGGTCGTCCTATGAAACCTTTCCCCTGCAGTTCAGCTATGTCGCCGAAGCTGAGTCCGTGGACGGTACCGCCCACGTGATTGAAGCGCGTGGCGCCGGCAGTTTCAGTGTCCGTCTGTTTGTGGATACGGGGACCAGCCTCCCGCTCATGATGCGCTGGACGCAACTGTACCCGGCGGGGAAGGGCGGTCCGGCCAAGGAGGTCGTGCACTCCGTCTATTACTCCGACTTCCGGAAGACCGGTGCCCTCACGCTTCCTCACCGGTTCCAGCGGTCGATGGGTACGAATCCGACGGAAGAAATCACCTTTGAGAAGATCACAATCAACGGTCCTGTGGATCAGAAGCGATTCGCGATTTCAAAATAGCGATTGGCAACTGACAAGCAGGCAATAGCAATATGCCAATGGCCAGGGGACAGCAATGAAACAACGGACAGGCGTGCTAGCCGTGATGATAGTGATGGGAGCGGCGATGGCGGCAAGCCAGGCGCCTGACGCCCAAAAGGTGTTGGCCGACATGCAGGCCGCCATCGGTGGTGTGGATCAGGTGGCGGCGGTCAAGACGCTGACAGCCAGGGGCGTCATCAAGCGGGTCACGGCGCGAGGCACGATTGAGAACGAGACGGAACTGGCGATGCAGTTGCCAGACAAGTACGTGACGCGGACCGTGTTGACCGGCACAGGATCGATGGCCGTGTTCCGCAACGCCGGTTTCAACGGCGACGGTCTCATCAGCCAGACCGATGCCCCGCCGAACCTCGCCCAGGGCATGAGAGCCAGGCTCGGAAGCGACAGAGCTCCGGCGGGAGCGGCGGCGAGAGAATTGTCGCCAGAGGAACAGGCGGCGATCACTGAGCGCCAGCTGCTGGCGGCGAAGAGGGATTTCGCCCGCCTGGCTCTCGGGATGCTGGGAGCGTCCTACGAGGGGTTTCCCCTGCAGTTCACGTACGGCGGGGAGGCCGAATCCGGCGACGGTGTGGCGCATATCATCGAGGCCAAGGGGGCCGGCGGCTTCAGCGCGCAGTTGTTCGTCGACACCAGGACTCATCTACCGCTCATGATGATGTGGAGTGATCCTGGAGCTGGTCCGAACGCGGGCCGGACCATCGAACGCCGGATCTTCTATTCCGACTTCAAGAAGGTGGACGGTCTGAACCTGCCGCACACGTTCCGCCTGTCAGTGGACGGCAACCCGACTCAGGAGACCATGTACTCGGAGATTCAGGTCAATCCGGAGATCGACGTGAAGAAGTTTGAAGTCTCCAAGTAGCGCCCGCACTCCAAGCCGGCTGGTGTCAGGCCACTAGCTGGCCGAGACGATGAGCGAGATCCTGTAGTCATCCGGTTCAATCGCGGGAAGACTCAGGAATGGGTACGGCGCCACTGCCTCCAGTTCCACCCGATAGTCACCGATCGTCCTGCTCCGCTTCGTCGTGTCGGCCAACAGCAACTCAAACGTGGCCCGCTGTGACCCCAACATGAATTCCAGCTCGACGGAGACATCGCCAGGTTGGATGCACAGGGCGTCACCAGGACAGCGCGTGTCGCTCGTGACGCCGACGAATCGAATCGTGATGCCGCCGACTGCCCGGCTCTGGTTCGGCCGGAGGGTGATCGTAACGGGCTGGGTCGGGACAGTGGGCGAATGCGAACACGCCGGCAACGCGACGCCTGTGGCGAAGACGGCCAAGCTGATCAGAAAAGAG
The DNA here is from genome assembly GCA_024640135.1 of Acidobacteriota bacterium. Taxonomy (GTDB): domain Bacteria; phylum Acidobacteriota; class Vicinamibacteria; order Vicinamibacterales; family SCN-69-37; genus SYFT01. The sequence goes on from JAHEFO010000002.1 coordinate 21,823, forward strand.
GACAAATCTCGCATCTGCGTGACTGAAGGAGCAAGAAATCTGCCAACGACTGTTTGCCGGTACAGTCCGCTCTCGCGTCGCGGCCGATCGACACCGGCGAAATTAATTTGCGTTTCTGGGAAACTCCGCGCGACGCGGTTCCGTCAAACCTGCAGAGTCCGCCACACGATCCAGGACGGATACACGGAGGTCCGAATTGTCATTCTTCAAGCGAATTCTTGGAAAATCATCCACACCATCGAAGCCTCGGGTCCGGATCTGCGTCGAGTGCGGCATGCCCATTGCCGAACACCGGGACTGGTGTTCAATCCTGCGTGGTCAGATCGAGATGAAACAAGCCCGCGCGGCGTCGGTGGAAGAGCGCGTCTGATTCGACCACAGGTCTCGCCCCATCACGGCGGCGGCCTGCGAGGCCCGACAGGGTGAGTGCCGCCTCCCACCGGCTCCTTGCGTCGCTTGCGATGCCTCAGCGAGCACCTGCCGCGCGACTGCCAGACTCAGAAAGCCCTCCCTGAGGCTCCTCCGGCGTTCAACCATGTCTGTCTGTCCGCTGTTGGCCACGACCCGGTTCACGGTTGGCGATTCACCAGTCTTCGCCGCTTCAGCGAGTATGCGGAGTGCTGACCGTCCGACATGGGGGATTTGGGCGATGGCCTCCGCCGACATACTCGTCAAGGGCTGTTCCAGGAGCGCCGTGGACCGTGCCGCGCGCTCGTAGGCCCTCCTGGCGTACGCCGAGGTCTGGACGGCAGCCATGTCGTCGAGCAGACCGGCGGCAGCGATGTTGAAGTCCATGGTCGGCATCAGTTTCGCTTGAAACCGTACGTTTTCGGGAACGGTACCGGCGCTGCCATCGTTCTATTGAGCATGACGACCCTTATTGCCGACGTGCGCTTCACTTTGAGGCTGCTCTGGAAGAACCGGGGATTCACCATCATTGCCACGCTGGTGCTGGCGCTTGGGATTGGGGCCAATTCCACGGTGTTCTCCCTGGTGAACACGATGCTCCTCAAGCCACGAGTTGGATCGCCGGAAGGGGAGCTCGTCAGTGTCTTCAGCCGTGATGCTCTCAAGCCCGACACCTACCGGGGGTTCTCATTCGCCCACTTTGAAGAGCTGCGGAAGCGCAAGGATGTGTTTGCATCGCTGACGGCCCACACCCTGACCATGGTCGGCATGCGCGAGGGCGACACGACCCGGCGACTGTTCGTGGATATCGTCACCAGCGACTTCTTTGACACGTTTGGCGTGACGCCGCTTGTGGGACGAAATTTCACGACTGACGAGGAGCGGCCAGGGGCGGACATCCCGGTGGTCATTGTCAGTTACCCGCTGTGGCAGCGTCTCGGGGCCAGTCCGGATGTGGTGGGGCAGGACATCACGCTGAACAACCGGGCCTTCACCGTCATCGGCGTTGCGCCGCGCGGCTTTGGCGGGTCGCTGGTGGCCGTCACGCCGGATGCGTTTCTTCCGACGGGCACGTTCGACAATCTTTCGACTGGTTTTCTGAACGACGGCGTCAACAGGAAACTGGCCGACCCGAAGTCTGCGAGTCTCTTTGTCGCCGGTCAGTTGAGACCCGGCCAGACCGCGGAGACCGTCGCGCCGGCCCTGAAAGCCATCAGTGCCCAGTTGGCCGAAGACAACCCCGGCGATCTCAAAGATCGCGAGGTCATCGCCGCGCAGATGTCCCGGCTCAGCCTCAGCACCTCGCCGCAGGATGATGGACCGCTGCTGCCGGTTGCTGCCGTGCTCCTGGGCATGTCGTTTGTGGTTCTGTTCATCGCGTCACTCAACCTTGCCAACATGTTGCTGGCGCGAAACGGCGCGCGCGCAAAGGAATTCGCGATTCGGCTCGCCATCGGCGGCAGTCGCAGGCGACTGATGCAGCAGCTCATCACCGAAGGCTTCGTGCTCTCCCTTCTTGGGGGAGTATGCGGTCTGGCACTGGCGAGCGTCGCGACTGAGTTGATGACGGCCTCCCTAATCCCTCTTCTGCCCATCACGATTGCGTTTGACGTCACGCCGGACTATCGGATCATCGCCGCCACCATTGTTTTTTGCATGCTCAGCACGATGATCTTCAGCCTCGGTCCGGCGCTGCGCGTGGCCCGCACCAACGTGGTGCCCGAATTGAAGGAGCAGGCGGGAGAACTCGGCAAGCGGAGCCGGTTTGCCATGCGCGACGTCCTGGTCATGGGGCAACTGGCGCTGTCGCTTGTCATGCTGACGGTTGCGGGTCTGTTCGTGCAGGGCGCGGTTGAGGCGGCCACGGTGGATCCGGGGTTCTCGTTCGAACGAGGACTCCTCATCAATGTCGATGCCAGTCTCGCCGGACGGTCGCAGAGCGAGACGCGACTGCTGTACCAGCGAGCCGCCGACTCGCTTCGTGGTGTCCCCGGCGTCAGGGCGGTTGGCTTCGGCTCGATCATGCCGTTCGGCGAGATCACCGAGACGCGTGACGTCCAGAAACCCGGCGCCACGATTGAAGGCGCAAGTGGCCCGACCGCGGGCATGCAGCTCGGTCCCGGCGTGGGAGCGTCGGAGCAGACGGACCTGGTGGACTCCATCGCCACCACGATCGGGACGGACTATTTTGAGGCCCTGGGCCTGTCGGTCACCCAGGGTCGCGACTTCACCGAGTCCGAGGTGTTTTCCTCCACGCCGACCCATGTCGCGATCATTGATGACGTCCTGGCCGCGAAGCTGTTCGGCACCGATGACCCTGTCGGGCAGCAGATTCAGTACAAGGCCAGGCAGGCCGGCGAACCGCCCGTGGTGCTTGGTGTGGTCGGCGTGGTTCCGGGCCTGAAGCACACGCTGTTTGACACCGAGCCGGTGGCGCATCTCTACACGCCCCTCAGCCAGGACTTCAGATCGAGCATGTACTTCCACATCAACACGGCTGCGGCGACGCCAGAGGCCGAGGCCGCGCTCTTGCCGCAGCTGCGGCAGGCCCTCCTGGAGGTTGACCGGTCCCTGCCGGTGCTGACGGCTGAGACTCGTGGGCAGTACTCGGCGCGCAACTTCATGCTCGCCATCGTCCGGCTCGGTGCCGGAATCTTCGGAGTGTTCGGCGTGGTGGCGCTGGTGCTCGCCTCCATTGGGGTCTATGGCGTCAAGGCTCACATTGTGTCGCGACGCACTCGAGAGATTGGTATTCGCATGGCGTTGGGTGCAACCCCGTCCAACGTTGTGTCGCTGGTCATCCGGGAAGGCATCATTCCAAACGCCATCGGTCTGACCCTGGGATTCGGCCTGTCGTTTCTGGCGGCGATTGGATTACGCAGTCTGCTGTTTCAGGCCAGTCCATTCAATCCACTGGCCGCAGGCGCGGCGTTGGTCGTGCTGATGGCGTCCGCGCTGGCCGCGAGCTGGATTCCCGCGCGCCGGGCGACCAATGTTGAACCGGTAACGGCGCTCCGGAACTGAGACTCCACGTCGGCTTCGCGATAGAATCGCGAAAAGCAGGATTGAACGACGGCGGGGTCAAGGACGATGCGGCGCATACGGCGCACAAGAAAGATTGTCGGCAAGTTCTTCCGCAGCTCGTGGGCCAGCCGTCTGCTGCTGCTCGAAGCCGCCGTGTGGCTGGGACTGGCCCGGCTGGCGCTCTTGCTGGTGCCCTTTCGTCGCCTGGCGCCGATTCTCGGCCGCAAGATGGCCGAGTCACCTCTGGAGGACCCCAGTGATCCGGATGTCCTGGAGCGCGTGGCCTGGGCAGTGCGGGTCGCAAGCCGTTACACCCCCTGGAAGACCAAGTGCCTGACCGAGGCGATGGCTGGCAAGGCGATGCTTCGCCGGCGGGGACTGGCGTCAACTCTGTACCTGGGTCTCGCGAAGGGTGGAGATATCGGACTCGAGGCCCACGCGTGGTTGCGCTGCGGCAGCCGGATCCTGACTGGCGGGGAGTTGATGGACCGGTATTCGGCGGTGGCCCGATTCGCAGAAGTGCCTCGGGCCAGACTCGTCGACGCGCCTCGCTAATCCAAGGGCACTAGCCGCCGCAATCGATGCCGTGCCGCTCGACAAACAGGGCCAGATCTACCGCCAGCACGGCACTGGAGGAAGCGACGAGCCTGGCCATGAGGCCCGTCGTCGGATTGGTGCTCTGATCGAGTCGGTTCCGCAGTCGTTCCAGACTGATGCAGCCATCGAGGTCGTTGCCGCCGCGCTCCAGGCGGGCGACGACGCTCTCATGGAGGGCCGCCAGCGCCTTCAGCCTCGGTTCGGCCTGTTCACGCTGTGCGATGCTGTCGGCCTTGTTGCCGCGCCAGCGGACGCTCTCAGGAAGGATCCCTTCGAGGGCAAGGCGAAAGGCATAGCGGGACTGGCCGTCTCGGATCCAGAGATTCTCCGGCATCGCCAGGCAGAGTTCCAGCAGACGTCGATCGAGCAACGGGTAGCGGTATTCGAGGCCGAAGCGTGTGGCGTCTGCCGACCAGGACTCCAGGCGTCTCACGACGTGACCGTGATTGAGGAGCTCGAGTTGATAGGCGCGGACCGACGTGCCTCGGCGCAGGGAGCGACGGTTGACGCGATCGTCGAGGCTGAGCTCGTGAACAAGGTGCGGCGAAATACAGGCAGCCCGGAGGCGGTCAGTAAATGGATCATGCCGGATTCTGGCGTGGAACCAGTAGTACACGGGGTCTGGCAGAAGCGGCTCCACCGCCTGGCTGATGATGTAGGGCACCGGGCGCTGCGCTTTGCCTCGGCGCCGCAGGCCTGCGAGCACCCTCCACAACTCGAGCCAGCGACCGCTGCGCAAGAGTGACGGCAGGTAGCCGCGACCGTTGAACGAGGCGCCTTCATCGCCGCCCCAGCCCGAGAGCACCACTCGTAAACCTTCGCTGCACGCCCAGCGGTGCTCAGGTTCAGTTTCGTACGCTGGTGCCAACATGCCCTCCGCCGCCGTGTCGTGCGCGGCCACCGACAACTGCGGGTCGAAGGGCGCATAGCGCAGCGGTACCCCGGTTTGCTCGACCACGTCGCGGATGTAGTGCCCGTCCGCTGACGGGCGACCCTCGACCGGCGGTGATGAGAACGAGAGCGCCAGAAGGGAAGGCGTGCCCGGGCCCTGCTGGCGGGCAGCAAGGCAGAGGACGGCCGAACTATCCAGTCCGCCGGACAGATGGGCCCCGATGCCCCCCGTCGCCCGCATCCGCACCCGCGTGGCGCGTTCGAGTTCGGCGCGCATGGCCGCGGCCCACTCGGCTTCGGACCGCAGGTGCAACCCGGACGCCGGTGCCAGCGAGCCGTAGCGATCGATGACCAGTCGTCCATTGACGCCCGCGATCAGCCTGTGCCCCCTGGGCAGCCTCGATACACCGGCGAACAGGGTCCGACGTTCGTCGTCCAGGAGCATCAAGAGGTGGTCAGCGGCCGCCTGGCGGTCCAGTTGGCGTGGGACGGATTCAAGCGCCAGCAGGCCGGCAAGCTGGGAAGCGAAGAGGAAGAACCGTCCCGGCAGGTGGTAGTAGTAGAACGGCTTGACCCCCATGATGTCGCGGCAGCACATTAACTGCCGTTCGCGCGCGTCCCACAGCGCGAAGGCGAAGTCACCCTCGAGGTGGAGGCAACAATCCTTCCCCCAGCGCGTCCAGGCGGCCATAATCAGGGCACTGTCGGGAACCGGGCCGCCGCCGTCCGCATCGACCGAAAGCTCGCCCAGGAGGTCTTCCCGGTTATCGAGTCGCGCGTCGGCCACCAGGATCGCGCTGCCGTCCCGGCTCTGCAGTGGCTGACGCTCGAACGTGGCTTCGGGGGTGTCGTGCAGAATCCGGGCTCCCAGAGCGACGCCACCGTGGTGCCAGGCGCCGTCGCCGTGGGGGCCGCAGCCGGCCAGGGCACTCGATATGGCCACCAGCCACGCCGGTTCGACGGGCCGGTCGTCCCCCATGTGCAATGTGCCAAAAATGGCGCTCACTGTCTTGATTCTCCCCCGTCTGGAACGAGCCGAATGCCGATGATAGACCGGAATTGAGGATGCCCGTTGCGCCTCAATTGCGGCAGACGAAGCCCGAGTTGGGCCCATTGACAACGTCCCGGCGCGGCACCTATGATCCAAGCTATTGCCGTTGTTTTACGGTGCCGGAGGTCTCATGGACAGGACTGTTAGGAATCTGGACTCAAAATCGGACTTGAGTGATATCGCTGCCCGGCAGTCAACTCGACGTGAGTGGGTTGCCCCGCAACGGACGAGGATCTCTTCAGCGAGATACACGTACGGCAAGCAGATTAACCTCAGCATTGAAAGTGAAAATTCACCGGGGTGCTATCCCCCGAGTTAGTACGGTTTATCGGTCCATCTTCCAGGTCGGCGACTCAGGCCTCGACCAGAAACTTCGTTCCGGACAGAGCCCTCAAGCGAGAGGCTCATCTGCCCAACCTTTCCTCGGGATTCGGGTAGTCCGCTGCTCGTCTACTCCCCTCTGACTGCAAGCCCGGAAATGCGATGACATGGGAATGACTCCCGTTGCACATCCATCGGCGGACACAATTCTCGAAGCCCTCATCAGGAACGCCAGGACCGATCCTGATGGTCTCGCGTTTGCCATCGATGATGGGGAGTGCGCCACCTGGGGCAGCCTGCTGGCCGATGTCACCGGCCTTGCCGGCCGCCTCGCGGCCCTTGGGGTAGAGCCGGAACAGGTCTGCGGCCTGAGGCTGCCAACCGGGCTCGACACACTCCGGCTGATTCTCGCCCTCCAGTGGCTCAGGGCGATTCCGGTCGTCGTCAGCCCGGCGCTGTCTTCCGCGACTGCCGCTCGGCGCCTGATTCC
>JAHEFO010000002.1:28655-56383 GCA_024640135.1 Acidobacteriota bacterium
GGTCTTGGGTTCTCCGACGAAGAACGGCTCGAGGTCGTGTCGGTTGGCCAACTCGAGGCTTGGTCGGGTGCGGCGCCACCGTTGCCGCTGTGCTCGCCCGGTGATGTCGCCTATCTCCAGCTCACATCAGGCACCACTGGGGAACCAAGGGCGGCTGCGATTACCCACCGCAACCTGATGGCCCAGCTGCACGCGCTTCTCGAGCTTCACCGCATCCATCAAGGCGACGTGCTCGTCAGTTGGTTGCCTCTCCATCATGATCTCGGACTGGTTCAATTTGCTTTCGCTCCCCTGTACTTCGGGCGGCCGGCCCACCTGCTGCAGCCTGCCCTGACGAACGTGCGCGCCTGGCTCGCCACGATCTCAAGGGTTCGGGGCACAATCACCGCCAGCCCTGATTTCGCTTTTCGGCTGGCCACTCGGGTAGTGGAGCCAGGCACCGTGGACCTGTCCTCCCTGCGCGTGGCGGTCAACGGCGGCGAGCCGATTCGCCGGTCGACGGTCAAGGAATTCGAAGAGCGTTTTTCTTTGCCCGGTGTCATGCGGTCCGGCTACGGACTGGGCGAAGCGACGCTGGCCGTCGCGTCCTTGCCCGCAGGTCTTCCCCTGCGGACAGACGCCGCAGGCAACGTGTCCTGCGGCCCGCCGCTTCAGGGCATTGACGTGCGGATCATGGGCGCAGACGGACGTGTCCTCGGACCCGGTGAGACCGGCGAGATTCAGGCCCGTGGGGAGACCGTCTTTGCGGGGTACTGGCGCGATTCAGCAGCCACCCGGGAGGTACTTCGCGACGGTTGGCTGCACACCGGCGATCTCGGATCCCTTGACGATGGTGGCCACCTCTACGTGAGTGGCCGGCTGCGCGCCATGATCAAGCGCGCGGGCGCCCTTGTGCCGGCCAGGGTCGTCGAGGAGGTGGTGGACATGGTGGATGGCGTGCGGCTTTCGGCAGCAATCGGCTGCGAGGATGAAGCCGGCATGGAAGACGTGGTGGTCATCGCGGAGGCTTCTTTGCGCATCCTCGACTCGCCCCGGCGCTGTGACGGGCTGAGGCGCGCCATCGAGGCCGGCGTGCAAGAGGCCCTTGGTTTTCCGCCGCGGGCCGTGGTTCTTGTGGCCCCGAAATCAATCCCCCGTTCCGACAGCGGCAAGGTCAAGCACGTCGAGCTCCGCGAACGCTACGTGTCAGGGCGGCTGGCTGCTGCAGACTGAGCACCGGAGCCAAGGCAACTGCGGAGGAAGCGGAGGTTGCACTGGCCGGGCGCGTCGCGCACGAGATTCTCGACGTCTCGAGTGAGGGCAGTCAGAAGATCTCGGTCGCACTGGTCTGCGCCGTGCGAATCGCCATCAGGACGCCGGTGGGGATGGACCTCAATCTCGATCGGTCGATCTCCGGGAATCCACCGTGCCGCAATGGGAAAGACCGGTGCCCGGCCAAGACGTGCCATGACGGCGACTCCCGGACGGAGCGCGACTGTTCCGCCAAGGAAGGCGAGTTCCAGAACGGCAGGGCCGATCTCGCCCTCGAAACCGGCAAGCACCCAACCGCCGTTTCGGAGATGATCCACCGCGGCTTTGAGTGCGATTGCGGCGTTCTGACCATGACTGGCTCCCGGGGCTTGAACCTCGAAGCCCCAGGAGGCCAGGGGCTGGCGTGGCAAGTCGGCGACCACCAGCGCCGTGGCCCCCAGTTTGTGCAGGGCGGCTGTTGCCGCGAGTCGCGGGCCTTGGGGGGCCACGATCAGAATAGCCGGTCCTTTGGTGGCCAGAATCTGGGAGAGGCGCTCCGCGCCGGTCAGGGTGACAAGGGATTCCACTGCGCCAAGTCCCCGGCGTCTTGCATACCGTCCAAGCGCCCGGTTCCGGCAGCCCGCCGCAGCGATTTGCCTGGCCACGCTGGTTGCTGCGCTTCGATCGAGGGAAAAGAACCGGGCCACCTCACCGGTGGCCGGACCTCCGTACCCGAGACGCCTGGCGAACTGGCCCTCAGCACCGGCCCAGCCGAAGGCCGCAGCCGCGTTGACGGACCCAAGCAGATCGACCCAGGAATCGGCGACGGCGCGCCTGATGCTCATCCTGGGCCTTCTTCGGGGGCGCGCGGTGCTGCGTCGTGGGTGCCGGCGTCTGCGATCCGGCGCACGAGTGCGCCGACGGTCAGTGTCTCGTCTGCCAGCGCTTCCAGTTGCAGACGGACGCTGAACCTGTCTTCGCAGGCGCACAGGAGCTCAACCAGCTTGACCGAATCCAGCCCGATGCCCCCACCCGTGATCGGCAGATCTTCATCGAGATCTTCGAGTCGCCATGAGGAGGCGGCGCAACGCAGAATCAACCGCTTCACCTCCGGACCGAGCTCACTCATATCGCGTCCCATCACCGTCAAAAGACCGGGTTTCCACAGTGGTCAAGGTAGCCGAAGCGGCGCATTACCTCACCGTGATCGGCAACAAGGCGCGCCGCCTGAGCGTCGCTCAAGGAGTCTCGCCACGAGCCCACCTGGCCCCTGCGAAAGAATGACTCGGCGAGCGGCATCTTCTCCTTGAAGCCGTCCTCGCCTTCCTGGCGCCGGAGTTCCTCGAACGACGAGAACCGGATTGCCTGCCGGATGCGTGAGGGGGCCTCAGGCAGGCCCGCAAATCGCGAGGCGCGGGCAAAGGTCGCCTCTGTGTCGAGGTGCATGTCCTCGTACCTCACCACGCACACCGGAAACTCCTGCTGATCCACCCACGACAGGACATGCCCGGACCAGGTCAGGAGCCGCTGGCGCAGTTGTTCATGGAGCCGCTTCGGATTGCCGCACATCAGGTGCTCCTGGCTCATCCAGTTGATGGCGACATCAACATCGCAATGGGAGTGATGAGCATAGGAGACCGCCACGTCGAGCGGGTTGCGCAGAAAGTAGATCGCTCCAGCCGTCGCGTCGGACGGGAACAATGGGCAGCCGTCAGGGTTCAGCGTATAGGCGTCATGGACTTTCTGGTACTCGGTCTCTTCCGCCTCTTCCGCCAGCGTCCGGTAGACAGCAGGACGCACCCGGTCAATCTCCTCGGCCGTGAGATCAGAGGCCTCAACGCCAGCGATGTCGTCGAAGGGCACGCGGGCGCTGGCCATCGAGCCGGTGTGGAGGGCGTTGATGTTCACCGGGGTGCCGGATTCGCTCGTGAGATTGGCGATGAAGGCCCGGAACCATGTGTTCCCCGACTTGGGGTAGGACGCCAGCCAGACGATGCCTTTCACACGGGTAACTCTACGCCTGTGAAATCCGCCTCTATCAGGCGCTGAAGTTCATCGAGCTTGAAACCCGCGCCCGGGCGGATGACTTGCGTCACTTTTGCGCAACGGCTGACCGCCACACACAACCTGAAGTGGTCCTGCTTGTCGCCAAGGCCCTCGAGGAACTGGCGGCGGTAGGTGTTGTCCGTCAAGACTCTCAGTTTTCGCATCCCCTCGACGGGCTCCAACTCGAGCCGGTCCTGGTTGGATGTCGAGAGCAAATACACGTGGGACAACGGAAGCGGATGCTGTTCAAGAGCCCGGCCCGTCGGCAGGATCGACTTCTGGAGCAGCGGCCGCGCCCTAGTGAGCCCCTCCGGGTCGATGTCGAGCTTCCGGATCGCATCGGCCCACAGCCGGAGCCCCGGATAGGCCGGGAAGGCCCGCGGCACCCCGTCGGCGCCGATCTTGACCGCACACACGTCATCGGCCAGCACCCGGTAGCCAGCGCGCGAGAAGGCAGCCGCCAGGGTGGACTTCCCCCTCCCCGACACACCCGTGAACGCAATGGCCCGGCCGCTGGCTTCGACCGCACTGGCATGCAACGGCAGGAAGCCCCGCTGATGGAGGAGCGCGCCGATCGCCGAACCGAGAAGGAAGACCCGCACCGACGCCTCGTCGGCACCCTCGGCCGGATCGATGATGATCTCACGGCCCTCGGTGACCAGGTACCTGGCGACGCCATCAATGGCCAGGCGGAAACGTCCCGGTGCGGCCTGGAACAAGACGCCGCGCTTGGTGGCGTCTGGCAGGTCGTCGGCCACGTGGCCCTGCCGGATCTCGACATCAGCCGGCCCGTCGCCGTCCGCGAGATCGGGACACGGCAGGAATGAGTCGACACGCAGGCCATACAGGCGGTAGCGGTGGTTCATCATTTCTGCGGATCGACAAGGCGCAAAGTGCCGTCGGCCACCAGATCGCCGACGAAGGCCACAACATCCCGCTCGCACACGTCGGCTGAGACGTCGTAGCGGCTGCCCATCTCAGCGCACACCTCGGCCACCGATCGCGGCTTCTCGAACAACGCCCAGATCTCGCTGCCAATCGCATCGAGGCCGTAGTATTCGCCACGCTCGACCGACATCATCACCTTTTCGTTGTCAATATCCGCCTCCAGAACTTCGTCCGAACGGGCCAGGACAGTGTCAGGTCCAATGACGGGTGGGGTACTCATGGGGTCCGTTCCTCAGGTATTCGGCGAGCAAAAGTGTACAACAATCCGCCCGGACTGGAACCGGCGCGCGCTCGAGCCTGCGATCGCAGGCTCCGACCCTTCGGACTGCTGACTGCTCCCATAGACAGGCCATGGGAGTTGACGGACGTCGCCAAACTTCGTATGCTCCCATCGATAGCCAATGGGAGAGGCCGCCGATGGGATTGACCAACACACAGACAGATCTTCTGCCCGGGACGCTGGACCTGCTGATCCTCCGGACACTGGTCCGGGAACCCCTGCACGGCTACAACATCGTCCAGCGCCTGCGCGTGGCCTCGCGCGACGTGCTGCAGGTGGGTGAAGGGTCCCTGTATCCGGCCCTTCAGCGTTTGCTGCTCAAGGGCTGGGTGAAGGCCGAGTGGGGCACGTCCGAGAACAACCGCCGGGCGCGCTTCTACACCCTGACGCCAGCTGGAAGAAAGAGGCTGGCGGCTGAGCGCGCCGGTTTCGAGCGGATGATTGGAGCCATCACCCGGGTGCTGCAGGAGGTGTGACGTGCGTGAGTTGCTGAACCGCCTCGCTCACTGGTTCCGGTTCGACCGTCCTGACGAGTCCCTTGCCGAGGAAATGGAGTGCCACCGGGCGCTCATTCAGGCGGATCTCGAGGCGGGTGGCATGTCCCGGGCCGATGCGGCCGCCGAAAGTCGGCGGGCGATGGGCAATGTCCGTCTCGCCCAGGAGGATGCGCACGAGGTGTGGATTGACGAATGGGTCGGCCGCCTCTGGCGGGACGTGCGGTACGGTCTTCGGGGCTTGCGCCGCGAGCCGACGTTTTCGCTGGCCGCGATCGTCACCTTCGCGCTCGGCGTGGCAACGACGACGACAGTGTTCAGCATTGTGGATGCGGAATTGTGGAAGCCCCTGCCGTTTCCCCGGCCCCAGGAACTGGTGGCCGTCACGTCCCGAGGGTCGGAGCCGGGAGCACGGGTGGACGCCGTATCGGGAACTGAACTGGCCCAGTGGCGGGAGGGCGCGACCGCGTTCGCCAGCCTGGCTGCCGAGGGCGACAGGCGCCGCGGGATTCTGTTGAGCCCCGCCGCCGAGTCCGTTGTGGTGACTCAGGTCACGGCGAACTATCTCTCCACTCTGGGCCGGCCTGCAACAGCCGGGCGGACGTTTGCGGGCGAGGCCGCACCCGGGTCCCGCGAAGCTGTCCTGACTGACCGCGCCTGGCAGCGGCTGTTCGACAGCGACGGGTCGGTGCTGGGACGAACGCTCCACCTGGACGATCAGCCGATCACGGTCATTGGCGTCGTCCGCGCCGATGACTCGATCGGACCCGACCCCGATCTCTTCGTCGCCATCGACGATCGAAACCCCGTGCTCCGGACCACCGCCGATGTGAGGTTCTTCGGCGCGGTTGGCCGGATGAAGGAGGGGGTGACGCCAGGCGTCGCCCGCGACCAGCTTCAGGGCGTCATCGACAGGATGGCGTCGGGGTCGCCCGAGCGCTGGCTGGGCCACACCGCATCCATTGACGGCCTTCGCGAGTTCTACACCGGATACAACTGGCGGCCGCTGTATTTCTGTCTGGGTGCCGCGTTGGTGGTCCTGTTGCTGAGCGCCGTCAATGTGGCGGCGTTGCTTCTGGGCCGGGCGGTCAGGCGCAGGCGTGAGTTTGCACTCCGCGGTGCGCTTGGCGGCGGACAGGCCGCAATCGCGCGCCAGTTGCTGGTGGAGGGCGCGCTCGTGGCCCTTCCCGCCGGCGGGCTCGGTCTGCTCGCAAGCGCCTGGGCACTCAGCGTACTGGGAGGGCAACTGCCCGCTGACGTCCTGCTGCGTGGATCTCACATTCCCGTCGATCTTCGAGTCGCCACGTTCGCCTTTGGCGTGACGCTGGCGACCACGATTCTGTGCGTATTGATGCCGATGTTCGTCACCCGTCGGATCGACCTGGCCCGCGTGATGGGGCCAGGCGGACGCAGCGTCCGGGCGGCAGGCGAAGGGAAGGCGCGGGCGGTGTTGCTCGTCGTCCAGATGGCCCTGACGGTGATCCTGCTGTCGGGCGCGGGAATCTTCTTCAAGAGTTTTGTCGCGCTGACGAATGTTCCGCTCGGATTCGATCCGTCCGGAGCCCTGGCCGTTCGCGCCTCGCTGAGCGGTCCTGTCTATGACTCGGATGCGCGGGTCCGCGACTACGCCGATGGGCTGTTGCGCCGCGCGGAAGTGATGCCCGGCGTCAGGGCTGCAGCCATCGGCAGCAGCTCACCCCTGGGCAGCGGGCCGGTCGTGTACTTCGTGGATCCGGCCCAACCGCCCCCGGACGGCGGCCGTCCGCCTCGAGCCATCATCCGGGCAGTGACACCGGAGTACTTCCGGACGCTGGGCATTCCGCTCGTCCAGGGACAAACGATTTCCGATGCGGATGTCCCCGGTGCTCCGCGTGTCGTGGTGGTGAACGAACATCTGGTTGACGTGGTCTTTGGTGGCGAGAATCCTGTCGGCCGCACGATTGAACTGCAACCCGGTTCCCAGCCGCCCTGGACGCGGCACGCGGCAGGTCCCCTGCTCATCGTCGGCGTGGTGGCAAATGTGAAGGAAATTGGCATTGACGAGGTGGGCTTCTCAGACATCTATGTGCCGTTTGCCCAGGTACCGTCGCCAGCCTTCGACGTCATCGTGCGCGCTCAGACTGACGCGCCCGGCCTCGGTGACCACTTTCGCCGGGCGGCCGCGGACATCGATCCGTCAACGCCACTCATTGGCATCACGGCCTTTGACGATCGTGTGGCGGGAGCCCTGGAGGCTGACCGGATGAACCTGCTGCTGATCTCCACGTTCGCCGTGGTCGCCGTGCTGCTGGCCGGCATAGGTGTCTATGGTGCGATGGCGTATGCGGTTCAGGCGAGAACACGTGAGTTCGGCGTGAGACTGGCCCTGGGGGCCCGCCCCGTGAGGCTCAGTGTGGATGCCCTGCGGCAGGCCGGGCGCATCGGGGCCATCGGCGGCGCTGTCGGACTGGCGATCACGCTGGCACTGGTGCGCATGATCGGGGACGCGTGGTATCTGGTTCCGGGCGACCACAACGGACTGGTCTACGGAGTGTCGCTCACCGACCCGCAGATCCACGCGCTGGCATTTGTGGGACTGGTTGCCGTGTCGATGGCCGCCGGTCTGGTGCCCGCGCGTCGCGTGGCACGGGTCGATCCCGTGCGCGCGTTGCGGGCCGAGTGATTCACGCCTGAACGTTACTTCTTCAGGCCCCCGTCGGCTTTGACGGAGTACGAGAACGCGATCTCGCCATGTGTGTTCTGAGGCGTCCCGTCTTTCTGAAGGTAGGACCGCACGTAGTCGACCCGGACCTGCTCCGGGGAGACCGTCACCAACAGGTGGCCGGCAACGCCGTTCTGGAACTCATCGTGCGCCCGCAAAGGGGTCGGAGTACTTCGGATCCTTCAGGAATCTGTCATCAGTCAGTGTCTTGAGGAACGCCACAAGCGCGGCCTTTTCCATCTTGTTGAGATCGAATCGGAAGGGCGCCCCCTCAAGACCGTCCCTGAGACGCTGATCCAGGGTTCGACTCGGCTGCATCCCCTCGGAATAGTGGTCGATGACCTCTTCGAGGGTCGCGAACCGCCCATCGTGCATGTACGGGCCAGTGACCGCCACGTTCCGCAGAGACGGAGGTCTGAACCGGCCGCCGCCGGACCCCTGATCCACGGGGGTGCTCTCGAGACCGATGTTCATTCCTGACCCGCGCCCGCCCCGGCCGCCGCCGCGAATGGCCGCGACCTGCACGGCCGTTCGATGGCACTGGCTGCATGGCAGGGCACGCGGCCGCCCGTCACGGCGTCCGTCAAACAGGGTTCGACCGAGTTGTTCCAGTTCACTGAGCACCTGCTCGCCACGTCGCTCTCCGAGCAGGGCACGATCAAACTCGGAGTTGGCCGACACCAGAGAACGAACGAATTGCGCCAGGGCTCGTGCAATCCTGTCGCGGGTGATGGCCGTGTCACCGAAGGCAGCCTTGAACAGCGCCGGGTAGAAGTTGGTTTGCGCGAGCTTCGCTTCGAGCTCGGCCAACGGCATGTTCATTTCCACGCGGCCCTGAATCGGCATCAGGACCTGCTGTTCGAGCGTGGCGGCACGCTCGTCCCAGAAGAACCGCCCGCTGCCGTTGAACCTGGCGTTGGCCAGACTCATCGCGTTTCTTGTCGTGGCTTGACCATCCAGGCCGACACTCAGTTTCCGCGGGTCCGAGAAACTGTATGCCTGCTGGTGGCATGAGGCGCAGGCCACGGTGTTGTTGGCTGACAGCCTCACATCGTAGAAGAGCACGCGACCAAGTGTGGCCCCGGCGTTGGTGACCGGATTGTCTGCCGGCGTGTTGTCAAGGCTGACCACGTCGCCACGAATCTGCCCGCCCGCGGCCTGACCACCCCGTCCGCCCGCGGCCTGATTGCCCCCGCCTCTCGCGGCCTGACTGCCTCGGCCTCCCCCGGCCTGATTGCCCCCGCCTCTCGCGGCCTGACTGCCTCGGCCGCCCCCGGCCGGGTTGCCTCGGCTGACCGCTCGGGCATTTCGTTCATTCAGGCCACGAGGCGTGGTGAAGTGTGCCGGCAAGTCCAGGTCGACGTACTCGTACTGTTTCTGCAGGTCCGGCGTCGGCAGGCCGTCACCGCCAGGTCCCTGAGCCTGGGAGTCGATGGTACCCGTGGCGCGAATCGCGACCATGAGTCCGAAACACATGAAACCAAGGACGAGAACGAGCCGACGTGCGGTGTGAGGCATTTCTTCTCCCTTGCACCATTAGACCGGTGCCGGCTGGTGATGGCACACCCGCCACAGTTTTTTCGCTCATGGCCCGAAGAACGGCTCAGGACAGGGCTCGCAGGATTATCATCGGGCGGACCATGTCTGCTCGCGAGACAGAGGGTGGACTTCAGCGCCTGATCGGCATCTGGCGGGCCACGGCGCTCGTCACGGGAACGATCATCGGTGCGTCCATATTCGTCCAGCCTTCGGACATCATCACCGCGGTGCCGCATTCGGGCGCGGCGATCGCGATTTGGTTCGGTGCGGGCCTGCTGACGCTGATCGGCGCACTCGTGGTCGCCGAGCTCGCCTCGGCATGGCCGGCAAGCGGCGGCGTCTATGTGTTCCTGAAGGTGGCATTCACCCCGGCGGCCGGCTTCCTGTGGGGCTGGGCGATGTTCTGGAGCATGCACACCGGGATCATCGCGGCCATCGCGGTGGTGTTCGCCCGATACGCCGGCACATTTGTTCCGCTGGGACCCGCTGGGACGAAAGGCGTGGCCATTGCGGCGATGGGTATCCTTTCGGTGGTCAACTACCGGGGCGTGCGGCACGCCAGCGCACTGCAGACGGCCCTGACGGCGGTGAAGGTGCTGGCGTTGCTTCTGGTCATCGCCGTGGCCTTCGCGCTTGGTGAGCCCGTGACGCAGGCCGCGCCAATGCCGGGTGCCGTGACGGGCAGCGGGATCATCGCCGCGCTCGTGGCAGGACTCTTCGCCTATGGCGGCTGGCACATGGTGTCGTACACGTCGGGCGAGACCATCGACCCGACCCGCACCATCCCGCGCGCATTGATGATCGGGACGGTGACCGTCACCGTGCTCTATGTGCTCGCGAACGCCGCGTACCTCTACGTACTTCCCGTGGATCGTGTGGCCTCGTCCACCAGAGTCGCTGCCGAAGTGGCGGACGCGATCTTTGGTCCCGTGGGCGGGCGCGTGGTCGCCGTCCTCGTCATGTGTTCCGCGCTTGGCGCGATGAACGGCGTCATCATGGCCGGACCGCGAGTCTACCAGGCCATGGCCGCCGACAGACTCCTGTTCACCTGGGCCGCGCGCCTGCACGACCGCTACGGCACACCGCATCGTGCGATTGCGGCGCAAGCGGCCTGGGCATCGGTGCTCATCGCCACGGGCTCCTACCGCGTCTTGTTCACACGCGTGGTCTACACCGAGTGGATCTTCTTCGCGCTCCTCGCGGTCGCACTCTTCACGTTGCGCCGTCGTCCGGACTACGCGCCCAGGTATCGCGCATGGGGATACCCGGTGCTTCCTGCGCTCTTTGTCCTCTCATCTGCCGTGATCGTCATCAATCAGATCCTGCGGGACCCGAAGGAGGCAGCATTCGGGCTTGCCATCGTGCTTGCTGGACTCCCGGTCTACTACGTGTGGACGCGGCGTCAGCCGGACGCCGTGGATGAGGCGAGGTAACATCCTCTCCATGTGGCCCCAGATTGTCCGGACCTGCGTCGTCATTGTCGCGTTCGCCGGCTTGCTTCCGGTTTCTCAGGGTGGGCAGGGTTCGCCCCTGGACGTGATGTCGTTCAATATCAGGTACGGCACGGCCAACGATGGCGAGAATCGTTGGGAGAGTCGGCGAGAGCAGTTGTTCGATCTGCTGCGCACCCACCATCCGGACGTGATGGGGCTGCAGGAAGCTCTGTGGTCGCAGATCCAGGAAATACTGACCGCCGTACCCGGATACGCCCTGGTGGGAGTGGGCCGGGACGACGGAAGAACACGAGGCGAGTTCGCTGCGATCCTGTTCAGGACGGACCGGCTGTTCCTGTCCGATGCCGGAACGTTCTGGCTTTCCGATACCCCTGAAGTAGTGGCGTCGACGTCCTGGGGCAACACGATTCCGCGCATTTGCACATGGGCGCGGTTCGTGGATGCCAGCGGACAGGCCTTCTGGCACTACAACGCGCATCTGGATCATCGGTCCCAGCCCTCACGGCTTCGAAGCACTGAACTGATGGCCAGTCGTTTCAGTGAGCCTGATCGGCGAGGTGAACCGGTGGTAATCACCGGAGACTTCAACGCGGGAGAAACAAACCCGGCGGTGCTGACCCTCATCGGGACTCCAGCCTCGCCAGGTCGATTTGTGGATACCTTCCGTGAGCAATACCCCGGGGAGACGGAAGTAGGCACCTTTACCGGCTTCGATGTCAGCCAGACGATGGGGGACAAGATTGACTACGTGCTGGTGCCGCGGGGGACTGAAGTGATCAGCGCGGCGATCCTGCGATCGGCTCGAGAGGGCCGTCTGCCGTCAGATCACTTTCCCGTCGTGGCCCGGATTCGTCTTCGCTGACCTGGCCACGGGCCGCGCGGGGTTGCCGACCACGGTGGTGTGGTCAGGCACATCGCTCAGCACGACCGCGCCCGCGCCGACGATCGCGCCTTCGCCGACACGGCGTCTGGGCATGACGGTGGCGCCGATGCCGATGAGCGCACCTGCTCCCACGGAGACACCGCCGCCAAGCCGGGCGCCGGGCGCCACATGTGCATGATCACCAATCGTCGAATGATGATCGACCGAACATGAGGTGTTCAGAATGACGCTGCGGCCCACGCGTGCGTTGGTATTGACCACCACGCCGGCCATGATCATGACGCCGTCGCCGAGGGCGACGTTGGGGGCAATCACCGACGCAGGATGCCTGGCGGTGCCAAAGACCACTCCCTTGCCGGCGAGGTCGAGAAAGACACGCTGGCGAATCGGATTGTTGCCCAGGGCGACAATGACACTGTCGTGAGGGAAGGTGGCGTACTCGGCAAGGCGGCCGAGCACGATTCCGCCGACCAGCGCCTTGCCGAGCCGCGCCGGGTCGTCATCCAGGTATCCGACGACCTCGATCGGAACCCGGCGGGCACGAGCCTCCGCCAGAAGGGCATCGGCCACGACCTCCGCGTGGCCCCCTGCGCCGACAAGCAGGACTCTCACGGCTGTTTCGTCCCCTGGAACTTCTTCATCGTGGCGCTGCCCGGTTGCGAAATGCCTTCGCGCCGAATGACCGCGAGAATTGTCGCCATGATGATGCGCAGGTCCAGGCGCCACGACACTTGATCCACGTACTCGACGTCGAGCCGAAGCCGGGTCTCCCAGTCTGTATAGTTGCGGCCTGTGACCTGGGCCAGTCCGGTAATCCCAGGCCGGACTTCATGTCGTCGCGCCTGTTGCGGCGAATACCGTGGGAGATACTCGGGCAGCAGAGGCCGAGGGCCCACCAGGCTCATGGTGCCGATGAGCACGTGCCAGAGCTGCGGCAGCTCGTCCAGACTTGTGGACCTGAGGAACAAACCAAGTTTCGTCAGCCGGGCCTGGTCGCTCAGGGGCTGACCGGAGGCATCGTTCGCCTCCACCATCGTCCGGAATTTCGTGACCTGGAAGAGCCGGCCATGCCGGCCGGGACGCCAATGCCGGAACAACACCGGCCGTCCCATGACACTGAGGATGCTCAACGCCACGATGAGCATCACCGGCGAGAGCAGGATCAGCCCGCCAGCGGCCACCGCCACATCGACGGCCCGTTTACCTTTGCTCGCATAGAAGGCCATTAGTCAACCGGCGAGCACTATTCTATTCTCCCTCCCGGTGAGAGCCTCAAATACCCCTGTGTTCGCGATGGACGCCGGGCGCTGCACGCCGCCAGATGAGGCGTGAGCCAGGAGCCCCGGGGCGACTTGACACCCTTTTGAGGGGCCCTCAGAATGCTTGGGCTGTTCAGATCGTGAACAGCTCGCAAACGGTGTCCCGCTGGGCCATTGTGAGTGACGGGCACGGAGTGTGCCTCGGACATAGATTGGCGGCAACCGGCGACACCTCTCGCACCGCACAGACGTCTCTGACGGATCCGAAAGAGCAGGAACCTACATGGAATTCATCGATCTCAAGACGCAGTACGCCCGCTACAAAACCGATATTGATGCCCGGATGGCCGCGGTCATGGCTCACGGACGATTTGTGATGGGTCCCGAGGTGGCGGAAGCGGAGACGGCCCTGGCGCGCGACATTGGTGTCAAGCACGCACTTACGGTGGCCAGCGGGACGGTCAGCCTCGAAATCGCGTTGAGGGCGCTGGGCATCGGAGCCGGTGACGAAGTCGTGACCGTGCCGTTCACGTGGATCAGTTCCGCTGAGGTCATCAGCCTGGTCGGCGCGCGGCCGGTGTTCGTGGACATCGAGCCGGACAGCTACAACCTGGATCCCGATCGACTGGAGGCCGCGATCACGCCCCGCACGAGGGCGATTCTGCCGGTGAACCTCTTCGGACAAGCGGCCGACTACGAGCGCATCGGCGCGATCGCCGCCCGCCACGGTCTGCCCGTCATCGAAGATGCCGCTCAGAGTTATGGTGCCGAGCGCCACGGGCGCAAGAGCTGCGCGTTGTCGGTCGTCGGCAGTACCAGCTTCTTTCCTGCCAAGCCGCTCGGCTGCTACGGCGATGGGGGAGCCCTGTTCACCGACGATGACGCTCTGGCGGAGAAGATGAAGGCCATTCGCACGCACGGCGGCGTCCGGCGTCATCATCACCCGTTGCTCGGGCTCAACGGCCGGTTCGACACACTGCAGGCAGCGGTCATCCTGGCAAAATTGCCCCACTTCGCGGACGAAGTCGCTGCGCGTGATCGAGTCGGCGCACGGTATTCGGAGCGGTTGGCTGGCGTCGTGGGCACTCCTGCCGTCATGCCTGGAAACACGCATGTGTACGCGCAATACACGATTCGCGTGCCCAATCGTGACGCGGTTGGGGCGGCGCTCAAAGCCGAGGGAATCCCAACGGCCATCTACTATCCAACGTGCCTGCACGAACAGCCCGTATTCGCCGGGTGCGGCAACCACCTTGGCGATTTCCCGGTGTCCGAGCAGGCCGCGAAGGAAGTGATCAGCCTGCCAATGCATCCGTTCCTTGAAGAACGCGACCAGGACCGCATCGTCGATGTCGTCCGGCGTGCCGTGTCGACCGGACAATGATCGTCCTGACCGTTGTTGGTGCGCGGCCGCAGTTCATCAAGGCTGCGCCGGTGAGCCAGGCGCTGACCGAGGCCGGGTTCGAGGAAGTGCTGGTCCACACAGGCCAGCATTACGACGAACAGATGTCCGGACGGTTCTTCGCGGAACTGGGACTTTCGGCTCCAGCTCTGAACCTCGGGGTCGGGTCGGGTCTGCATGGCGAGCAGACCGCGCGCATGCTGACCGGGCTGGAGCAGGTGATGCTCGATCGACGACCGGACTGGGTCCTGGTGTACGGCGACACCAACTCGACGCTGGCCGGAGCGCTGGCCGCCGCCAAGCTGCATGTCCCGGTTGCGCACGTGGAAGCCGGACTCCGCTCGTTCAACCGCCGGATGCCAGAGGAAATCAATCGCCTGGTGACGGACACACTGTCGACGCTGTTGTTCACGCCGACCGACCTGGCGCGCGAGAACCTGTTGAGAGAAGGCGTGCCTTCCACGCGTATCTGTGCCAGCGGCGATGTGATGCTGGACGCCGCATTGCACTTTGGTCCGCGCGCCCGCCGCGAGTCGGCCATTCTCGAACGGCTGGGTCTTGTTGCCGGCGAGTACGTCCTTGCCACGATTCATCGCGCGGAGAACACCGACAATTCGGCACGCCTGGGAGCGATTGTCAGCGGCCTCACGGACCTCACGACGGATCTCCGGGTCGTGCTTCCGCTGCATCCGCGAACGAAGTTGTCGATTGACCGGGCCGGTATTTCGACTGTCGGCCTGGACCTCGTCGAGCCTCTCGGCTTTCTCGACATGCTGCGTCTGGAGATGGACGCTGCCGTCATCGCGACCGACTCAGGCGGCGTGCAGAAGGAGGCGTTCTTCCAGCGAGTGCCTTGTGTCACGATGCGCGACGAGACGGAGTGGCTGGAACTGGTTGATGCCGGCTGGAACCGCGTGGTCCCTCCGACCACTGGAGCCGGGATTGCCGCGGCAGTGCGTGCCTCGGTGGGGAGTGTCGGGCGTGATGTCACGCCATATGGTTCAGGCCAGGCTGCGGCAATCATCGCCAGCAACCTCGGTCAGCAGGTAAAGAAATGCAAAGACATGTTGCCCTGATTGGCGCCGGCCCGTGGGGCCGGAACCTGGCTCGCAATCTTCATCGCCTGGGAGCGCTGGCCGTCGTCTGCGATCCAGACGCTGAGACGCTCGCACGGTGCCTGGAGGGTCTCGACGGCGTTGACGCCGCGGCGTCGGTTGAGGACGCGATCGGCCGGCAGGACGTCTCGGCCGTGGCGATCGCGGCTCCGGCCGCACTGCACCACGCCCTGTCGAAGCAGGCACTGGAGGCCGGCAAAGATGTTTTCGTCGAGAAGCCTCTGTGCCTGAACGTCCAGGAGGGCGAGGCTCTGGGGGCGCTCGCCGATCGCGAAAGCCGCGTCCTGATGGTCGGCCACCTGCTGCGCTACCACCCCCACGTGTGCCAGTTGCTGGAACTGGTCGCACAGGGTGAACTTGGACGGCTCCACTACATCACATCGAATCGTCTCAACCTCGGGCGGATTCGCAGTGAGGAGAACGCGCTGTGGAGCTTTGCGCCGCACGACCTGTCGGTCATCCTGGCACTGGCGGGGTTCCGCCTCCCGGAGACCGTTCGCTGCGAAGGCGAATCCTATCTGACACCCGGGGTCTGTGACACGACGCTGACGAGCCTGCGTTTCAGCGAAGGCCTTCGTGCGCACGTTCACGTGAGCTGGCTCAACCCCTTCAAGGAACAGAAACTCACGGTGGTCGGTTCGAACGGCATGGCGGTCTTTGACGACACGCAGCCGTGGGCGACGAAACTGGTGGTGTTCCGCGACTATCTTCGGTGGCAGGATGGCCGGCCCGTGCCGACCCGTGCGACTGGCACGCCGATCGTCGTGCCGGAGGCCGAACCCCTGCTGGAGGAGTGCAGGCACTTTCTTGAGTGTTGCGAAGCCCGCAGATCGCCGCGGACCGATGCGGCAGAGGGGTTGCGCGTCCTGCAGGTCCTGTCAGCCGCCCAGGCCAGCCTCGAAGGCCACGGTGAGGCCGTGTCGCCCCTCAGGTCACCGGAACCGGTTGCCCCGTACTTCGTGCATCCCACAGCCGTCGTGGATGCCGGCGCCGACGTGGGGACGGGCACCAAAGTGTGGCACTTCAGTCATGTCAGCGCGGGCGCCCGCCTCGGGCCGCAGTGCAATCTCGGCCAGAACGTATTCATCGCTGACGGCGTCACGATGGGGCGGAACGTCAAGGTCCAGAACAATGTGTCCATCTATGCAGGGGCCACCATCGAAGACGACGTCTTTCTGGGACCGTCTTGCGTCCTGACCAACGTCAGCAACCCGCGATCGCAGGTTCTGCGCCACGCGCTCTACGAGCCGACCGTGATTCGCAGGGGAGCGTCCATCGGAGCCAATGCCACCATCGTCTGCGGCGTGACGATTGGGAGGTATGCGTTTGTTGCCGCTGGTGCGGTGGTGACCCGGGAGGTTCCGGACTACGGGCTCGTCGTCGGCAATCCCGGACGCGTCGTGGGCTGGATGAGCCGACACGGACATCGGCTGCAGGTGAGCGACGACGGCGCGGCCGTCTGCCCGGAGTCCGGCTACCGGTACGAGTGTGAGGGCACCGGTCGCGCCGCGACCCTTCGCTGTCTTGACCTGTCTGAAGACGATCCGTTGCCGGCATCGCTGGCACGCGGAGAACGCGCGTACAGGAGTTTCAAGGCGTGAGCCAGTCTTCCGGCGCCTCGCCGGAACCCCCGGCCGCGCCGGTCGTGTGGTCCTGGATGACCAGGCTCCGGGCTGCCGGGGCGCAGGCGATTCCCAGCGGAAAATTCGGCCGGAACATCTTCGTCGTGGCGGGTGGAACCGTATTCGCCCAGGTGGTTGCCGTGGGGGCGTCGCCGGTGCTCACGCGCTTGTACACGCCGGCGGACTACGCCACGCTCGCCGTGTTTTCCGGGGTCGTCTCCACGCTGATGGCGATGGCGTCTCTGCGATTCGACTGGACGCTTCCGGTTCCGAAGTCTGAGGAAGACGCGGCTCATCTGCTGGCGGTGTCCCTCTTACTGGTGGCCGGGTGGACAGCGGTTCTGGCGGTCATCGCGGCGGTGGGAATGACCTGGACGAGCACTGTTCCCACGTCGCTCGCCTCGATCGCGCCGTACTTGTGGCTGATCCCCTTGTCGGTGGCGGGGGGCGGCGCCTATCAGGCGCTCTCGGCGTGGGTGATCAGGCACGGTGACCTCCGGCCACTGGCTCGCACCAAGATCACCCAGAGTTTGAGTGGCACGGCGGTTTCCCTGGCTGGCGGCCTCGCGTCCATCGGCCCGATCGGTCTGCTGCTGGGCGTGCTCACCAGTCGCGGCAGTGGCGTTCGCGTGTTGGGGAAGCACTCGTGGCGCACCCACCGGGACCTGTTCCGGCGAGTGCAGGTCGCCGGGTTGATGCCCATGGTCAGGCGGTACGGCCGGATGGCGGCCGCTGCCTGCGGGTCGAGCCTGCTGAACACGGCCGGACTCGACTGGCCGGCCATTGTTCTTGCCAGCCTGTACGCGCCGACCGAAGTCGGGTGGTTCGTTCTCAGCATCCGGGTGATCGGGATGCCGCTGGCGCTGGTGAGCAGTCCCGTGGCGCAGGCCTTCTGGTCGGAGGCCGCTGGCCTTGTCCACGACAATCCGCAGCGGCTTCGTCAGCAGTTCCTGCGCGCGACGCGGGCACTACTGGGCGTTTCCGCCCTTCTCATCGTCATGGGCGTGAGCAGCCCCTACTTCCTCGGCTATGTCTTTGGAAACGAACGCTGGCACGGCGTCGGCACTTACACGCTGTACTTGACCCCGCTCTTTGCCACGCGGATCGTGATTTCGCCGATTTCACATCTGATGATCCACGCCCGTCAACACTGGCAACTGTGGTTTGAGGCGATACGTCTGGTGATCTCGCTCGGCGGCCTTGTGGCCGCGCGCCGGCTCGGCTGGTCTGCCGGCGCCGCGATTCTGGAGTACAGCCTGGTCAACGCGGCATTCTATGCTTTCCTTTACTGGATGAATCTGCGCGCGATCAACGACAGGATTGTCGCGTTCGAGAAGCGGGCCTTGTCTTGAAGCCGTGCCCGTCCCCGGCAGGCTGTGCTCCACAACAAGGATGCCTGAATGACGCTGAACGATAGGAGGCCATGCCGCGCTACCTGACGTTCTCGAATCACCACAACGCCCTGGCGCTGGCGGTGGGGCTGAGCCGGCTCGGTTACCGGCTGGAGGCGCTGTCCGACCCTCGCGGGTGGGTTGCGCCAACGTCGAGAGAACCTGAGCCCGGCGATGTCCTGTTCTTCACCGATGAACGAAGCCTGGTCGCACACGCGGCGGCCGCCGACAGATACGTGTTCCTGCCCAGGAACCTGGACGTCCGGCTGGTTGACGACAAACTCGAATGGGCCCGGGCCGTAAGCGAGGTGGGTGAGGCGCCCGTGCCGTTCTGGGCGATGCCGGCCTCGGATCCTGTGACGCCGCCGGAGCTGCCGGTGTATCTGAAAGGCCGCCACTCGTGGGTTGGTTCCCGCAGGATGCCCCGTGGGTACCTGTGCCGAACCGCGGAGGATGTGGGGGCGGCTTTGGAGCAACTGGGCGCCGCCGGATGGGAACGTTCGCAGTTCTTCTGGCAACGGTTGATGACCGGCCCGGTTTCCAACTGCTATTCCGTGTGCGGATTCTTTGACGCGAAAGAGCCCACGCGCTCGGCCATGATCGTCGCCAGGAAGGTGTTGGGGGATGGGCCCACAGTGATGTCCTGCGGCGCGCTGGTGGAGACGGTTCCGGATCCTGCAGGTCTCCTGCCACGCTCGATCCAGTTGCTGCGGGCCTTTGACTTTACTGGGCCGTTCGAACTCGAGTACCTCAAAGATCCCGAGACCGGCCAGTACTATCTGCTGGAGCTGAACCCTCGCTTCTGGATGCAGCACAGCCTGTTTGTCGACGGATACGACAATGCCGTGATCAGCCGGTACCTGAACATCGAGACGCCTCCCTTTCCGGACGGAGTGCCGTTTCGATCCCTGGTCTGGATCAATACCGTGGACTTCCTCTACCGCGCGCTCGCCCTGCAGCGATCAGACGCCGATCGCTGGCGCGCGTATCTGGATGTCTGGCGGCGGCAACGGGCCGGACAGACACGCGTCATCTGGTCCCCTGGTCTTCTGGACGCCTTCACAGCGGTCGTGTCCGAACGCTGGCGGGCACTCGGCGTGCGTTTCCGCCGCATGTTTTCTTCCTCTTCGCTGTGAACACACTCCATTCCGACCCGCGGGTCCTCTACGCTTTCAGCGTCCTGCTGAATCAGGACTCCGACGCCTTCGCGCTCCCGTCCTGGCTCAGCTACGGGACCGCGTCCGAAGCGCCCGCAGGCAGCCGTCTGCACATCACGACCAGCGGTTTCTTCGGCGAGACGTACGGCACGCCGGCGTCGCTGCCCGCGTTCCGCCCGGCGATGATCGAGGGCGTACCCGTGCTGTTTGGAGAGCCGCGCACCGAAAGGCGAGGTGACGTACTCCTGATCCACGCCGACATCGCAGCCTCTGCCTACTTCCTGACGACGCGCTATGAGGAATGGATGCGGCCGGACGTTCGGGATGAACACGGCCGGTTCCCAGGCCGCGAGTCGTTCGCCGCCCGCGCCCAGTTCATCGACCGCCCGGTGGTGGATGAATACTCTCGACTTTTGCGGGACTGGGCAGGGCAGGCCGGTATCACGGTGCTTCCGCCCGCGCGCCGGTTCTCCGTCCTGCTCACGCACGATGTGGATTCACTCGGGCCGAAGCGGGGCGTCATGCCGACGCTCAAGGCCATCGCTCGAGGCGTGACGGGACAGACGCGCGTGCCTGACATCGTGCGGGAGACGCTGTGGGCGGGAGGTCTCCGGCAGCACCCACGGGACAATCTTGCCTCCGTGATTGCGCTGGACGCACAACTCATTGATGCTGTCGGGCCGGAACGGTGCCGGGCGATGTACTTCTTCATGGCAGGCGGCCGGACGGAGCACGACGCCAAATACCGCATTTACAGCGGCCGCATGCGGAGGCGTCTGGCCGCCGTTCTGGCGTCGGGCGCCGCTGTCGGTCTGCATGCGAGCTATGCCGCCGGCGACGATCAGGCGCAAATCGGCGTCGAGCGACGCACGCTGGCGGACGTGACGGGACGGGCGGTCGAGGCGAATCGCCACCACTTCCTTCGATGGCGTGAGCCCGAGCATGGGGTAGCAATCCGCGCTGCCGGCATCCAGTGGGATTCGACGCTTGGTTATGCAGACGTCGCCGGATTCCGACTCGGCGTGTGCCGGCCAATCGCGCTGTTCGATCCGGTCGCGCGTCGATTGATGGGCATCGAGGAACACCCCTTGGTTGCGATGGATTGCACGCTCGATCGTCCGGAGTACATGAACCTCGACGAAGCCTCCGCGTTTGACTACATGTGCCGGTTGGCCGCCACCGTTCGCGACCACCAGGGTGAGTTCGTGATTCTGTGGCACAACACCGAGCTCGTGCCCTCGGCTCTGAACTACCACGGACGGTTGTACGGGCGGGTGCTGGCCCATCTGGCGGAGTTGATGCGGTGCGAATAGGCCGGCTTGATTTGGCCATCGTACTGGGCAATCTCGTCATGTGGACGGCCGTGCCGCTCGTAGCGAGGGACTCGAACAGCAGTCTCTTCATGGCCGTCACGGCTGCCACGTGCGTGTGGCGGCCCTTTACCGCTGCGTTCATGGTCGGGTTGATGGAGACATCCTGGGAAGCATCGAAATTCCGGGACCTGTTTCTGACGCCGGGCCGGATCGTCATGTTCGCGTTGTTGTTTCGCGTCGGACTGCTCATGGTCACCGAGCGACGCACGATTCAGCCCGGGATTTCACGCACGCTGGTCCTGGGGCTGGTGCTCTACGTCGGAGCGACCTTCCTGGTTTCGCTCAACGTCCACAACCCCGTTGCGGCCTATGCGGCAGTGGCCTACGCTGCGAGCGCGATCGGGCTCATCGGGTTGTACTCGAGTTCACCGGGCCGCCAGCATGCTCTCTATGCCCTCTGGTTCGGCATGCTTCCCGCGATTGTGTACTACGCCCTGGCCTTTGTCGGCCTGGTCGCACCCCTCCTCGCCAATCAGGCCGGAGATGGCGTCGCAGTCGGGACGGGCCGGTTCGACTTGAATTCCAACGCGGCAGCGCTCGTTCTGGTGTCGTTCCTCAGTGTGTATGTCGGCACGACGACGGCCGGCGCGTGGAGGCTCGCGGGTATCGTGTGCGCGGCACTGGGCGTCGTGAGCGTCGCCGCAACAGGATCTCGCAGCGGCCTCATAGCGCTTGCCGCGGGCGGCTTCCTGTATTTCATGCTCCTTGGAGGCCAGAAGTTCAGGATTCGGAGTCTTGCGCGAAGCGTGGTTGTTGCCGGTGTGATGGCCCTGATGACCGTTGGCGTGACGCAGGTGTTTCCAGACCTGGCGCTGAGCTCGACGCTGCGATCGACCTGGGCTCGCCTGGTCGATGAGGCGGGACAGGATGCGACCGACTCATTCCGGAAACGCATGTGGAGCGGTGCCGTGGACCATATCGCCGCGGCGCCATTGAGCCCGGACTACCTTGCATACCGGGACGAGTACACCCTGCAGTCGCACAGCACGCCGCTCGAGGTAGGCCTGCAGGGGGGCGTGATTGGCCTGGCCGGATTCATGATCGTTCTTGCTGTCGGCGCCGTGGGAGCGTTGGCCCTGTGGTTGCGCCTGAGGAACCCCTGGTCGGTGACGATCATTGCCATGCTGGTCGCCCGCTGGATCCCGATGTTGGTGTTGGCGATGCCAGGTGACAAGATGTTGCTTGCGCTCGTGATCCTGGTGGCCTGCGAGCAAGCCGCACGGCCTGCCGCGTCCGGTCCCGCCGTGGGGCCGGCTCCCGGGCTGGCGACGACCGTGTCATTCCCGTGACAACATGACCAACTCTACCGCCGGTCTGCCCGTGCTCTTTGTCTCGCGAACGTTCCCTCCGGTCGGCGGGGTGGGGTCCTTGCGGACGGCCGGCTTCGCGCGAGAGTTGACCGGATTGGGATGGACGGTGACGGTCCTGACCGTCCATCGCCGATCCTTGTCCCCCTCGCTGCGCGATGACAGCCTGGAGATGTCGGTGCCGTCGACAGTGCAGCGCCTGGAGGCGAGAGATTTCGCCGCGGAGATTGGCGCGCGGCTCCGGAAATGGCTCGTGTCCCCCAAGGCAGCATCCCGGGCAACACCCACGGCAACATCCACGACATCAGCATCGGAGCCCTCGCTGCGGCGACCGAAAGGCACCATCGTGGGCAACGTCTGGCGTTGGTTCACGCTTCCCGATCTGGCATTCACCTGGATGTTCACGGCGGTGGCCGCCGGATGGCCCCTCAGGAGGACCACGTCTGTTGTCTACAGCTGCGGTCTGCCGCTCGGCAGTCACCTGGTGGCCTGGGTTCTCGCCAGAGCGGCAGGACGGGCATGGGTCTGTGATTTTCGTGACCCGTACGTGTGGCCCGGTGTGCGGCGCTTCGCGACGCCCCTGCACGAGACCTGCGGCCTGTGGCTGGAACGGCGGATCATCCGTGCTGCCGACTGCGTGGTGGTATCGAATGAGGCGTTTCTGGAGTACTACATCGCCCGTTATCCCGGCATGCGCGACAAGATGACCAGCATCATGAACGGCTATGACGGCAGCGCGGCTGAACCGTCACCGTCGGGTACGGGCCCGCTGACACTTGCGCACGCCGGGCAGTTTCAGGACGATGGCGCGTTGCGGACGCTGGTCAAGGCGATCGGGCTCGCACGGCAAGGCGGATGCCCGGTCGAACTGATTATGCTGGGCGCGATCAGTCCCCCGCAGTTGGCCATCATTGACGCGAGTGATGTCCGGGACTGCGTGTCGCTGCGTGGGCGAGTTCCGCACGCCGAGGTGGACTCCATAACGGCGGCCGCCGACCTGCTCGTCGCCGACGCTTGCGGTTCCATTGCGTCGCTGGCCGTGCGCGCCAAGATATTTGAGTACGCCCGGTCCAGGAAGCCGATCGTGGCCCTGACCGATCGCGGCAGCGCCCTCGAGATGGTTGTGACTCGCCAGGGGCTGGGCTACGGCGTCGAAGCCGACGATGCCCCCGGGCTTGGAAGTTTCCTTTCGGAAATGAGCCGCCGCAAGGCGCGTGGCCAGTCGTTGTTCCCCGCCGATCCGCCGGACGTCCAGGGCCTGAGCCGAACCGCGCGTGCGAGGGAACTCGATCGGATCCTCCGACGGGTTGAAGCCGCGCGTCGAGACCATGATGGGGTCGCCCGGGAGCGAACGTCGGCGCCGTGAACACCAAGCAGTCTGATGGTCCCGATGACGACGTCCTGGTCGTCATGCAAAGCCTCCATAGCGCGGAAGCGGGCCGTTTCCGGCTGGCTGCGGTGCATATCGGGATGGTAGAGCTGGTGGTCGGCACGTTTCCCGGAGTGACCATTCTCGCGCCGGTGGGCGAGCGGAACCCGGCGCACGATAGCGAGTACCCGCCGGGGACGCGATTCGTCGCGGCGTTCAATCGGCGTCCTCAGGATGGGGCTTTCACGTTGCCGGTCAAGTACGGCGTGGGCGTCTGGCGGGCCTGGAGGGCCATGCGGCGCGCACGGTGTACGCACATCCGATTGCCGGGACACCTGCCGCTGGCCAGCGGAGTCCTGGCGGCGCTCACGGGGCGTCCCTTGCTGACGAGCGTTCATGGAAGTCCGTTTGCCCACCTTACCGCGGGACGTGAGTGGACCGTCGGAGGAGCCTGGAGGTGGGCGGCTGGTTCCGCCCTGCGATCGTTGACCCGGTTCGTTGTCGGACGGTCTCAGCTCGCGATTGTGGACGGCGAGGAACTGCGCCGCAGTCTCGGGATCGAGGCCGTTGTGGTGGGACAACATCAGTTTCGTCGGGACGACATCTTCGGGCGGCAAGACACGTGCGGCGCCTCGGAAGTGCGACTGATTTACGTCGGTCGAATGAGCCGGGAGAAGGGGACGGATGCGCTGCTGGATGCCTTCGAAACACTCCGGCGCGACGATCCGGCTTATCGACTCGTGCTGGTCGGTGAATGCAGCGGAATAGATGTGCCGGCCGAGGTGAGGCGCCGCGCGCTCGGTGATTGTGTCGAGTACCATCGGTACCGTGCGCTTCGTCCGGACTTGCTCGATCTGTACCGCTCGTCTGACATCCTCGTGTTTCCCTCGCTGCATGAGGGGATTCCGAAAGTGCCTCTGGAAGCGATGAGTCAAGGCCTGCCGGTGGTGGTGTCCGCTCCGGCGACTGGTGATTATGTCGAGGACGGCCGGAACGGCATCGTCATCCCGGCAGGAGATGCCGATGCCATTGTCGCGGGGATCTCGCGGCTCCGGCGCGAGGCCACGCTCCGGCGCGAGTGCATACAGGCTGGTTTGGCAACAGCTCTGCAATACTGTCGCGAGGAAACCGAAGATCGGGTGAGCCGAATCGTCAAGGCTCAATTCCACATGGAGCATCAGGACCAGTGACGCGCGAGGCACGAGACCTGTTCAGGCACATTCGTGCGGACTTCCGGGTCGCCAGGGCCGCCGGCAGTTCACGGCCGTTCGCGCACGCGGTGTTTTTCGACCTTGGGTTCCGCGTGGCGTTGTCCTACCGCGTCGCGTCATGGCTGCGGGTGAGGGGCGGAAGACTGCTGCCCAGGTTGATCACACGACGTGCGATTCTGCGATTCGGGGCCGAGTTGAATCCGATGGCATCCATCGGACCGGGCCTGCGATTGGGGCATGTCGTGGGGGTGGTCATTGGCGCGGGAGTGCGCGTCGGGTCGCGCTGTGTCATCTATCAGGGGGTGACCCTGGGGACGCGATCGCCCGGCGGACCGGAGGCGACCTACCCGACCATTGGGGACGAGGTGGTGGTGTATCCCGGAGCGAAAGTACTCGGTGGCGTCACGGTCGGCCATAGAGCCGTAGTCGGGGCTGGAGCAGTCGTGCTGCGGGACGTTCCAGCTCACGCGGTGGCAGCCGGCGTCCCTGCGCGGATTCTGTCGACTGGGGATGCCGGCGGCTGCGAACTTTGTGCGGAGTCAGGAGGAGACTGACATGGAAGTCATGGTCGGTCTCGAGGCTCGATTCAGTCGCACGCCCGACGGCAAGGTATGGACGCACAGCGTGTATCACCGCGCCTTCTGGAATCGATATTTGACGGCCTTCGACCGGGTCGGGGTCATCGCGCGGGTGACGGAGGTGGGATCGGTGCCGTCTGACTGGCGCCGCGTTGACGGTGATCGCGTGTGGGTGGCGGCACTGCCCGGCTATCAGCGGCCGCTGCAAATGGCGCGATCGTATTGGGCCGTGGCCTCGCGCCTGCGAGAGTGGCGCGGTCGGCGTTCCGCATTCATTCTGCGGGTCCCGGGGCACGTGGCCCACCATGTCCAACGTATCCTCCTCAGTTCGGGCCAGCCATTCGCCGTCGAGGTCGTGGGGGATCCTCACGATGTGTTCGCGCCGGGCGGCGTGAGGGGAATCGCGCGGCCGTTGTGGCGGGAATTGTCCGTCAGGGCCCTTCGGGCACAATGTTCGCGTGCGGTGGCGGCGGCCTACGTCACGCGGGAAGCGCTGCAGCGTCGCTATCCCCCGGCTCAGGAGGCGTTCACCACTCACTACTCCAGTGTGAACCTGACTTCGGAGTGCTATGTTGAGCGCGCCGTTCCGGTGAGGGAACACGGACGCCGTCTGCTGTTTGTCGGTTCCCTGGAGACGCTGTACAAGGGCCCTGACACGCTGTTGCATGCCGTCGAGCTGTGCCGGCGGAACGGAACTCCTGTGACGCTGCGTCTCGTGGGCGAGGGCCGGGAGCGACCGCGGCTGATGCGCGTGGCCTCAGCGCTTGGGCTCGAGGATTTCGTGACATTCGTCGGCAAGCTTCCCCCTGGGGCCGCCGTGCGCCGGGAGATGGATGAGAGTGACCTGTTTGTGCTCCCCTCACGGACTGAAGGACTTCCGCGAGTCATCATCGAGGCCATGGCGCGTTCGATCCCGTGCATCGCTTCCGGCATCGGCGGAATTCCTGAACTCCTCGGACCAGACGAACTGGTCGTGCCCGGTGACGCAGCAGCGCTCGCGCGTCGCATCACGGATGTGGTCTCCAGTGCGCCGCGACGCCAGGCGATGGCCGCGTCGAATCTCCGGCGCGCGTGGGAGTATCATGAGCCCGTACTGGCCGCTCGCCGGCAGAGGTTCTATGAAGCGGTCCGTGAGCTGACCCTGAGCCAGTACGGGCTGTCTCCTGAGGGGCATCATGTCCCGAGTCACTGAGATGAAGCACCTCTGGATTGGAGGATTGGCCCTCCTGATGATGGTGGCCTCCACCAAGGTGCGAGGCGCGCTGTGGATGGACCTTGGCAGCCTGCAGTTCCACCACGCCGTCCTGGCCGGCGGCCCTTCGGCGGCTGAACGGACCCAACGTGCGCTGGACTTTGCCAGCCGTGCCGGCGTTCTCAATCCCGCCAGCGCCCGCCCGCTTGTTCTGGCGGCCACTGTTCACCTCGGGGAGGGCGACGCACAGACGGCGATCGCTCTGCTGGAGCGAGCTGCAGCGCTCGAACCATCCAATGTCGGCGTGCGTTTCCAACTGGCTGACGCCTACCGCGGTGTCGGAGCGAAGGACCTCGCGCTGCCGCACTGGCGTACCGCCAGGGCCATGCCGATGCTCCTCCAGCAGGGAGTCGAGGCCGGCAAATCGGGAAGACTTTCCGAGGCTAGGGAGTATTTCAAGATAGCGACCCTGGTCGACCCGTCGGCGTACGAACCGTGGATCCTACTCGGACACGCGTCAGTCAGCCTGGGGCGCCTCGAAGACGCGGAACTGGCGTACACCCAGGCGGTCGAGCGGCAGCCAGGGCGGTCCGCAGCGTACGAGGAATTGGCGACCTTGCTGAGTGGCCCTCTCGGCCGCCCAGAGCAGGCCGAAGCGGTCATTGCCGAAGCTCTGGCGCGTGTTCAGGCCCCCGGCCCAGGGCTGTTCCTGCTCCGCTCACAACTCGCTGTCGATCAAAGCGACTACGCCGCCGCAGAGCAAGCCGCGCAGCAGGCGATTGCCATCGCGCCTCGTCAAGGCCGGGCCCTCGCCTGGCTCGGCGAACTCTATTACCGGCAGGAACGTTATCCGGAGGCCCTGGCGCAGTATCTGCGGACGGAAGCTGAGGCGAGCGATCCCGTCTGGCGATGGCGCAGTTACCGGAGGATCGGCCAAACGCACGCCGCGCAGCAGAATTGGGATGCGGCTGTGGAGGCATATCGCATGGCCCTTACGATCAGCCAGGCACAAGGGTCGACGGGCCAGGTGCTTTCACAGAACCACCTTGCGCTGGGCGAAGCCCTCCGTCAAAGTGGAGAGATCGAACTGGCACGGGCAGCGTTCAACCAGGCGCTTGCCGACGATCCCACCAACGAACGAGCAGCCCGATGGCTGGCTGCCATTCGCAGGCCCTGA
>JAHEFO010000292.1:0-4263 GCA_024640135.1 Acidobacteriota bacterium
CGAGGCGCGTGACCGGGACGCGCAGCGTGCGGGTCAGGAGCGACGGGGAGACGGCAGTGCGGAGGACAAGAGAGAGGTCCGGCCGGGCCGCGCCCAGCGTGTTGATGACTTCAACCTCGCGCGACGCGTGGCCGAAGCCGTGACCGGAAATGTAGAAGACGACGGCGGGGACGGACATCACGCTCCAGTGTACGGGCTGCTAGTACAGTCCGGGTAGCAGTCGCCAGCGGACGGCTGCCGCGTAACGGTCGTAAGGTTCGCCAAGCGTCCGCCTCATCTGGCGCTCCTCCAGAGGAATGGCCACGATCAGATAGAACGTACTGACGGCCGCAAAGACCAGACGTGTGCCTGTCATGACAGGCACGCACCAGACGAGCAAGACCCACCCGAGATAGACAGGGTGCCGGACGAGGGCGTAGACCCCGGTCGTGCTGAGGACGCCGGTTTCCGTGACCGGTCTGCCGAACGCCTGTCTGATGCCTGCCAGTTCGAGCGGATCGAGCGCCGAGGCTGCCACTGCGGTCAGAAGGAGGCCGCCGATCCAGCCCAGATCGATCAACCAGGCCCCGGTGCCTGATACGTGCCACGCCTCGCCAGGCACCGAGGCCCAGGCCCAGAGAGTTGCACCGAAGAGGAGGGATGAGACCCACACGTACACGGAGCGTTCGAGTGGGCGTGAAATCCGCGCACTAATCGCATCCTTGAGACCGGTTCTGGCGAAGACCGAGTGGTGCAATGCGAACAGCGAAAACAGGAATGCATTCCACGCCATCGCCCACGAGCCGCCACTGCTCCACGGGCCGGCCGCCTGTCCAAACTGCCTGTAGGCCACGAGAAAATACACCAGCGACCCGGCGAAGAGCAGTCCGCCGGTCAGTGCAAAGCATCGGCCGGGCAGACCGGCGCGCGGGGCGTGGACCACCACCGCACCATACTATAGACAGCATGACTGATTCGCCGCCGCGGGTGGCCATCACCGGAATCGGCGTGGTGTCACCGTTCGGCGTAGGGCGCGATCTCTTCTGGCGGGCCTTGAGTTCCGGCCGCAGTGGCACGCGCGCGATTGACCATTTCGATGCGTCCGCGTTGTCGTGTCGGGTGGCCGCGGCGGTGCCGGACGCGGCGATTGCGGCCGCGCTGGACGCGGCGCCCCTGGGACAGCGGGGCGACGCCAGGCGATACGCGAAAGTCTCCTGCATTGCCGTGCTGGCGGCGCGCGAGGCGATGGCGGACGCCGGTCTGGCCGGCGCAGGGCCGTCGGTCGGAGTGCTGGTGGGAAGCGGGGCTGGTGGAATCGATGTGGCCGAACGGCAATACGAGGATTTCTTCAGCGGTGACATCCGTCGCGTCTCTCCGTACGCGATTCCGGTTTCCACTGTCGGGATGGTCTCGAGCGAGATTTCCATCGCCCTCGGCCTTCGCGGGATCAGTCACGTAGTGTCGACCGGTTGCACGAGTTCGACTGACGCGATCGGGTACGCGGCCAGTCTGATACGCCACGGCGAGGCGGACGTTGTGGTGAGCGGAGGAGCGGACGCGTGCGTCACGCCTGGGATGGTGTGCGGGTTCACCCGCATGCGGGTGGTCTCCACGGCCTTCAACGAGCAGCCGGACCAGGCCTCACGGCCCTTCGATCGCGATCGCGACGGATTCGTCCTGGGCGAGGGCGCATGGATGCTGACTCTGGAACGCCTTGAACGGGCCCTTGCGCGCGGTGCCCGGGTGTACGCCACCATCGATGGCTACGGGTCCACGTGCGATGCGTATCATCGGGTCCAGATGGACCCCGACGGAACTGAGATCGTCCGCGCGATGCGACTGGCCCTGGCCCGCGCCGGAGTGGCGCCTGATGCCGTCGGGTACGTGAGCTACCATGGCACATCCACGCGACTGAACGATCTGGTTGAGATGCAGTGCGTGCGCCGAGTCTTCGGCTCGCGCGCGAGTCAGGTGCCGGGTTCCTCCATCAAATCGATGATCGGCCACCCGCAGGGGGCGAGCGGCGCCGCCGGAGTGGTGGCCACGGCGCTGGCGCTGGCCAACGGCGTGCTTCCGCCGACGATCAATCAGGTGACGCCCGACCCTGCGTGCGATCTCGACGTCATCCCGAATGACGCGCGCCGGCAGGAAGTCGATGTGGCGCTGTGTAATTGTCTCGGCTTCGGATCCAAGAACAGCGCGCTGGTCCTTCGGCGGGTATGAGCACGAGATGATCGGCGTGGACGTCGTCGTGGCGGGAGCAGGCCCGGCCGGATCGGTGGCCGCGCTGGTGCTTGCGCGCGCGGGGGTTCGCGTCTGGCTTGTCGAACGCGAGACGATCCCGCGGCCAAAGCTCTGCGGGGACACGATCAACCCTGGAGCGGTGGCGTCGCTGAGGGAACTGGGCCTGGTGGGTGGACCGCTCGAGACCGCGGAGCGCCTGCACGGGATGCTGGTGACCAGCCCCCGCGTGGCCGTGCGCGCCACCTACCCCCGCAGTCGAGTCGCGCTGGCCCTTTCACGGGCCAGTTTCGACTTCTGGCTGACCGATGCGGCGGTGGCGGCCGGCGCACAGTTCGACTGCGAGGTGCGCGTACGCGGGCCCCTCTGGCGAGGAACCGCCGGCCAGGCGGCCGTGGCTGGTGTCGAGTTCATGCGAGGCGACGGACGACTGAGTGTGCAGCCGGCGGCGCTGACCATTGCCGCAGACGGTCGACGATCGGTGCTGGCCCGCGCGGCGGGCCTCAGCCGGCATCCGCGTGCCCCGCGACGCTGGGCCTTCGGGATGTATGTCACCGACGTGGACGGCATGACCGCGATGGGAGAAATGCATGTGCGTCCCGGGCACTACGTCGGTCTTGCGCCGGTCGGAGGAGGGGTGACCAATATTTGCGTGGTGACAGGACGACGGCCTGAAGGGCGGACAGTGGAGGACGTGATTCGCCGAGTGCTGATGAGCGACCGGCGGCTGCGCGATCGCACTGCCGCGTCGAGGTCGGTCGGGCGACCGCGGGCCCTTGGACCGTTGGCGGTGGACTGCGAGACGCCAGGGGTGCCCGGACTGTTGCTGGCTGGCGATGCTGCGGGGTTTGTCGATCCGATGACAGGTGATGGAGTGCACATCGCCATTCGTGGAGGCCTGTTGGCCGCGACCGCGGCCCTGGAGGCCCTTGAGTCCGGCAACCTGGCCGGAGCGGCGCCGGCCTTGTCAGCCAGACGCGCGGCAACCCTGGGGTCAAAGCTGCGGTTCAATCGATGGCTCCGGCGGCTGGTGGGATCGGCTGCGGCAATGGAAGTGACCGGCCTGGGCGCGCGTGTGGCACCGGGGTTGTTGAGGCGGCTGGTGCGTTACGCCGGAGACGCGGCATGACGCTGACTGCGGAGGCGTTCGTCCTGTCTGTGGTGATCGGGCTGATGCTGGCCGAGACTCGCGTGTCTGTCCGAAACGCCGACGGATTGCGCGGGCGCGGTGCGCTGGAGCCTGACGGCGATCCGTACGTGTGGTTGTCGATTATTTATCCTGCGGCTTTTGTCTTGATGGGTGCTGAGGGCTTGTGGCGTACGAGCCGGGGAGTTGCCGTCGCATCAGTCGGCGATGTGGAACCTGCCTGGTGGGTGGCAGGGTTACTGCTCATGGTTGCGAGCAAGGCCTTGAAGTACTGGGCGATCGCGAATCTGGGCGACCGGTGGACCTTCAGGATTCTGGTGCTGCCGGGCGTGCCTCTGGTGCGAACGGGGCCGTACCGCTATGTCGATCATCCCAACTACATTGCGGTATTTGGCGAACTGTCCGGAATGGCACTCATGATGTCTGCCTGGATTGCAGGGCCGCTCCTCACATTGGCATTTGCGATCGCGTTACAGAAACGTCTCCGCGTGGAGACTCGTGCACTGGGCCAACGGCGATCCCGCTGACGTGCTCGAAGTGGTAAATTGGGTTCACATGCCTAAGCGTGCCTTGTTGCTGACGTGTATCGCGGTCCTCTGTCTGGCCTCGGGGCCGAAGGCCTCGCCATGGTCGCAGGAAGAGGCACCGACTGCTGAGACGCTCGTCCGGCACGTGCGTCGCGCTCTGGGGCGCGGTGACGTGGCGCGCGCGCGCGCGTTGCCTGCCACCGTCACGGCCCCCCCGGACGTCACGACCGTCGCGGTGGCGTTGGTCGAAGTATTCGAGGGAAAGGTGGCCGAAGCCCGGATGCGTCTGACACCGCTGGCGGATGCGGGTGAGATGGGCGACGCGCTCCTGGAACTGGGCTTGCTCGACATGAGCCAGGGCAAGCGCGA
>JAHEFO010000292.1:4273-4713 GCA_024640135.1 Acidobacteriota bacterium
CGAAGGGCGGGGCCGTCTCGGCAAGTTGCTCCTGCAGACGTTCGACATGACGCCGGAGAACTCGTTTCGGATGGCGCGAGCGGCGAAAGCGATCGGAGACTTCCGTCTGGCCAACACCATTTTCCAGCGGATCGGGCGGCTCACGCTGCAGCAGGCCGAGATGGAGGCGTCGTGGGGCGATATGTTCTTCGAGAAGCATCAGTATGCCGACGCCCTGCGCAGTTATCGCGCGGCTCTCGAAGCGGATCCGGCGTGGATCCCTGGGCATATCGGTCTTGCGCGAACGATTCCGGAACTGGCCGACGTGGACCCGGCCGAGGCGGCGGCCGCGCTGGACGCGGCCCGGAAGCTGGCGCCTGATCACCCGGACGTCTGGCTGCTCACCGTTGAGGATCGTCTGACGAAGGAAGACAAGGTTGGGGCCGCGGAAGGGTTGGATC
>JAHEFO010000064.1 GCA_024640135.1 Acidobacteriota bacterium
ATGGAGATCGGCACGGCCATCATTCGCGTATTCGGAGTGACACCTCCGCGATACTCACGATAGAACAACTCGCGGCCGTCGCTGGACCAGGCCGACGACGTGCCGCCGTTGACCGACACCCGGGTAATGGGCGCGCCCTCGGGAAACGGGCGAACGTAGATCTCGAACGCCCCCGATTCGTTCGACCCGTAGGACAGAAACCGTCCGTCTGGAGAGAACCTCGGATTGATGAAATAGGCGTCTTCTCTCGCTTCGAGGAACCGGGTGGGCCGACGCGTCCCATCCATCGGCATCGTCCAGATATCTTTG
Source organism: Acidobacteriota bacterium (assembly GCA_024640135.1). Lineage (GTDB taxonomy): Bacteria > Acidobacteriota > Vicinamibacteria > Vicinamibacterales > SCN-69-37 > SYFT01. The sequence continues at coordinate 310 of JAHEFO010000064.1, forward strand.
TCGAGAAACACCAGGACGTCTTTGACCGACCAGTCGGCCGGTCCCAGGCTGAAGCGCTCGTCCGGTCCAAAAAACTCAGGCGCCGTGTTGCCATCAACATCGAGCAGGGCCATGCTCACGGGTGCGTCATCCCTGTGGGCTGCGACGACCAGCCGCTTCCCATCAGGACTCCACACAGGACGGTAGAAGTCGCCGGAACCGGTAATCGGTCTCGACACACCCCGCAAGACATCGAAGATCCAGATCCCCTGCTCGCCATCTGAACCTTGCGACCAGGCAAGCCGGTTGCCGTCCGGCGAAATCGCCGGTCTCAGGATTCGTGCGGCTGGGATGGGCAGCGGCTCCGCCGCTCCCTGCCGGCTCACCCTGAGCAGCGTGGTCTCGGGCACATCCATCAGGCCGCCGGGGAGATACGCGAGCACGCCGGTCCGTGACACGGCGAAGTGCCCCAGCCCTGTTCGATAGTTCGAGTTGCCACCGCGCTCGGCGTGCATGACGTTGTCGACCACCACCACCGCATCGCCGGCGACTTGCAGCGTCGCGACATCGAAGGGCACCGCCAGGAGTGCCCCGGCGCGCATGAAGAGGACGTGCCCGGAGTCCACATAGCGGGGGTCGCTTCCGCCGCTGACGACGACTCGACGGTCTTTCGATTCGACCGACTGGACGACGATGTCCCACCGGCTGGGAATGCTGCCACTCTCGACGTTGAACAGGACGGCGCGGCCGCCCGGCAAGACCTCTGGAAACGCCAGGTATTCCCCAGGTTCGGCGGCCAACAGCGTCTCCAGTGTGCCGCCGCCTGCCGGGAAGCGAACGATGCCCGCCTGGTCAACCCCGACAATGTAGTCGTCATCGGTCCACATCACCGCGGCGCCCCGGAAGCCGCCGTTCGCCATCATGCCGGACACCGCGATGCTGCGGGCCGGGCCACCGGCGATCGCCACACGCTTGACTCCTGGCTCGCTGAAGAACAGCACTTCGCGGCTGTCCGGCGAAAATACCGGCAGGAGGGCCCCCTCGGTGCCCGGCAGCGGCACGCCGCGATCCTGATCGAGGGCCCGGTGATACAGCCGGCTGACCGTGCCGTCGTGCCCGGCATACACCACGTGCCGGCCGTCGGGCGACAGGGCGAATGAGGTGAACCGGGGCCGCGCCTGCGTCTGCTGGCTCAACGGGGCACCGCCCAGGTGGAGCCCCGCTTCGAGATCGAGGCCAAATCGCGCGACGCCGGCCTCCGTTGCAGCCGGCGAACCTCCGAGCATGCCTGCACCAAGCGTCAGCCCGACGCCGAGCGCCGCGACCGTCAACGCCGCGACCAGCGGCCAGCGGACGCCTGACGGCACAGCGTCACCCGGAATGGCCGCGGCCTCGACAGCCGCAGCGCCATCCGACAGCGCGAGCCGCGCTTCGCCGATGTCGCGCAGCCTGTTCTTCGGATCGCGGACCAGGCAGCGCTGAATCAGCGTCACAATCCGACGAGGCGTCGTGGGCGGCAGCGCGCCAAGGTCCACGTCCTTGCTGAGCACGGCAACCAGCAGATCCGACACGTCCTCGCCCTGAAACGCTCGAGTGCCCGTGAGCATCTCGAACAGCACCACGCCGAACGCCCAGACGTCGGCGCGGCGATCGACCGCCCTGCCCTTCGCCTGCTCGGGCGACATGTAGGCGGCCGTGCCGAGGATGACCCCCATCCCGGTCATCGCCGGGCTGGTCATCGTCGGCGAATTGGCGAGGTTCGAGGATGACCCCGCGGACGGATCGGCCGCCTTGGCCAAGCCGAAATCGAGCACCTTCACCGTGCCGTCCGCACGGACCTTGATGTTCGCGGGCTTGAGGTCGCGGTGGATGATGCCCTGGTCGTGCGCCGCCTCGAGAGCCTCGGCGATCTGCCGCGCGATGGGCAGCGCGTCTTCGACTGGCATCGCGCCCTGCGTGATGCGGTGCGTCAGGTCGTCGCCTTCGACGAACTCCATCACGATGGCGGGTGACTCGCCGGACCGTTCCAGGCCGAAGACCTGGGCGATATTCGGATGGTTCAGCGCAGCCAGGACTTCGGCCTCGCGCTGGAAGCGAGCCAGACGATCGGGATCGGAGACCAGGGCGGCCGGCAGCACCTTGATGGCCACCTCCCGCTTCAGCTTCGTGTCGGTCGCCCGATACACCTGCCCCATTCCGCCCTCACCCAGGAGGGCGACGACTTCATACGGACCGAGGCGAGTTCCGGGAGTGAGTGACATGGTGAGAAGCGGCGCGATTATATCGGATGCGTCGTGCGATCGACTCCCCTATCTGCGGAGCTCGATCGACACCCCCTGAACCGGCACGCCAATTTCAGCGCGCCACGGATAGTCCGGGTTTCCGGTTTCGACCACGCGCACCTGTGTGCCGTCGACAAACACCCCGTAGTGCGTGTTGACGGGAAACGACAGCCGCAGGCCAGTCACGTGCGCGCTTCCGGTGCGGTTCTCCAGGCTGAACGCGATGCGCCCCAGCGCCTTGTCCACGACGAGGTCACGCGACGCGGCAAAGCCATCACGCTCGAGCTCCACCTTCAGTCGAGAGAGACTGTCGGCGAACGGCAACCCACGGTCCTGCGTCACGACCGCCAGGCGCTGGCGCACGCCATCGCGCGGATTGACTGACAGTGTCGCGCCCTCGTCTTTCATGACGCCGCCGTAGGCGATCCATCCGAAGGTCGGGTCGTTCGTCACCACGGTCGCCGCCATCCGCAGCGCGCCGCCAAAGCCGAGGTCGATTTCGCCGTCATAGTGCCAGGGCCCGCGAGGCTCGGTGACCCCGCCTGGATAACTCGATCCCATCCACGCATTCCCGGCCTTGGCGCTCATGAACTGCCAGCCCGCGGCGCCGTCGTTCTCCTTGCCGGGATACCAGAACCCGTAGTTGGTCTCCGCGGTCCCGCTGTTCACCAGGCTCCACGAACTCAGATACGACGCGTACCCGAGCTGCAGCCAGTCGTAGGGACTCGGTGCGAAGTTCACGGCGTAGTCCAGCACTCCCCACCCGCCCATGGCTGCCATGTAGCTCACGCCGGGGTCCGCGCCAAGCGTGTAATACGCCGGATTGAGCCAGCCGCGCACCACCAGACCCGACGCCAGTTGCCGGTCCATGAACGCCCGCGAGTCTTCGCGCTTGACGGCCGGGTGCGACCACCACTTCTTGAGCTTGAGGTCGAACCACAGATTCTCGTCGGGCTTCATGTCGTGCGTGGCGCCGTACTTGGCGAACGCGTACGTCGACTCGAACGCCGTCCGGTCGAACGCGTACTCGCTCCGAAACGGATACGCATCGTCGTACACGAAGTACTTGACCTTCTTTTCCCACTCGCCCGTCAGCCACTTCGCCTGCTCGGGAAACCCTTCCGCCTTCAGGGCATCGATTACCCCGAGAACCGTGAGTTCGTTGTAGAGCCCCCATTTGTACGTGTCGTAGTAAGACGGATAGATCTCATACGGGTAGGTGTAGAACGCCCGTGCGGTTTCCCAGGCGCGATTGAGGTACCCGGACGCATCGAGATAGGTCGACATCTCCGGATACATCTTCGCGATCTGATACATGTGGAAATACAGCATGACCACGTGCGGATAGTCGTACGACCGCCAGACGTGTTCCTTCGCCAGGTCGGCGATCGCCGTTGCGCCGTTCGCCAGCCCTTCCGCGTAGTCCTTGCGGCGCTGCGGATCCCGATTGATGAACCAGTTCGGCGTGCCGTAGATCCCATACGGGTACGGCCGCTCATCGTCTTTGCGCTGAAGGCCGCCCCAGACGAAGTGCTCGATGTAGTACTCCAGCGACTCGATCTCGGCCTTGTCCGGATACGTCACGTTCTTCGCGGCCAGATACGGCGCCTTTGCCAGTCCGGGGTCATCAGCCGTCAGCGCGTACACCATCCGGTCCAGGAAGATGTCCGGATCGTCGATGGTGCGCACGGTCTTCGCCCGCATGTCATAGGGGCCGTACACGCCGTCCCACCACTTGGACGGGTCCTTGATTTGCTGACGGTCGACCAGGAACGCCGCGCGCTTCTTGATGAGCGTCTCCATCGGCTCGGTCACGAAGAACTCCAGGTACGTCTTCCGGCCCCCATCGTGGGTGATGGTCAGCATGTTCTCGCCCAGCTTCCGGAACGTCACCGCGTAGAGGTGCCTGCCAGCGGAGGCGCCCGCCTGGGACGGCGGCGAGCCTGACGCCGTGATGCTGGTCTGGTCTGGAAACTCCGCCGTGACGGATTCAATCCTGGCCTTCGTCCTGAGCGAAAACTGCGCGGACAGATCGGACGGCACGGTCATGCCCGGAACCACCCGCACGTCGAACAGGCCGTTCTCGTACAGCAGGTCGCGCAACTGGTCGTAACTCGACGCCCACTGCATGCGGAAGCCATAGCTGGCCGTCGCGCCGGCCCTGAGATCGAGCGCCGTGTGCGCCTGGCGCCACGTGCCGCGCGTCTCCTCATTCCCCGACTTCGCGGAATGTACGAACATGGTCCCGCCAGACCGGCCGCCGGCCGTGTAGTACTCGAGCTTGGTCCCCGGCTTCGGCGTCACCAACAGGAACGGCGGCGCTCCCGACGCCCGCACGTAGAAGAAGAACGAGCCCGCTCCCGAGACGAATTGGTGCTTCAGGAAGCCGCGTTCGAAGATGTCGGCGGGCGTCGCTCCCGACGGTCCCTGCACCGGGAGGGTGATCCCGAAGTCCCCCACGCGCACGGGCGACCGGCCCGCCTTCAGTTCGATGGTCCAGTCCAACGCGGCGCCGTCCGTGCGATAGGTCTCGGTCACCGCCAGTGGCGCGCTCGCGCCGCCTGTGGAGTACTGCACGGTCCCCGCCTCGGGCGCCGCGGTCATCGGCCCGCGATCCGCCACGGACTGCCAGTCGGTGGCGTTTCCCACCTGGAACGCAAGCGTCAACCCGAGCGTGGCCGCCCGCGGCGGGCCTTGAGGCGCCCCGCCCCGCCCGCCGCGCCCGGTGGACGCCGGCGTCGTCACCATGGCGCCGAACGGGTCGGCAGGATGTTTGAGCTCAGAGATTCCGCGCTCGTCGTAGGCGAACGAGAACTCGCCGCGCGTGATCACCTGAGCCGGGGCCTGAGCCCACACCAGTGCGCCGCACACCGCAGCACCCAGCATGCCTACTGCGATGGCGGGAAGAGCGCCACTGGTCCGCGTCGCTCGCAAAGGCCGGCCTGCCGGAGTGCCGCGCCGCTCTTCATCACACCGTCTGGCTCTCATAGCCCTTCTCCTGCCGCAAACGACGCAATGGCCTGCGGCTCTTCGTGGAAGACTTCGAAAATCGTGTCGAGTTTGACCAGATGAAGCAGATCGAACACACGTTTCCTGGGATTCAGCAATTTCACGCGTGCGCCACGTTCCACCGCGCGTTTGCAGCACGTGACCAGAACCCCTATTCCTGCGGAATCCATGTAGGGCACCTGGTCGAGGTTGATCAGGATTCCTTGGGCCCCGTCCTGCAGGAGTCGCTCGACAGTCTTCAGCAACTCCGAGTCGCCCTGCCCCAGGGTGAGCTTGCCGGACAGGTCAATCACCTCCACCGGGCCTGCTTCACGAACGTGAATATCCAAGCTGCCTCCCGTGCCGCATCGCACTCCCTGATCTCCCGCGAATTGTACCGCGACCGGCGGCTGCCGCGACCGTTGCGGAATGTCGATGAAGAGCGCCTCCGGCAGCTGATATTCTTTTTCACTTCGCCGTGCGTCTGGCTGGGAGGCGGATGTTCGAATGAGTGGAACGAACGAAGACACGCAGGAATTCAACCGGATCGCGTTTGACTCCGGCGCCCTGCACGTGGGAACCGGGGAGATCGGCGGCAAGGCACAAGGGCTCGTGTTCTTCGCTACGATGCTCGAGGCCGAGTACGATCCGGCTCAGTTGCCGGGAATCGACGTCACGGTTCCCCCGTTTGCCGTCCTCACGACCAGCGTCTTCGATGCGTTCATTGGGCAGACGTCCCTGCAGGGCCTGGATGTTGACACGCTCACAGACCACGAGGTCGCCGAGGCATTCCAGGCGGCTCCGCTGCCGGCCGACGCGATGGCCTTCCTTGCCTCCCTGATCGCAGAGGTCCGTGTGCCGCTGGCGGTGCGTTCCTCGAGCCTGCTCGAAGACGCCATCTTCCATCCCCTGGCGGGTGTCTACGAGACCAAGATGGTCCCAAACAACCAGCCCGAGACCGAGGTACGGCTCCGGAAGATGGTCGAGGCCGTCCGCCTCATCTACGCCTCGACACGATTCAAGCAGGCGCGCGATTATCTCCGCGCCGTCGGCAAGGACCTGGCTGACGAGAAGATGGCCCTCATCATTCAGGAGGTCGTCGGCTCGACCAGGGGCAGCCGCTTCTACCCCCACGTGTCCGGCGTGGCGCGATCACACAACTTCTACCCCAGCGTCGGCGCGCGCAGCGAAGACGGTGTGGTGAGCCTCGCCCTGGGCCTGGGCAAGACGATCGTGGATGGCGGTGTCTGCTGGACCTATTCTCCCGCCCGCCCGCAGGCGCCTCCCCCGTTCGCCTCGGTGGGGGATCTCATGAAGAGCAGCCAGCTCCGGTTCTGGGCTGTGAATCTCTCTCCGGCTGGCGAAGATCTGTTCTCGGAGGCCGAGCATCTGTCCTTCGTGGACCTGGACAGGGCGGAGGAGGACGGCGTCTTGGAACTGGTGGCCTCGACTTACGTGCCGGCGTCCGACCGAGTCCTGCCGGGAACCGGCCCTGCGGGGCCGCGTATCCTGAACTTCGCCCCACTGCTGCAGCTGAATTTGCTGCCGTTGAACGCGGTGATTCGCGAATTGCTGGCGATCTGCGAACGTGCCGCAGGTGCGGACGTCGAAATCGAGTTCGCGATGGCCGTTGACGCGGAAACCAGACGGGCGCGCTTCGGCTTCCTCCAGCTCCGGCCCATGCACGTGTCGCACGAGACTGTCGACCTGCAGGCAGACGAGTTCGATCGCCCCGATCTGCTCCTCGCCTCCACCCACATCATGGGCAATGGCTCGTTCGAAGGAGTCCGGGACATCGTGTACGTGAAGCGTGCCGAGTTCCAGGCCAGGAACACGCGGCGAATCGGCGCGGAACTGGAGATTCTGGATCGCCGCCTGCAGGAACAAGGCCGGCCGTACGTGTTGATCGGCTTCGGCCGATGGGGAACGTCCGATCCCTGGCTGGGCGTGCCGCTGGCCTGGAGCGCCATCGCAGGGGCCAGGATCATTGTGGAGTCGTCTCTGCCCAACCTCGCGCTCGATCCAAGCCAGGGCTCCCACTTCTTCCACAACGTGATGAGCACCGGCGTCGGCTATCTCGCCATCCAGCATCACGAGACTCCGGGGATCAACTGGGACTGGCTCGAGCACCAGCCGGCCGTCGAAGAGACCGGTCTCATTCGACATGTGACGCTCGCCGATCCGATGGTGATCAAGCTGGACGGTCAAACCGGCCGGGCCGGAATCTGGATCGGGAACGATCGCGCGTAACCAGCCGCGTGGCGTCTGATCGCCCCCGGGCCCGTGCAAGCCCTCTGCTATGATCGCGCCGTGGATCCGGAACGAATCAGGGCGCTGCTGGCGGGGGTCGCGAGCGGCGACACCAGCGTCGAATCGGCGCTCAACGCCCTTGCGGATCTGCCGTTCGCCGACCTGGGCGACGCGCGCCTCGATCATCACCGCCAGCTCCGCACTGGAATGCCTGAAGTGGTCTACGCCGAGGGGAAAACTGACGACCAGCTCATTCGCCTCCTGCAGGCCATCATCGATCGCGGACAGACCGCGCTCGCAACGCGCGTCTCGCGCGATCAGGCACTTGCCGTCACCGCCGGCATCGATGGAGTCGTTCACAACCCGGCCGCGCGAACGCTGCTCAGACCCGCGCCGGACGCGCCCGAACCGTCCGGCAGGACGGTGTGCATCGTGAGCGCCGGCACCAGCGACCAGCCCGTCGCCGAAGAGGCGGCCGTCACCGCCTCCGCACTGGGTCACCCCGTCGACCGCATCTACGACGTGGGGGTCTCCGGCCTGCACCGGGTGGCCTCAGTCCGCGCCCGGCTCCAGGCCGCCGGCGCCATCATCGTCGTGGCCGGCATGGAAGGCGCTCTCGCGAGCGTCGTCGGCGGTCTCGTCTCTCGTCCCGTCATCGCCGTCCCGACCTCCGTCGGGTACGGTGCCAGTTTCGGCGGCATCGCTGCCCTTCTCGGCATGCTCAACGGCTGTGCCTCCGGCGTGACCGTCGTCAATATCGACAACGGATTCGGCGCGGCGTCGGCCGCCAGCCGCATCCTGCACGGAGGTGCTGCCGATGGCGCATGACGGGCACGACCACGCGCATGATCATGGCCATTCGGATGACCATGGCGCGCACAATCACACCCATCCGCCCGCTCAGGGGCCCTGGCAGCCGCCGGCCCGCCAACTCGCCCGGGGCGCCGGTGCCGGATGCGTGCTCTACGTGGACGCCTTCTGTGGCGCGGCCGGCGACATGCTCGTGGCTGCACTCCTCGATCTGGGCGTGCCTCAAGAGGCCATCGAAGGCGCGCTTGCCGGATTGAAGCTGGAGTCCCATTCGCTGATGGTCACTGGCCGATCCCGGTCCGGGATTGCCGCCGCGCACGTGGAGGTGATCGTCGAAGGCCGTCCGGCGTCCCGGACGCACGCCGATATCCGCGCGATGATCGAAGCGGCGGCACTGCCTCCAGGCGCGCGCACGCTCGCCCTTCGCGCGTTCGAGATTCTGGCGCAGGCGGAGTCCGAGATTCACAACATGCCGATCGAGCGTGTCCACTTCCATGAAGTCGGAGCCGTGGACTCGATCGTCGACATCGTCGCAGTCGCGTTCGCGCTCGATTACCTCGGTGCCGAGGTCGTCTCCTCGGCGCTGCCGCTCGGGCACGGCACCGTCCGCGCGCAGCACGGAGTCTTGCCACTGCCGGCGCCCGCCACAGTCCTGTGTCTGAGGGGAATCCCCACCCGCGACGGCGGTATCGCAGCGGAGCTGGTGACACCCACGGGCGCCTGCCTGCTGGCTGCCGCGGCAATCCGCTTCGGCGGCTGGCCCGCCATGCGCCCGATCGCGACGGGCTGGGGCGCCGGAACGAAGGATTTCGCCGAGCGACCCAACCTGCTTCGACTCGTCCTCGGGGAGCGCGTCACCGAGGGTCTCCAGGAAGGCGATGTCGTCTTGCTGGAAACCAACCTCGACGACAGCACGCCCGAAGTGTGTGCCCACGCGCTGGAACGTGCCCTCGACGAGGGCGCCCTCGACGCGTGGTGGGCCGCAGTCGGCATGAAGAAGAGCAGAGCCGGCATCGTCTTGTCAGTACTGGCCCGCCCTGACATGGCAGACCATCTCGCCCGGCTGCTCCTGACGGAAACCAGTGCGCTCGGTGTACGACGGCAGCCGATGCGACGATGGGAGCGGACGCGGGAGATCGTGGAGGTCTCGACGGCCTACGGCACGATCCGTATCAAGGTTGGACGCGGTGATGATCTGCCCGTGAATCGGGCGCCGGAGCTGGAAGATTGCCGCGCAGCGGCGAAGCGCCACAACGTGCCGCTGAAGGACGTGTACGCAGCCGCCGCGGCCGCCGCGATGCAGTTGGCGGACAAGGACCAGACATCATGAGTGCCGTCCCCGTCAGTCCGCCCGGCCGTGATCCACAGCCCACGCTGGACCAGAAGATCGACGCGCTGCGCGCTGAACTCCGCACGCTTGGCAGTGTGCTGGTGTGCTACTCGGGTGGGGTCGACAGCGCCTACCTGTTGGCAGAATCCGCCCGGGCTTTGGGACCGAAGGCCGTCGCCTTCACGGCCATCTCGGCAAGCCTGGCCGACGATGAGCATGTGGCCGCAGCGGAACTCGCCCAACGCCTCGGTGTCCGGCATCTCCAGGTTCAGACGCGTGAGCTCGAGAATCCCCAGTACGCCGCCAATCCGGTTGACCGTTGCTACTACTGCAAACGCGAGGTCTACTCCGCCGCACTCGACGTATGCCGCGCCGAAGGGTTGACCCACGTCATCGATGGCCTCAACCGTGACGACCGCAGCGACCGTCGCCCGGGCCGCAAGGCCGCCAGGGAACACGGCGTCCTGTCGCCGCTCGACGCCCTGGGTTTCAGCAAGCAGAACATCCGTGAGGCCGCCCTGCGGATCAGCCTGCAGGTCTGGGACAAACCGGCGCAGGCGTGCCTCTCCAGCCGGATTCCCTACGGTACGCCGGTGACACGCGAACGGCTGCAGCAGATCGCGGCCTGCGAGCGGCACCTCCGCGCCCTCGGCTTCGCCCAGTGCCGCGTGAGGTATCACGGCGAAGTTGCACGCATCGAGGTCATGCCCGCGGAGATCCCGCGCCTGATCGCCGACGCGATGCGGCACGAGGTCGAGGGACTGTTCCGTGCCGAGGGTTTCAGCGTCGTCACGGTCGATCTCGCGGGCTACCGCACAGGGTCCCTCAACGAAGGTGTGGCCCCGGCCCGCCTGCTCCCGATGCTGGCAGACGACTAGCCCGGGTTCACGCGATCAGGGCCATAATGTTGGCCATGAAGCGATCCGCCCTGCGTCTCAGTCTCGCGACAGCCCTGTTCCTGGTCACGTTCGGCGCCCCGGCTGCGATCCGGGCCGGCGACGAAGTTAACTCGCAGCAGGCCACCGGACGGGGGAATCAACCACCACCCCCGGCCACACTCGGACTCGAGCAAGGTGTGCTGGAGTTCGACACGCCGGACTTCACGCTGAGACTCGTCAGGGCATCGCAGACCATCGCCGCGCTCGAACCGAAGGGGGTGCCGACCTATACCCCCACGCCGACGCCTCGCCGCGGCCGGGGCCGTGGAGCCCAGGCCGGTGATCCTCCCGCTCCGGAGGCACCGGCACCGGCCCCGACGCCCCTGAATTTCGACTTCACACCGGCAGACCGGCTTGAGCAGCGGGCGGCTGACGGTTTCAATCACCTGGGCGACATCACCCTGCGCGTACGGACCGGCACGACGGGTGACTGGACCGACTACGCCAGTTCCGCAGCACGTCGCCCGGTGAAGGCCCTGCCGGCTTCGGGGACGACCCTGGCCTCCGCGGATCTGGCACCTACGCTGCCGGCCGAGATTCCCCTGCAGGTGACCCGCTCGTGGACGCTGAACGACGGCCGATTGGCGCTGACGTTCGAAGTCACGAACAGGTCCGGTGCGGCCGTGCAGATCGGCGCCTTGGGCCTGCCGGTGGTGTTCAACAACATGATTACCGGCCGCAACCTGGAGCAGGCCCACGAGATTTGCTCGTTCTTCGATCCGGCGATCGCGGCAGATGCGGGCTTTGTCCAGGTCACCCGACTCTCGGGTCACGGCCCGGCACTGGTCGTGGTGCCGCAAGATCACACCCCCCTCGAGGGCTGGCGACCGGTTGACGACGGGACTCGGCGCACGCAGACGTCCGAGGGGGTATTCGAGTGGATGGCTCACACCAGCGCCTACGCTGAGAACGAGTGGAAAGACGCGCAACCCTGGAACGAGCCGACGCTGGCAACGCTGGCGCCCGGACAGTCCCGGACGTACGGCCTCGAGTTCCTGCTCTCCCCGTCGATCCGTGAAGTCGAGGACACGCTCGCGAGCGCCGGCCGGCCCGTCGCCGTGGGCATCCCCGGGTACGTGGCGCCGATGGATGAAGACATGAACCTGTTCCTGCGCTACGGGTCGCGGGTCTCGTCCGTGAATGTCTTGCCCGCCGGCGCCCTGACCGTCGCCGAAGGTCCGGCGACACCCAACGGCTGGCAGCAATTCACCCTGAAGGGCCGACAATGGGGCCGGTCGCGCGTCACGGTGACATACGCCGACGGCACGAACCAGGCGTTGTCGTACTACGTGACGAAGCCCGCCGCCGAGGCCGTTTCAGACCTTGGTCATTTCCTCTTCACGAAGCAGTGGTTCGAGAAGCCCGATGACCCGTTCGGCCGCAGTCCGTCGGTGATGAGCTACGACCGGGCGAAGGACCGCATCGTGGAACAGGACGCGCGCGTCTGGATCGCCGGCCTCGGCGACGAGGGCGGTTCGGGATCGTGGCTGGCCGCGGGAATGAAACTGTTCGGTCAGCCCGTCAAGGGTCAGGTGGAGCAGTACGAGCGCTTCATCGACGCTGTCTTGTGGGGCGGCATCCAGTACAGCGACGGCGAACGGAAGTACGGCGTCCGCAAGAGTCTCCTGTATTACGACCCGAAGGAGCAGCCGGACTTCCCCTATGACCCGGCCCTGAACTGGACCACGTGGACGAGCTGGAACAAGGAGGCGTCGGAGTCGACCGGCCGCGCCTACAACTACGTGCACGTGGTCGGGGCCTACTGGTCCATGTATCAGGTCGCCCGCAACCACGAGGGCCTCGCGACGCACCACCCCTGGGACTGGTACCTCAACCAGGCGTACGAGACGATGATGTTCCTCACGGACCCGGCCAACAAGGTGGGCTACACCAATGTCGGCCTGATGGGCGCGGATGTGTTCGTACTCACGCTCAACGACATGAAACGCGAAGGCTGGACCGAGAAGGCCGCCAGCCTGGAAGCGCGCATGAAAGCGCGCGCCGATCGATGGGCCGCCCAGGCGTATCCGTTCGGCAGCGAAATGGCGTGGGACTCCACCGGCCAGGAAGAAGTCTTCGCGTGGACGAAGTACTTCGGCCTCGAGTCGCAGTCGCAGTCCGCCTTGAGTTCGGTTGTCGGCTACATGCCCCTGATTCCCCACTGGGGCTACAACGGGTCCGCGCGTCGCTACTGGGACTTCATCTACGCCGGGGCGCCGGGTTCGCGCTACGAACGGCAACTGCATCACTATGGCTCCGGCCTGAACGCCATCCCCGTGCTGACGCAATACCGCCAGCAACCCGACGACCTGCACCTGCTGCGCATCGGCTACGCCGGCACCATGGGCGCGCTGACGAACATCGACCAGGACGGTTTCGCGTCGGTCGCATTCCACGCATTCCCTGAAACCCTGACGTGGGACGCGTACTCGGGCGACTATGGCCCCAACTTCCTCGGCCACTCACTCAACGCCGGCACGTATGTCGTCAACCACGCGGAATTTGGATGGCAGGCCTTCGGGGGCAACGTCTCGACGACAGGCACAACCGTGACCGTGCATGTCACGGACTCGCTCCGCAAGCGCGTTTACGTCGCGCCGCTGGGCCTGTATCTCACCCTGGACGCCGGCCAGTTCGAACAGGTGGCCGTGGACACACGCACGAACGCGGTCCGGATCACGCTGGCCGCCGCCACCCCCGCCACCCCGCGCGCCAGACTGCGCGTCGAGCAACCCTGGAAGCCGGCAGGCGGTCCGGCCTATGCGTCCGCCTCGGGCACGCTCGAGCGCGGCGCCTACACCATCGCGCTGGGCCAGTCGGCCACGGTGGTTCAGATCGCCCGGCGCCCCTGAAGCGCTACAGCGCCAACTCCCGGTACCGGCACAGGGCATTGGCCAGCTGCATTTGTTGCGGGGAGGCGCAGTCGGGCTCGAAGAGGCGGGGGCTTGACACCAGGATGCACAAGCACCGCGGACGACTGGTGGCGACGTTGAGGCGATTGAGACTGTAGAGGAACCCCAGGCCGCGCGGCGCGTCCTCGGGTCGCGACGTGGCCATGGAGTAGATCACGACCGGCGCCTCCTGGCCCTGGAACTTGTCAACCGTGCCCACAGTCACCCGATCTCCCAGCGCATCCTGCAACCGGCTGACCTGTGCGTTGTAGGGCGCGACGATGAGAACGTCGGCAGGCGTCAGTTGATGGGCGGCGCCTCGCTCGTCAACCCACTCAGAGCCGGGGGCGAGAAGTTCGTCGACGATGCGGGAGACTTCAGCAACCTCCTCATCGGAAGCATTGACGTTGCCGTCGTGCTCGACGGACACGGCCCGCAGTCCGGCGCCCGTGAAGCGTCGGCTGCCGCGAAGAACCTGGCGCTCGAGCCCTTCGAGCGGCCTCAGCCGGTTCTCGTAGAAACACTCGGACGTATACGCGCACAGGTCCGGCGCCAGGCGCCGGGTCACTTCCAGGAACTCGCCGCGTTCGGCCGGCATCGTCTTGTGCGCGCCGAGAATGTGCTGCAGCGCCGAGTGCCCGACTCCGTCGGGATGAACGCCCTTGCCGGGTTGCTCCAGTTGCTGCGGATCGCCCAGAAGCACCAGCGCCTCGGCCACGCACGTGCACGCGAGCGTATTGGCGAGTGACATCTGCCCTGCCTCATCGACAAGCATCACGTCCACGCGACCAGCCTGGTCACTGCACCAATGCCATGCTGTGCCGCCGACCACCAGAGGCTCGTCGTCGCCGAACTCCTGCTCGTTCTTGACGTGCAGGATGGGCACAGTCTGACCGCGCTTGGCGGACTCCTTCCGCACCGCCTTGAGCAGGTTGGCGATGGCGGCATGACTGAGCGCCGTGACACCAACCCGTCTCCCGGCCGCGACGAGGTCGCAGATCATGACGCCGCCTCGGTAGGTCTTACCCGTCCCGGGTGGCCCCTGCACCGCCAGCACTGCGTTCCTCAGTTCGAGCACATCGCGCGTGGGCGGCGGATCGACGCGCAACAACGCCATCGCCAGCGGATCACCCTCCCCATCCGCAATGCGCTGACCGACGTCGAAGAGGGTGTCTTCGATGTCCGTGGTGCGCACCATCTCGTGGGCGAATGCCGCCGTCGGACGGACGTCCGCGCGGCTGGGCCCCACCTTCACGTCCAGCACCCGAGCCTGGCGATCGAGGTTGGTCACCTCGCCCCAGCCGCTCTTGTCCGTGAGCTTCAACTTGTCGCCCGTCTTGATGTCGCAGTCCTGCATCGGGTAGCGGTACCGATCGACCACCGTCCTGGTCGGCCTCCCGGTCTTCTCACTGATCACGGGTCCCAGCGAACGCACGAACTGAAGTCCCGCCACCGCCTTCCGTTCATCCAGCAGCGACTCGTCATCAAGGTCGGCCAGACGGAAGAACTCCCACCACTCGCCCTTGGCCTCCCGCCGATGCCAGTCGAGCAGGTAGGCCATCAGATGGCGCGCCTGCTCCTCCGGCGTCCGTGCATCCGCTTCGTCCGGCACGCCGGCCAGCAGGCGCTCACGCAGGTGGAGCACACGCGCCTCTCGCTCGCCGACCTCCTCTGATACCTCGCCCGAGCCAGCCACGGGACGAGGCACATCCTCCCCTCCGGCCACCACCTCGTCGCGCCGGACTTCCAGCCATCGCTGCAACGCCCACGTCGATCGCACGTCGTCGCGGTTGTACCCCTCGACGGCGTCGCGCACGTCCTGGGGAACAGCATCGATGGCGCCGGTCTCGAGGGCCACCTCGATGGCCTGTCGTTCGTGCCCGGCCTTCCGCAGGTCGATGTCCCGCCTGAACTCATAGAACGGCTCCATCGACTTGATCGAATACGTCTCGACGCCGGCACGAATTGCCTCGCGCACGACGGCATAGAGGTCCACGAACCGGCCCGAGCGGAGGCAGACATCCAGCGCCTCGGCGCGGGTGGCGTATCGCCCGGCCAGCCGCTTGAACGCCGACGGTTCATAGGGCGCATAGTGATACACATGCGCATCGGGATGGACGCCGACCACGCGATCGATCTCGTCCATCACGTCTTCAAAGGCGCGCCGCTCCCCGGCATCGGTGAACGCCCACCAGCTCCGATACCGGAACTGCCCCGCTGCATCCATCCAGCCCAGGCCGAACAGATACTCCCGCGATCCTTCGCCCGCCTCACCGCCCAGGGTGCCTCGCGCGAAGGGATCGCCTTCGAGGTCGAGATACAGGTCGCCTGGTGACGGCGCCGGCAGCCGCTTGAGTCCCCGAAGCGGCAGTGGTGTGCCATCCTCCGCCACGTGCGGCTCGACCGGCAGCACCTTGAACGTCGGGCGCTTCGTCTCCCGCTGCTCGAGCTGCAGCGCCGCCTGATCCTGCAGCTTCACAAACGTCTCGCGCGCGCCATGCGCCGGACGAAACCCCTCAGGGACCTCCCACTTCGCCAGGGAGGCCAGCGTGGTGACCTCAAGCGGCTCGAGCTCGCGCTTGTGGCCTCGGCCGAGGTTGGCGACGAACTGAATGTGGTCGTCCTTCCGCCGCCGCGTGTCACACACCTGCCACCAGCGGCAGACGCTGCAGTGGTCCACTGGATCGGGGTACGTCCCCGTCACCGGCGTGTCACCCACGGCCCCGGCGAACTTCGCCTTCACGAGGCGGTAGTATGCGGCGACTTCGTCGAACCGGTACCGGTGGGTCGCGGCGGGCGTGACGACCGCGAAATGTTCCGGAGCGACGCCCTGCATGGCGGCGACCAGTTCCGTGTAGACGCAGAGCTGGAGGATGGCGCTGGCGCGTGTCTCGCGCGAGAGCTTCGTATCGTGCGCTTCGTACGACCATGCGCCAAGGTTGGGGCTCGGCACGTTGACGCGCACCAGCACGTCGGCGTACCCGAACCAGTGACTGTCCCCGAGAGGCGCCTGCACGATGACGTCAGCGCCTGAGCGCATGGCTGTTACCGTCTGTCCAATCGCCTCGGCATTCGTGGGCCTTGGTTTCATGTCCCTCGGTATCGTCAGGTC
>JAHEFO010000065.1 GCA_024640135.1 Acidobacteriota bacterium
AACTGAGTCGTGCGTCAAATCCGTCCCCAGCGTCGCGGCCAAGTCCTCCGCGTGCCGCCCCGGTTCGGAATGGCGGCCCGAGGAAGAAATCCGATCCTGTCCCGTCAGGGACCGACACCGGCGGCGGATACATGACCGTCGCCCTCGCTTGCGTCGCGGTGTCGGTCGCGGGCTGGATGCCCCTGAGTCTTCCGAGCCGGTTCCTGAATGGGCTCCTCGGACAACTGGCCCTCTGGAAAGTCTGCACCGATCTGCCGACCGGCAGCCCCGAGATGTTCGGATGCTCGGCCGGCGTCGGCGTGGCGACCGTTGTGGTGGGTCCACTGCTGACCGCTTTCGTCCTCTACCTGTTCCGCAAGCAACTGTCCGCCGGGATTCAGCAGGTGCTGGCGCGGGTCCGGGCTCTGCAGCATCTCACTGCCCCTGTCGTGGCGACCGCCGTGTTCCTTGTGGCCTGGGCTGGAACACATTTCGAAACCTGGGCCGCGATGGGTCTCCTTCCCAACGTGGTGTTTCCGGCTGTGGTGGGTTTGTTCGCCCATTGGAGCACGAAGAACTCGGCCGCGATCCAGAGCCGGTTCGAGGGAGCGCTCACGCGGCGGGACCGCTTTCCCGCGAAGATCCGGCTCGTCTTCACGCTCGTGTTCACCACACTCTTTGCGATGACGCTCTCGACCATCTTCGAGACCGGCGGCAATCGCGTAGCTTTTCCCACGGTTCAGCAGCAGATTGTTGTTCTGGTCGGTCTCGTGATCGGCTATGCGGCGATGGTGCCGCGCAGCGGGGATCCTCTCCGTGACGCCCGCCGCCTGGGCCGGAAGCTGGGGATGGGGACATGAACGCCCCTCTACGTCCGCTTCCAGCCCGCCGCCCATATCTCACCGGCGCCGAGGTGGCGTTTGGCGTCGCCATGGCTTGCACGTCGGGTCTCGCCATCATCGCCCACACATTCGCCGGAATCTCCCTGCGCTTCTCCGCCGGGGCGATTGTTCTTCCCTCAGCGGTGATTCTCACCGGGATCATCCTGCTGGTTCGCGATCGGCGGGGCCGGTTTCACGAATTCGCATGGTTGCTGAGAATTGGAGCCGCCTGGGGGCTTGTTTCGACGGTCGGGTACGACGCAATTCGTCCGGTGCTCGTCGCTGCGCTTCAGTCCGACTTCGATCCCTACAAGGCGATGGGAATCTTCGGCCAACTCGCTACCGGACGACCTGCCGGCGACTCAATCGCCACCGCGGTCGGCTGGACCTACCACTTCTGGAACGGCATCAGCTTCGGGATGATGTTCGCGTTGTTGCGTCCGCGTGGAGGGATGATCCCCGGCCTGGTCTGGGCGATGATCCTCCAGGCTCTCATGATGGCCGTGTACCCGGCGTTCCTCGAAGCCAGGCTCACCGACCCCGGCTTCCTCGTGAGCGGCATCATCGGACACGGGCTCTGGGGCCTTCTCCTGGGCTGGGGCGTGGCACGTGCCGCCAGCAGGAGGTTCGCCAGTTGAAGCCTGCTCGTTTCGCGAGGTGGCTGCTCCAGGCCTGGATCGGATTCGTCCTGCTCCTGTCGACGGCCGTTCCGGCGACGGCTCACAATTGCAGCAGCCAGAGCGATTGCGAGGACACGGCGGGTTACTTGACCGCCGTGTCGGCAGCAGGCGGGATGATCGCCATTCTGTCCGGCCTTCTCGGGGCGTCGGTCGCCTCGACGGGCGGCACGCCGCCACCGGGCGAAGCGGCTTCGGGGTCACAGGGCCCTCCAGGGGGATCGGGGCCCCCGCTCATTGATCCCGATACGAACGAGCCACTCATCGTTCAGGACGGGACGTACGAAGGTGGCGAAATTGGCCAAGTGTGGTCGCCGTTCGGCGGATGGGTCGATCGCGAGACCGCAATCCAGGACATCCGGGAGCGGCAGGCGGAACTCGGCGTGCGCCAGCGCGAGATCGATGAGTTCAACCGGGAGACGGACCGGCAGTCCGAGGAGCGCGCGCGCAAGGCGGAGAGTGAGGCGGACGCAGCGGACCGGGCCCGGGCGGAAGCGCAGGCTCGCTCCGACAAGTTGGATGACTTGCGTCGGAGGGGCCAGGGCCTGGTCGACCGCGTCGACGATCCGGTTCGGGCTCAGGAACTGGAGGATTTTCTCGATCGCCACGGCGACGACCCAGACGCCCTCGAACGGGCCATTGGCGCCGTCCGATCACAGACATTCGAAGCTGACCAACAGCGCACGATTGGCGAATCGGAGGTTGCTGGAACCGAGGCGGAGATATACGGGCGATCTGAGGCCATCGCGGCGAAGATCGAAGCGGCTGCGAAGGCCGGCATCGCCGCGACGGGCGGAGCCATGCTGGCCGCTGGCGCGGCCACGGCCGCAGCCGTCCAGGCCGGGGCCGCCGCCACTGGAGTAATGGGCGGATTTGGAGCCGGTTCCGAAAGTTACCAGCGCGGCGACTCGTGGGCCGAGGGAGTGGCGAACGTGGCTGCCGGCGCCGCGGTCGGCGCCACCGAAGGCGCCGTCGCGGTCGGAGCCCAGGCGACATCGGGCGTCGCGCGCACTGCGATCAGGATGGTCGGCGGAGGAGCCGCGGACTTTGCCGATCACCTGCGACGTACCGGCAAGGTGGGTGAGGCTGCCGTGCAGGGCGCGATTGGCGTGGTCTTCGGAGCCACAGGCGTCGGTGATCCGGTCATGCCAACCGGTGGCCTTGGCGGTGCCGCCGTCGACGCCGCAGCCGCGTCGCTCGAGGGCGGACTCAGGGCATCCGCCAGCGGCGGAACCTTCAGTGAGGGAGCCGAGGCAGGCCTGACCAACTGGGCTGTGGGACGAGGGGCGGCGGCCGGGGTGGGCCGCGTGGCTCGTGGCGCGTCGGGTACTGGATTCAGTAGTGGGCCATCGTCGTCTGACGGTCCTGACGCTGGTGGGCCGGCACCAGGACCGTCGCGTTCGGGAGATGCCGGCGACGAATCCGGCTCCGCGGTTCGACCCGGGGAAACTGGTCCTGATTCGCCGCCGAGCAAACCCGCCGGCGAGGAGTCGAGCACCAGACCGCGTGCCGAGGCCGAAGGAGAATCCAGGACCAGGTCAGCCGCTGATGATCTGGAGGCGTTTGTAGGAGAACAAGCCAGGAAGGGCGGCTCCACCGACCTGGAGACGGTCGATGCCAACGACCCGCGCAACAAGCCCGACTATGGAGGGGAGCAGAAGACTCAGCAAGGCAGGGGCGCCTCGGCGGAGGAGACGAACCGTCGCGAGGTGTGGATGCGCGAGGACGGAACCCGCGTCGTGGAACCGAATCCGGAAGATTCACTGGGCCCGACCGAGTCCCGTATTCGAATCGATCCGGACACCGGGGAGGCTCGCGTCGTCCACGGACCGAAAGTGCCGGACTCGCAGAAGACCGGCATCGAGGCGCGATTGCTGGACCGAAACAAGGGGAGGATTGAGCAGACCATGTCTGAGGAGCGGGCGCGGAACACCCGCATTCAGGCCCAGCAGGAGCTCGAAGCCGCCCGCGCACGTCTCCGGGAGGCGGAGGCCCGTGTGAAGGAGGCCGACGATCGTCTCACGCAGACCCCGGAGGACTCGGACGACTTCATTCCGAAATACGGCGAACGGGCTGATGCCCAGAATGCCAAGACCGCTGCCGAACGGGCGGAAATTGAAGCCAGGATACGGGCCATGGACGCAGAGGAGGGCCTCGATCCCAACCGTCCCCGTTTTTCGTCGGACGATGACGATCTTGGTGGCGGCGGCCCGGCTGGTCCCAGGCTTGGCGAGCCTGACGCGCAGGGACGCTACGACCTGGATGCCGATGCGGCGACCGACCCGCTGGGCCGCTACGCGACAGGCGAACCCATCCCGGGATTTGTGCCCCAAGTGCGCCCGATGGATTGCTCGGTTGCGGTCATGACGAAGGAGACGGGGCTCAACTACGAGGACACCTTTCAGAACATGAAGGACTTTCTCAGGCCGGAGCGCGACGCCAGCGGAAATCTGCAGTATGGCGGCTTGCCCCCAGAGAACCTGGGTCCTGCCATGCAGCGGATGGGCATTGCCGGCGACAGGGTGACCGACGTCCTCGCCGGTGGAGGGGATCAAGCCGTGGGGGCACGCCTCCAGGCTGGAGAGCGCATGATGGTTGGTCTGTTTACACGGGACCAGGGTGGCAAGGTCATCGGTGGGCACGCCATCATGATTGACGGCATCCGCCAAGACACGGCGCCCGATGGCACGACATCCTGGGTCTTGCGAGGGATCGATCCGACGCGAGGGCGCATCGAGATCCCGGCCACCGAAGCCAGGCGCGCGCTCGGCGGTTTCCAGCACGCCCACTTCGTCAAGCACAAGGTCTACTCGCCTGGCGGTGGGGGGACCCCATGATGCCCGTGCCGACCCGCTTGAGCATCGACGCGCCGCCCGGAGTGATTGCCGCGCTTCTGGACTTGGCGAACGGGGCCGATGCGCCCTGCGCCGTGCGCCAGAGCCTCGGCGAACCGATTGCGCTGACGTCTCCAGTCATCGATCGACTGGCGTCGCTTGGCGCGCTGTCGTCAGCGCAGGCGAAGCCGTCCGCGCTGTCGCCGGTCTTCCGCGAGGCCGCCCGCGTCCTGGCCGATCCCCGGTCTCACGTCAGGATTCGTCTGTGGTCCGATCGGGCCGAGGCGACGACATCCATCTACTTCTCCGAGGGCGGGACGGCGAAGCCCGGTGTCGGCCTGACAGAGCAGGGTGACCGGTTCCGGCTGACCGCGCCCATCGAGGCCTCGGCGCTGCTCAATATGGTCGATGAGGGGTTTCTGTCCGTTTCGCAGGCCGCCGGTCAGGACTTTGGAGCTCTTCTCGATTCGGATGCCGCCCGGACGTTGTTTGGCATCCTGGACTGGATCCGGGCGGGAGGTGGAGAGGCGATGGGCGGCGACTGGACCGGGCCCCCGATTCGCTTCGACCTCGAAGCGGCGCGGAGACACCATGGGGCTGGCGTGGCTCGGGCCAGCGGCGTCATGTTTGCTCCATACCTGCTGCTCGCCTTGGGCGCCGACCGCGGGTTCGACCGTGAGCGCTGGAACTCGGCCGCTCGAAAATTGACTCGGTCGGGCTTGCTCACTGAGGTCCCCGGGGGCGGGGCTCTGGGATCCTCGATTCGTACGCTCGGAGAGACGACGACCGCCCTGACTGGAGCGCTGCAGTGGGAGGTTACGATGCGGGACGAGACTGATGGGATTGTGAGGCAGTCACGCATCGCGCTTGCCCTCGGCCCGACCCTGCTCCTTGTCCTGGACAGGACAGATGACGGTCTACTGGTTCATACCCCGGGCGCGGACGCACTTCGGGCCGATGTGGTCGCTTTCGCCATGGGACGGCGTTCGCGTGAGCGGCGCACTCCGAGTGCCGTTTCGGCCCGTTCTCAGGCTCCGCCGAAGGCGACCACCCCCAGCCACCGCAGCCGGTTCTGCAGACAGTGCGGCGGGGCGCTGCGCCCCAGCGCATCGTTCTGTTCTTCCTGCGGTGTCAAGACGCGCTGAGCGCGTCACCTGCCCAATGACCGGACCCGATCAACGCCCGGCCAGAGCGACCGCACTCAGGGCTGCCGCCATCGTGGTCGCTCTCGTCAGCCTCGTGATCGCTTCACAGGCGAAGGATGCCGGCGGAGCGAGTCAGGTCTTCGGCGGTGTGGTGGCGCTGATCGGCCTGATTGTCGTGTTTTCCCTGTGGGAACGCAGCGCGCAGCATCTTGTACCGTTGGCCGATGAAGTGCTCGAGCGTGACCGGCGTCCGCCGATCCTCTACCTGCGGTCCTTCGAGAGTGACAGTGAGGTGTCGTCTCTCGAAGAGTTGCTCGCCGCGATGCTCGGTCGGGTGGGGCCGTTCATCGCCATTGGTCAGCCCGGCGAGAAGTTGCCGAAGCTCGGGGCGGCGCGCAAGTACGTCGGGGAGTCGGAGTGGAAACCCTATGTCGCGACAACCCTGAGCCGTGCGGCAATGGTCGTGATGCGTGCCGGTCGGACCACGGGGTTGGGGTGGGAGGTGGGCCAGTGCGTGAGGCGTCTTGACCCACGACGCCTCGTGGTGCTCGTGCCCTCAGACGAGGCGCAGTTCCAGGCATTCCGCCAGCAGGCCGGTGAGGCTGGACTGGCGTTGCCTGACTATCCGTCGCGCTCGGTTGCGCCGTACCGGGCAGGCGAGTTCTGCGGTCTGGTGTGTTTTGCGGGCAACTGGCAGCCTCGGTTCATCCCGTTTCCGAGAGCGGCATTCTTCGGTGCGAACCACGAAATCCCGACGGCCCAGACCCGCTTCGGGACTCGACTGCAGTTCGCTTTCGCAGAGGTGATGGCCTCGCTTGGCCTCCCATGGGAGCTTCCGCGGCGTGCGTGGGCCTTCATCGGGATCCTGGTCTTCCTGGCCGTCATGCTGGTGTTCATCGCCGTTCTCGGCTGGCTCGTTTCGACGGGGCAGCTGAAGTGACGGCCGCGGCGGGCCGGGAACCCTTGATTCCCCTGGTCATCGGCGTCACGGGCCATCGTACCTTGCGGGCTGATGCCGACCAGTGGGTCTCTCCACTCTCGGATGTGCTCGAACGCATCCGGACGAGGCTGCCGCATACGCCGGTCGTCGTTCTCTCGGCGCTGGCGGAGGGTGCGGATCGGCAACTCGCGCGCATGGTGATGGCACGGCTCGACGCGCAGCTCGTCGTGCCGTTGCCGATGCCGGTCGAGGAATACGTCCGGGACTTTGTCTCCGGCCAGTCACAACGTGAGTTTCACAGTTTGCTTCAGGAAGCGATGGGGGCGCGTGTGGTCGGTGGTCGAGTCCACGACGAGCCCACCGCGCGGAATGACCGAACCCGGCGATACGCGCAGGCCGGGGCCTACGTGGTCGAGCACAGTCACCTGCTGATCGCCGTGTGGGACGGGCAGCCGGCCAGAGGGCCAGGTGGAACTGCCGATGTCGTCGAGTGGTGGCGCCGCGGCGCGGTTCCGCGCGACCTGTCGCCGGCCGACGAGCCGAGGCAACTACTGCCTGCCGAAACGCGTCCGCTGATTTGGGCCAATCCTTCTGACGGCACCGTGACGGTGGCGCCGAGGGCCGGGTCGTCCGACCCTGCCTGGGACGCGCTTGACCGATTGGACGAACTCAACGCCGACATTCGGGGACTCCTCGGCTCCAGAGGCGGGCGTCTGCTTGCCCGTTCCGGCCGCGCGTTGGCCGGGAACGCTGAATCCCTGGATCCCGCCGACGGTCCCTCCATCGTCCTCGATCGCTACGCCGCGGTTGACACCGCGGCGATTCGGCTTCAGCAACTCGAGCACATGGCCACCAGCGCTGTCTATGCGACGTTCGCCGTGTCGTTGATGCTCTACGGGTTGATCGATTTGATCACCGCGCTCGTCAGCTTCCACGTGCTTTCCATCCCTGCGATTGCCCTGATGGTCTTCTGGGCGAAACGGCGGCGAGTGGAAGCGCGCACCCTCGATTATCGGGCGGTGGCCGAAGGGCTGCGGGTCCTGTACTACTGGCGGGCGGCCGGCATCGGCGACCGCGTCTCTGACAGCTACCTCAACCGGCACGTGGGCGTCATCTCGTGGGTGCGACAGGCCGTGGCGGCGGTGGAAGTGCTTGCGGACGCCGCGCGCGACAGTCAGCAGGTCGTGCAATCGCCTGGGTCGACGTGGGTCTCAACCCAGCGGTCGTACTTCTCGGCCCGCCGCCTGGTGGCACATCGCGCATCGCGGCGCTTCGCCCTTGCCGTCCAGGTGACGTCCGGGCTGACGCTGGCGGTGGCTGTGGCATATGCCACGGTTTCCCTCCGCGCGGTGGCGGCGGGCGGTCCCTGGACAGGCAGCAACAGCGACGCAGACATGTGGTTTCAGGCGGCGCTCGGATTCGTCGGCGCGCTTGCCGTTGTGATCGAGGCGTACCGGAAGCGACAGGCCTTTGACGTGCTGGGCCGGCAGTACGCCCTGGCCGAGCGCGTCTTCGCCGCCGCCGAGCGTCGCCTGGAGGAGGGCTCGTGGCCGGTCGCCCAGGTCCTGCGGGCGCTGGGTCGCGAAGCCCTCGCAGAGAACGCCGAGTGGCTCTGGATGCGTCGCACGCAGCCGCTCGATGTGCCGCACAGCTAACAGACTCGGAAGCGAGTGCGCAGCACCGTGCACCCAGCACGCGTCGTGCACGGCTTCAGGCGATCCTCTGGCGAAACGACTGCCGTGACATGAGCAGGCCCGTGAGCACCAGAAGTTCGCCAAGTCCGTAGATCCAGAACGGGGCCGACAGCAACTCGCCCAGGATGTCGGCAATGGCGTCGTCTCCGTAGTAGGACTGGATGGCAAGGACCAGCCACACAAATACGATCCCACGGAGCGCAACGTATCCGGCCATTGCCAGGACAGCGAGGCCGAATCCCCACCGGGCCCGACTCAAGACGCCGATGACAGCCAGCCCAAGCACAGCGGTGAGCACGATCTGCACACGGGAGCCGGCCAACAACGGTGCGATGACAGGATCGTCCTCGGGCCATTGCGGGCCGGCGCTGAAGGTCAGAAGGAGGCTCGCCCCGACAATCGCCGCGTACAGGATTAGTATCCAGCCGGCGGTCGGCAGACGCCGGCGTCGTGCCGGGTCAGCGACCGGAGGGGAAGGCGTGGCCCCGGCGGGAGCCGCGGCAGGGACAGGTGGCGGTGGTCCGGCGGACGGCGGAAACGCCGGAGTGCCACACTCCCCGCAGAAACGATCGGCAGGCGTCATGGGGGCGTCGCAGGCGGAACAGGCCTCCGCGACGGGTTGGCGCACTTCATTCCCGCACCCTGGGCAAAACCGGTCGCTCTCGCCCAGAGACGTTCCACACGAGTCACAGGTCACCACAGACGCGGATTCTACCCCGACCAGATGCCGGCGCGTCCTCTGACGCGCCGCAGGCCAACCGGGAGGCGACAGCGCCCTGCAGGTTCGGCTATCGCGAGCGTCGAAGGTCAGGCATGCCAGCGCGTCGTCGTTGCGCACGTAGAGATACCCGTCGGCGATGGCCGGGTCGTTGTGACACCACCTCGACACGCCGCCCAGTGACGAATGGGTACCGCTCGGTCTGGGGCCCGTGCTACCGTATTCGTTTGACAGTATCAGGGCAGTTTCAAGACTGACCGGAGGAATTTCGATGAAGATCGACCGGCTCTACGAGAAGGTCGGCGGGAGCCAGACCATCAAGGCGATCGTTGAGAACTTCTACGACCGCGTGCTGGCTGATCCAAGCCTTGCGCCCTTCTTCCCGCAGGCGGATATGCAGGCGTTGCGCGCCAAGCAGGTGATGTTCATCAACATGCTCATGGGCTCCTCGCGTACATACGGCGGAGGCAACCTGGCGGCCGCGCACGCCGGCGCCCGCGAGCAGGGACTCAATGACGAGCACTTCGATGCATTGCTCGGACATTTTGAGGCAGCCTTCAATGAACTTGGCGTGGCTGAGGACTACACGCGCGAGATGATGGGGTTGCTCGAGACGTCACGTAGCGCCGTGTTGGGCCGTTAGGCCACCCACCTGCAATCTGTTCTTTGAGCCACCGCTGCTGGCACGAGGGGCTGCAGAGCTGGAACCAGCGTCTGATCGTGACCTTCTTGTCTGTGTTGGTCAGCGGCGGTCAAGCCACAGCAGGGTCGCCACCCCGCCGGCCACAACGGTGCCGCCGACGCTGACCCACATTGGAATCGCCACACCGGCGACTGTCGCCTCGACATCGAACAGGACTCTGAGAAGGTGAGCCACGGCGACAAGGGTGAGAAGCGCTGCCGCTATCAGAGCTGGTCTGGTCATGGATGACCTCCGGAAGAACAGTAGCACGCTCAGTGAGTGGTCCATCCGGCAGGGGCAAAGGGCCCCGGTCAGCGATATGCTGTCTGCTTGGCCATGACTTCGACGCTTCTGCTCTTGTTCGCACTGACCCAGTCGCCTGCCTCTGCGGCGGCCCCATCCGCTGCGCCCATCGCGCCGCCGCAGTCCCCTGTCGTGGTTGATGGCGCGGGCATGCCGTCGTTTTCGATTCCGCGCGTCGAAGAGACCGTGGTGATCGACGGCCGGCTCGATGAGCCCGTCTGGGCACAAGCGACCAGGCTTTCCGGGTTCTCCGAATACCGGCCCGTGGACAGCCAGCGCGCCAGTGAACGCACCGACGTGCTGGTGTGGTACTCGCCCGACGCGTTGCACTTTGGCATCATTGCGAACGACTCAGACCCCTCGTCTGTGCGAGCCACCAGGGCGGATCGTGACAGCCTTGAACGGGAAGACTCCGTTCGAATCTTCCTCGACACGTTTGATGACCGGCGACGCGCATTTGTCTTCGGTGTGAATCCGCTTGGCGCGCAGGAAGACGGCGTCCAGACGGAGGGCGCCTTCAACGCCGGGCGCACCTTCGGCGGCATCGTCGACCTCAGTCCCGACTATCAATTCGACTCGAGCGGCCGGTTGACGCCGGACGGTTACGTCGTGGAGGTTCGGATTCCATTCAAGAGCCTCAGGTATCCATCAGCCGCAGAGGGCAGGTGGGGGATCAATGTCCTTCGCAAGACCCAGCGTACGGGCCGCGAAGATACGTGGACGGACGCCAAACGCGTCGCCAGTTTCCTGGGGCAGGCGGGGACGATGACCGGTCTGCGCGACATGAGGCGTGGCGTGGTCACCGAACTACAGCCATTTGTCACCGGCGCATCCAACGGCACTCGCGCGTTGGATGGGCGCTTCTCTCGTGGCGGGCTGGATGTGTCGCCTGGCGCGAACCTGCGTCTGGGCTTCACGAATCTCTCATTGGACACCACCGTGAATCCTGACTTCAGCCAGGTCGAGTCCGATGCGGCCCAGGTCACCGTCAACGAACGATTCGCGCTGTTCTTCGCCGAAAAGCGCCCGTTCTTTCTCGAGGGTATCGAGCTCTTTGCCACACCGGGCCAACTGGTCTACACACGTCGTATCGCCGATCCCAGCGTCGGAGCCAAGCTGACCGGCAAGATCGGCAGGACGGGGCTGGCGTTCCTTTCGGCCGTGGACGAGGCGGGCCCCGGATCAACGTGGGTGAATCTGGCTCGGCTTCGCCGCGATGTGGGCACGGACTCGCTGGCCGGTGTGACCTATACCGATCGCACGGGGAATGGCGAGTCAAACCGCGTGTTGGCGGCCGACGCGCGGATCGTCTTCAAGAAGTTGTACTACGTGCTGGGGCAGGTTGGCGGCTCGTGGACGGATCGCGACGGACGCGCGATGGCGGCGCCGTTCTGGGCCGTCGAGTTCGATCGTACCGCGCGCTTGTGGGGATTCCATTACAAGCTTGGCGGCATTGGTGATGGTTTCGAGGCGCGCTCGGGGTTTGTGCCTCGCAACAACATCGTGGAGCTCCAGGCGTTCAACCGATTGAGTTACTACGGCAGCCGGGGATCGTTGGTGGAGGGCGTCACGGTGTTTGGTGGTCCGACGCGTCTCTGGCGTTATGCCGACTTCGGGAGGAGCCGCGCCATTGAAGGCGGCGAATCACTGAACATAACGGCGACGCTGCGCGGAGGGTGGTCGCTGAACATTCAGCCCGCGCGCAGTTTTGTCCACTTCGATGTGGACGGACCGGATTCCTACGTGAGCAATGTCAGCGGGACGTACTCTGTCACCACGCCGGTATTTGAGCATTTCAACGCCAAGGTGGAAGTGAAGTCTGGCGGCACCGCGATCTTTGCGGAGGCTGCCGACGGGCGTGAGACGCGCGTCACAACGACGCTGGGCCTGCGACCCACGCAATCGGCGCGGATCGAGGCCAGCCTGGTGGCGTCGCGCATCCACCGCGACCAGGACAATACCGAGTTCGCCCGATCGACCATCCCACGGCTCAAGGCTGAATATCAGCCGCGCCGATCGCTGTTCTTCCGGGTCATCACGGAGTATCGATCTGAACGGCGGGCCGCGGAGTCGTTCAAGGGATTACGCACAGACTGGTTGCTGTCGTTCGAGCCGACCCCCGGCACCGTCGTGTTCCTGGGATACGGTGCCAGCCAGGAACGCGACCCCGATCGCTTTGGCACAGCGGCATTGAGGCGGACGTCAGACGGGTTCTTCGTGAAGCTGGCGTACTTGATTCGGCGGTAAGAGCATGATTGAAGATGTCATAGATGCGGCGTTGCTCGAACGCCTGCGTATCACCGTTGAGACGCTCGAATCGATTGCCGGCGATCGCCGCCTGCTGGCGGCATTGAGTCCCGAGGAGCGCAAGCGTTTGATCATGGCCGTGGGTGCGGTGTACAACCCCGACCACGCCGCGCGGCGCAGGATGGTGAAGGCGGTGGTGCGCCTGCGCCGTGTCGAACGGTCCCAGCGCGACGAGCACCTGCGTGCGGAGACGGGAATCCGCGATCTTCGGCGCAAGCCCGTCTTCACCACGCCCAACTATTTTCCGCCCCCATCCAACGAACAGGGCGAGCCGGTGGGAGCCGCCGGCACGCAGGATCGGCCGCATTTGGCGGACGAGCGCCATTGTTACGTCTGCAAGACGCACTTCACGTCGGTTCACCATTTCTATGACCAGCTGTGTCCGGCGTGTGCCGAGTTCAATTTTCGGAAACGGACCGAGTTGGCAAACCTCGACGGGCGCGTGGCGTTGCTCACCGGGGGGCGGGTCAAGATTGGGTACCAGGCCGGGCTGAAGTTGCTGCGCGCCGGCGCGCACCTGATCGTCACCACCAGGTTTCCCAGGGATTCCGCCATGCGTTACGCCGCCGAGCCCGACTTCGAGCAGTGGGGCCATCGGCTGGAGATCTTTGGCCTGGACCTCAGGCATACGCCCTCGGTCGAGGCCTTTTGCCGCGAGATGCTCGCGAGTCGGCACCGCCTCGACTTCATCGTCAACAACGCGTGCCAGACCGTCCGCCGCCCCCCGGCGTTCTACGCGCACATGATGGAGGGCGAGACAGCGGCAGTCCATACGATGCCGGAGCACGCCAGGCGGCTCATTGGCGCCTACGAGGGCTTGCGCGGCTATCACCTGCTGCCTGAGGCCGAGCACGCCGTGTCGATGCAGGACCTGGCGCATGAATCACTGGCGGCCCGGTTGTCGGAGCGAGCGGGCCTCACCCATGCGGCGGCGTTGTCGCAGGTGGCGCTGCTGCCCGAGGAACTCCAGGCCCAGAAGAGCCTGTTCCCTGAAGGCCGGCTCGATCAGGACCTGCAGCAGGTGGACCTCAGGGGCCGGAACTCCTGGCGGCTGCTGATGGACGAAGTGCCGGCCGTTGAGCTGTTGGAAGTGCACCTGGTCAACGCGGTGGCGCCCTTTGTGCTCAATGCG
Organism: Acidobacteriota bacterium; assembly: GCA_024640135.1. GTDB lineage: Bacteria > Acidobacteriota > Vicinamibacteria > Vicinamibacterales > SCN-69-37 > SYFT01. The sequence continues at coordinate 13,293 of JAHEFO010000065.1, forward strand.
CGGCTCAAGCCGTTGATGTTGCGAACCGCCAATCGCGACAAGCACATCGTGAATGTCTCAGCCGTGGAAGGACAGTTCTACCGGAACTTCAAGACCACCAGGCATCCTCATACGAACATGGCGAAGGCGGCGCTCAACATGATGACGCGCACGGCTGCCGCGGACTATGAGACCGACGGGATTCACATGAACAGTGTGGACACGGGCTGGGTGACCGACGAGGATCCGGTGGAGGTGGCTGCGCGAAAGACCGCCGAGCATCGGTTCCACCCGCCGCTCGATATTGTGGATGGCGCCGCCCGCATCGTGGACCCGATCATGACCGGTATCAACACCGGCGTGCATCTCTGGGGACAGTTCCTCAAGGACTACAAGCCCACCAGTTGGTAGATGGCGGGAGCGGTCCCCGCGGCCATTTCCCCATTTCCGCCATTCTGCATGGTGAGATAGGATTAGCGGTTATGAACTATTACACCGGTGCTGACTTTGGGCGGTCCTTCCGTATCGTCCGCAAGAACACGATTCAAACGGCGATGGACATTCCCGCGGACAAGTGGGGATTTCGCGCAACGCCAGAATCGATGAGCGTGCATGAAATCCTGGCGCACCTTGCAGCGTCAACGACGTGGCGCTTGAAGATGCATCGCGACGATCGGAAGCCGTCACTGTCGTTCGAGGACTTCGGCGCGTACATGGCCGCGACGACGGCCTACGAGAAGGGACTCGAGACGCGTGACGCCGTGCTGGCGGCGCTCGAGACGGATGGGGAGGCCTTTGCCGCGTACCTCGACTCGATCAGCGACGACGCCCTGGCCGAGACCGTGGCTTTCCCGGCACCCCTCGACCCGCCGTCGAAGACGCGCTTCGAGATGCTGATGGGCGCCAAGGAGCACGAGATGCACCATCGCGCCCAGTTGATGGTCTGCCAGCGCCTCCTGGGCATCGTGCCGCACCTGACGCGCATTCGTCAGGAGCAGATGGCGGCGTTGTCGGCTCAGGCTCCGAAGAACTGAAGCCCTCATGCTCCGAGCAGGAATTGTTGGATTGCCCAACGTGGGCAAGTCCACGCTGTTTAATGCCGTCACGCGGACTCGAAAGGCCGAGGCCGCGAACTATCCATTTTGCACGATCGATCCCAACGTCGGCATTGTCACCGTGCCAGACGCCCGGTTGGACGAGTTGCAGAGGATCGCGAAGACGAAAGTCGTGATCCCCGCGGCCATTGAGTTCGTCGACATCGCGGGGTTGGTGAAGGGCGCCAGCACGGGCGAGGGCCTGGGCAACAAGTTCCTCACTCATATCCGCGAGGTGGACGCCATCGTCCAGGTTGTGCGCTGCTTCGAGGACGAGGACGTCCACCATGTCTCCGGCGCGGTCGATCCGGTCCGAGATATCGAGGTCATCAATACGGAACTCATCCTGGCCGATCTCGATTCAGTGAAGAGGCGCCGCGACAGGCTGGCCAAGGAGGTCAAGCGCGGTGACAAGGCGGCCGCCGCCGAAGAGGCCGCGCTCGCGAAGATCGAGCCCGTGTTGAACTCTGGCAAGCCCGCGCTTCTGGTGGACTTGACGCCAGAGGAGAAGGCCTTGTCGGAGGCATTGTTCCTGCTGACCGACAAGCCGACCATCTTCGCCTGCAACGTCAAAGAAGGCGACCTGGCCACGGCTGACAGCAACCCTCACGTCGTCAAGGTTCGCGAGTACGTCAAGACGCATCTGGCCTGTGAAGCGGTCGTCATCAGCGCTCAGATTGAGAGTGACCTCGTTGATCTGGAACCGGACGAGGCGCGGGCGTTCCTGGAGGAACTTGGCGTCTCCGAGAGCGGCCTTGGGGCGTTGATTCGCGCCACCTTTCACCTGCTTGGGCTTCGTACCTACTTCACAGCCGGCGAAAAGGAGGTGCGGGCATGGACGATTCACGCCAATGACACCGCACCGCAGGCGGCGGGTGTCATTCACTCCGACTTCCAGCGGGGCTTCATCAAGGCCGAGACTGTCGCGTACGACGACCTGGTGTCGTGTGGTTCGGTCGCCGCCGCCAGGGACAGGGGGTTGTACCGCATGGAAGGCAAGGAGTACGTTGTCGCCGACGGCGACGTCCTGCTGTTCAAGTTCAACGTCTAGTGGCCTGTCCGCGCTGAAGATCCGTTTGCTCCGGGCGCCCGTCAGGAGTAGGCTGCACGCAGTGCCAGAGCCCCTGACCAGATCCGAGATCCTGATTCGCCAGTTGAGCCTGCGTCCTCATCCCGAAGGTGGCTGGTACTCCGAGGTGTTTCGATCTCCCTGCTCCGTCAAGCCTGGCGATCGCCGGAGCGAACGGGCCGCGCTGACCACAATCTATTTCCTCCTGGCACACGGGCAGCGCTCACGATTTCATCGTGTGTCTTCCGATGAGGTCTGGCATTTCTATGAGGGGGACCAGCTGAGGCTCGTGACCTGCGATTCGAGGCTCGACCGCGTTGAGAGCGTGACCCTGGCAACCTGGGATGGAGTTTCCCGGCCAACCCACGTCGTGCCCGCAGGGCATTGGCAGGCGGCCGAGCCGCTGGGCGCTTACTCCCTCGTCGGCTGCACGGTGGCGCCGGGATTCGATTTCGCCGATTTTTCCATGCTGCGTGACGATGAAACGCGGGCAGCTCAGCTACGCTTGCGACATGCCGACCTGGCCGCCTATATCTAGACGCCGGTCCACGCTGATACAGCTCCGACAGGCCGCCAGCAGCTGCGTGATCGCCGCGGGTCTTTCGATGGCCGTGCACGCACAGGGGCCGCCCGCGCGTCACACGGTTCTTTCTGATGGGCACCCGATAGCAGTATGGTCGCGGGTGCCCGCCACGCCGCGCGTCGTGCTCGTGCTCGTGCACGGTCGCACCTGGAGCAGCCGGCCAGACTTCGACCTGCAGGTGCCAGGGCTGGAGCGCTCAGTCCTGAGTGCGCTGGCGGCTCAGGGAGTTGCGGCCTATGCCGTGGACTTGCGTGGCTACGGCAAGACTCCCAGGGACAAGACTGGCTTCCTGACCCCGCGCCGGGCCGCAGCCGATGTGGAGGCAGTCGTCCGGTGGGCGGCCGCGCGGCACCAGACGTTGCCGCCTCCGGCGCTTTTCGGATGGTCGCAAGGAGGCGCCGTTGCTCATCTGACGGCGCAGACACGGGGGTTGGCATTGTCGTCTCTGGTTCTCTTCGGGTTCACGATGGATCCCGGACTCAAGTATGCGGCCCTGCCCGTGCCGGAACAGCCGGCTTTCGAACAGACCACCCTTGAGGACGCACTCAGCGATTTCATCTCGCCGGACGTGACCAGTGCCGCCGTGCTCAAGGCGTTCAGCGAACAGGCCCTGGCTGCCGATCCGATTCGGACGGACTGGATCCATGAGGAAGAATTCAATGCCCTCGACCCTGCCCTTCTGACGATGCCGACGCTGATCCTGCACGGGTCCCGGGATCCAGGCATCCCGATCGACGTCACGGCGCGATTCTTTGAGAAAATCGGTGCGTCACAACGCCAATGGACCGTGTTGCCGGGCGGCGATCATGCCGCGCAACTCGAAGACACGCATACGGCGTTCATCAGTACGGTGGTTGAGTTCATTACA
>JAHEFO010000293.1 GCA_024640135.1 Acidobacteriota bacterium
GCGCATGGCGGGTGGCTGGTGCCTCGCTGGTGACGCATGGGCCGGTGCTGAAGGTCGGACTTGTTCAGGGCAACGTGGCGCAGGACCAGAAGTGGGATCCGGAGTTCCGCCAGGACATCGTCGACCGCTATCTGCAGTTGAGCCGGCAGGTGATTGCCGTTGGCGCCCGGCTGGTGGTCTGGCCGGAGGCGTCCACGCCGTTCTTCTTCGAGGCAGAATCCGCCGAGGCTGAGCCGGTCCGCGCGCTCGCTCGGGAGACGCGAACACCGATGATCATTGGTGCGGATGAGTACGAGCGTGGGGTGTCTGGTGACCGCATCTATAACTCAGCCGTGATGCTGGGCGATGATGGCGTGTCGCGCGGCAGCTATCGGAAGATGCAGCTGGTCCCATTCGGAGAGTATGTTCCGTTGAAGTCGCTGCTGTTCTTCGTGGGCCCCCTCGTTGAGAAGGTTTCTGATTTCGCTCCGGGCACAGAGCCGACCGTGCTTGAAGCCGCTGGTGTTCGCACGGGCGTGGCCATCTGCTACGAAGTGGTCTACCCCTGGATCACCCGCGCATTTGTCGCGCGCGGCGCGGAATTGCTGACGACCATCACCAATGACGCCTGGTTCGGGACGTCGTCAGCGCCATACCAGCACTTCGAACAGGCCAGCGTGCGCGCGGTGGAGCAGGGACGATACTTGATCCGCGCCGCCAATACCGGCATCAGCGGTGTTGTCGATCCCTACGGACGCACCCTGCTGGCGACCTCGCTGTTCGAGCAAACCGCGGTGACGCACGACGTCCGGCTGATTCGCAGCCGTACGATCTACAGTTATCTTGGCGACGTGGTGGCGTGGGTTTGTGCTCTTGCCGCCGCGATGGTGGCGCTGACCGGGAGAAGACGATGAGTGACCGTGACATGACGATTGAGGAACAGGCACGCTGGTACGCCGAGTTGGCTGAACGCGCCGCCGACCTCCGGAGGGGACTTTGACGAAGCCCGGATTGACCGCGAACTAGGCCAGATCGAGGCGCAGGCTTCTGAGCCGGACTTCTGGAAGGACCAGGAGCGCGCCCAGCAGATCATGCAGCGCCGACGACGCCTGGACAATGACCGCGCGATTGCCGGGGCCGTCCGGACGCAAAGCGAGGATCTGTCCGTGCTCATCGAGTGGGGGCGGAATGGGGAAGACGTGTCGGACGACCTGGCGAAGGGGTTGACCGCGTTTGCCGAGACGATCGAGGCCGGTGAGGTTCGGACCATGCTGTCCGGCCCGATGGACGCCAATAACGCCATCGTCACCATCCACCCTGGCGCCGGGGGAACGGAGTCGCAGGATTGGGCGGAGATGCTCATGCGGATGTACATTCGCTGGAGTGAGCGCAGAGACTTCAAGCGTGAAGTGGTTGACCTTCAGCCCGGTGATGAAGCTGGAATCAAGAGCGCGACGATGACGATCTTCGGCGAGAACGCCTATGGCCTGCTGGCGGCCGAAGCCGGTGTCCACCGACTGGTGCGGATCTCGCCGTTTGACCAGGCTGCGCGGCGCCATACGTCGTTTGCTTCGGTGTACGTGTGGCCGGAATTGCCGGAGGATATCGACGTCGAGATCGACGACAAGGACCTGCGCGTCGATACCTTTCGATCGAGCGGCGCTGGAGGGCAGCACGTCAACGTGACCGACTCGGCCGTCAGGTTGACCCATCTGCCAACCGGTATCGTCGTGTCGTGTCAGAACGAGCGGTCGCAGCACAAGAATCGCGCGTCTGCGATGAAGGTGCTGAAGTCGCGGCTCTACGACATCAAGATGAAAGAGCAGCAGGCCAGACTCGATCAAATCGGCGGCGAGAAACGGGACATTGCGTTCGGGAGCCAGATTCGGAGCTACGTGCTGCACCCGTATCAGATGGTCAAGGATCACAGGACGAAGTACCAGGTTGGCGATGTCGACCGCGTGCTGGACGGGGACCTGGAAGAGTTCATCCGTTCATTCCTGCTGCATAAGGCCCACGGAAGTCTGGTCTCGCCAGACGAGCCTGTCTCCGATCTGTGACCCTTTGTCGGGTTGTTTCTCTTTTTGATTGTGGCTCTTACAGTGAAGGTCAAGTGCGTGTGCGGTTGCGCTCTTGACGGCTTGAACGATTACAGTTCCGTCAGTATCTTCAATGTGTGCTGGCCGGAAACTTTCTTGTGATACCGTGCCCCAGTTCAGTTAATCTATAGATTCGCCGTGCGCCACACGGCGGCGTCACGGCGTGTCCCGGGGGGACTCAGCTATGACCTCTGCAATTGCTCCCGATTGCTCGTCAGGGTCGGAGTCTGGTCAAATCCTGATTCTGACCGCGGTTTCCATGGTGGCGCTGCTGGGGGTTGCGGCGCTGTCGCTGGATGCCTCCTTCATGTACGACAAGCGCAACCGGCTGCACGCGGCGGCCGACGCCGCAGCCAAGAGTGCGGCGATTGAAGTCATTCGCAACCCCTCGGTCAGCCAGGGAAGCCTGGAGGCTTTTGCAGATCAACAGGTAGTTGCTCTGGGGTTTTCGCCGAGCCGCCTGGGCGGTACGACCACCGTGGTCATCAATCACGGTCCAGCCTCCGGTCCTTTCGCCGGTGATCCGTACTATGTCGAGGCGGTCGTCTCCGAACCTACGTCCACGTTCTTCGGAAAGGTCCTCGGCTGGACCAGCATGACACCAGGCGCACGTGCGGTGGCTGGCGCCGGCAATCCGTCGGCGTGTGTGATCGTCAACGAGGACCTGACCATTGGCAACACGAACCTGAATCTGAACGGCTGCGGCGTTGCGGTCGGTGGAGACCTCTACGGCAATAATCCCAATTCCCGGATTACCGGGATCCCGACGCCGCCTGTCGGAGTCACGGGCACATGTATAGCCAAGAAGGCCGGAGTGTGCGCCAACATGGGCAATCTGGTGACGGGTGCGCCGTTCCCGACCGATCCGCTGGCGGGACTTCCCTTGCCGACCGATCCCGGCGGGTGCGTGGCCGGTGTGGCTGCCACCTTGAGTCCCGGGTGCTACTCGAGTATTGGTCCCACCGTAACGAACCTGCTGCCGGGTGACTACTACGTCACGGGCACGGTGGATCAAGGTCACAACGGGAGCCTGACGGGCACCAATGTGCTGATCTTCCTGACCGGCTCGGGCCACCTCACCGCCGGCAATAACTCAGAGATCCACCTGACCGCACAGACCACAGGTCCATACACAGGGATTGCCATCTTTCAGGATCCACTGACCACCAACAGTTGGGATACCGGCAACAATTTTCTCCTGGACGTGGCCGGGGCCATCTACATGCCCGGCACGGACGTTGATTTTCCGAACGCGCTGACGTTCGGGAGTACCACCTGCACGATGTTCGTCACGAAGTCGCTCCGTATCCGGAATGGAAACGGCTTGCTCAAGAACAGTGGCTGCGCCGGCCTGTTCGGCGGCGCAGCGTTTCTCCAGGCGTCAGTCGCCCGATGACCAGTTGGTATGCGCGGGGGCACTCGGACGCCGGAGGCGCGTTGGTCGAGTTGGCGCTGACGCTGCCCGTGCTCCTTGTGCTGTTCGCAGCCATGGCTGATTTTGCGCGCGTGTTCTACACCTCAATGGCACTGACCGACGCGGCGCGGGCTGGGGCGCAGTACGGCGCCCACAGCGCCGCTCAAACCGGCAATTTTGCGGCGATCGAGGCGACAGCAAGAGCGGCGAGCAACACGACCGGAATCACGGCCGTCGCGTCGAGGACGTGCCAATGCGCGACTGACACCGGCACCTTTACCCCGACGGCGACGCCCAACGATTGCACCAGTCCGGTGTCGACCAGTTGCCCGAGCGGGCATCTGGTCGTCACTGTCACGGTGGTGACATCAAAGGTGTTCACCACCATCATGAGCGGCGGCTTGCCGAGCTTCATGCGAACAGTCAATCTCAGTCGAAGCGCGACGATGCGCGCCACGCAACTGCCGTGACCAGACGCTCAGACCAGTGGCGGCGTTTGCGGCACAGCGCTGGACAGTCGCTCGTCGAGTTCGGTTTGGCGTCCGTCCTTTTCTTCACGATGCTCTTCGGGATGATCCAATTCGGTCTGGCCGTGTGGCAATACAATGTGGTGTCAGATTTGGCGCAGTTGGGTGCGCGTTGGGCCATGGTGCGCGGGAGTACGAGTACGACCCCGGCGACGGCGGCCCAACTGCAGACATTTGTCCAGAGTCGTTCGCCAGGGTTTACCGTGACCGTGATTGCGACGCCGGCCAACCCTTCTGCCGTGGTGCCTGGGAACACGATTGCGGTCCAGGTCGTGAGCACGTTCTCTCCGATGGCGGGGTTGGTCCCGTCAGCGACATTGACTCTGCAAAGTACGGCCAAGATGATCGTGTCGCGATAGTGTCCATTGGTCCCCCGGCGGAACGAGTGCAGGCAGGTTCTGGCTTGGGGCTGATGGCGAATGAACTCGCTGAGTGTGGCGGCATGGCGTTCAAGATTGTCGTTGGCTTACATGATTGTCCATGGCGAACCAGTCGAAACGCACAGTCGTGTTGTTCGGGTTCCTTTTTTGGTGGGTACTGATGCTGAGTGTGGGCTAAACTTGATTAGCCTCTAGCTGGATGGCTGAAATGCCCAAAAGAAGAAGAAGTATCTGACTTTTACTAGAAGTCCGAGAGAGTGCATCATGGCAAAAAATATTTTCAGAACACGAGCGCGAAGGTTCGGAGTGG
>JAHEFO010000066.1 GCA_024640135.1 Acidobacteriota bacterium
TCTCGTATTCGAGCGGAAATGCCGGCGGCATCTTCGCGCCCAGCCTCTATCTCGGCGCGATGCTCGGAGGCTCGATCGGATTACTGGCTCAGGTTGTCGCTCCATTCCCGGTCGCTGAACCGGGAGCCTACGCGCTGGTCGGCATGGGCGCGCTGTTCGCCGGCATCATTAGAGCGCCGTTGACCTCGGTGTTCATGATTTTCGAGATCACACAGGACTACCAGATTCTGGTGCCGCTCATGGTGGCGAACATGCTGAGTCTGGCCATCTCCAGGCGCTACCAGGCCGAGCCGGTGTACAAAGCCCTCCTCCGGCAGGACGGCATCGTCCTCAATCCTGGAGGCAAAGCCAAAAGGGCCACGACGTGATGCGTCGACGGATCCTTGTGTGCCTGCTGGCCGCCTCCAGCCTCGCCAGCGCGCCACTTCCGGCGCCGACGCTCACCGTCACGCATGAAGCGCGCGCGCTCCAGCCGGGCGAACTCGTGATGCTCACCATCATGTCGGACACGGCCCTCATAGATCTGACCGTGACGGCGTTTGGCCGAACCGAGCGGGTGCAAGCCCTGCCGCCGACGGTCGCCAGGCCGCATGCGTGGATCGCGCCAGTCGGCATTGACCTGGACGTCAAGCCAGGCACGTACCGCGTATTGGTGTCGGCCGCCAGCGACGCTGGTCCGGCATCCGCCCGCTACCCCCTCGCCGTCACGGCGAAGACATTCCCCACGCGCCGGCTCACCGTCGATCCCAGTTTCGTGAATCCTCCGGCCAGTGAAACCCCGCGCATTCTCGAGGAAGCCCGCGCGTTGACCGCCCTGTGGAAAGGGACGGCCGGTCCGGACCCAGCCCCGGCGCTGGCGTTTGTCGCCCCGGTGCCGCACGAAGCCAACTCGGCATTCGGCACCCGCAGCGTCTTCAACGGCGAACCTCGCAGTGCGCACGGCGGCGCGGATTTTCTCAGTCCGGCGGGCGCGCCGATTCAGGCACCGGCCCCAGGCAAGGTCGTCCTGGCAGACGACCTCTACTACACCGGTGGGACGGTCGTCGTCGACCACGGTCTCGGCATCGTGTCGCTATTCGCGCATCTGTCGAAGATCAGCGCGAAGGCGGGCGACGACGTGGCGCAGGGCGACGTCGTGGGTCTGGTGGGTGCCACAGGACGTGTCACTGGCCCACATCTGCACTGGACCGTTCGCGTGAACGGTTCGCGAGTGGACCCGCTGTCGCTCATCGCTGTGCTCACGGGCCAGCGGACCCCCTGAGATCGAGTCCCTCGCGGCACATGCGCTTGCCGACTTCGAGGTGGGCTTGACTTATTAGTATTCATATGTAGACTAAATCTCATGCCGGGACAATTCCTCGCCGAGTTTGAACTCTACGTGATGCTGGCGCTGGCCCGTCTGGGCGACGACGCGTATGGCGCGTCAATTCGCCGGGACATTGAAGGCCGGACCGGACGACCGGTGTCGGTCGGCGCGCTCTACGCGACGCTTGCGCGCCTTGCCGACAAGGGCCTGATCAGGTTCAAGGTTTCCCTTCCCGAACCGACCCGGGGCGGCCGCGCGCGGAAGCACTGTTCTCTGACTGCGGCGGGCAAGGCCGCGCTCACCCACTCGACTGAAATGCTCACCCGGATGATGGAGGGCGTCCCCGTCGCCTCGAGGCAATCGGAATGAGTCAACCTGCACGCTCCCCCAGCCCGCCACGTCTGGCACGCGCGCTCGCCGCCTTGGTGACGCCGAGTGATGACCGCCCGTTCGTCATGGCCGATCTCGAAGAAGAGTTCTCTCGCCTTCGGCAGGACTCAGGCCGGTGGGCCGCCTGGTCGTGGTACTGGGCGCAGGCCTTCAGAGCCGTTGGCCCTGGCTTGCGACGCAGGTTCGCACGAGACCGACACCCCGTTGGCGCCCCGGACTCGAAGCGGCCCCGGTGGCGATCCAGCGTGGGCGCCGATCTCACCTACGCCGCTCGCCGGCTCCGGCAGGCTCCGACGCTGGTGTTGGTCACGGTCACGTCGCTCGGCCTTGGAATCGGGGCCACGACCACCGTGTTTTCGATCGCGGACGGCGTGTTGTTCAAAGTGTCGGACGCCATCGTGGATCCTGACGGCGTGTTGTCCATCTATACGGTGCCGAAGGCCGACCCGGTGTTTGGCCCGACGTCGTACCCCGATTTCGCCACGCTGCAACGCGACGTCACCTCGCTTGCGACCGTCGCCGCTCTGCGACTGGGCGCGGTGCAATTCGGTGATGGCGAACTCGCGCGGCCGGTGATGGTGGAGAGCGTCACGGCGGACTTCTTCAAGGTCCTTGGCGCCAGGCCGACGTTGGGTCGTCTGTTTGTCGCGGCCGAGATGCAACCCGGCCAGGCTGAACACCTCACCGTGGTGAGTTACGACTTCTGGCGAAGGGAGTTGGGTGGCGACGTCGATGTGCTTGGCCGTGAGATTCGACTCGACGGCAAGCTCTTCACGATTATCGGCGTCGGGCCGGAAGGCCTGAAGGGACGTCTGGCGGAGATGCGAATTGCGGCGTGGGTGCCCGTCGGCCTCCCTGGCGGCTTTTACCATGCCACCGACGAGGAACTCCGGGATCGCGCCGATCGCGAGTACGGCGTGATGGCGCGGGCCACTGCCGGCTTCTCCGTCGAACAGATCGAGGCGGAGCTGTCGCTGCTCTCGGAGCGTCTGCATCGTGAGCACGGCCAGGAGTGGGAGAACACTCCGGGTGAGCCGCTGGTGTTCCGGGTCGTCGCGGCCAATCCCGGCATGCTGCCGCCGGAGTTCACCATGGTGCTTACCGCCGCTGCGGGGCTTGTGCTGGCAGCGGCCGGCCTCATTCTCCTGATTGCCTGCTCGAACGTGGCAGGCCTGCTGTTGGCGCAAGCTCACGAGCGCCGCCAGGAGATCGCCGTGCGGGCGGCCCTGGGCGCAGACCGGTGGCGCCTGGTCAAGATGTTGCTGGTTGAAAGTTCAATTCTGGCCCTGGCCGGGTGCGGACTGGGCATCCTCATCGCGCGGGTGGCCATCACGTCGATCGGGTCGGTGGCGCTGCCCATCGGTGTTCCGCTCGAGTTCGACTTCGACCTCAATCTCCGCGTGCTCCTCTTCGCCCTGACCGTGTCGGCCGTCGCGTGCCTGATGTTTGGTCTGCTGCCCGCCCTGGCCGGCTCCCGATCCCATCTGGTGCCTGCCCTCAAGATGGGGCGCCGCTCACCTGGAGGCGGCGGGTCGCTCCGGTTGCGGCGCTGGCTCGTCGTGGGGCAGGTGACCGCGTGCCTGGTCCTGCTGGTGGGCGCGGGCCTGGTATTGCGATCGACAACCACCCTGCTCGATTCCGACCTGGGTTTCGCCCGGGACGGCATCGCCGTCGTGTCGAAGGATTTGTCGTTCGGTCAGTACTCAGAGTCAGACGCGATGGTGATCTTCGAAGACATCGCCGCGCGGATTCGATCACATCCGGACGTCACGTCCGTGGCGCTGGCCACCAGCGTCGAGCGGGTCTTCGACGACTTGCTGCTGGGGGAGATTCTGCCGGAGGGCTACGAGACGCCCGACGGTCGGCCATTGCTGGTCAGGATGAACGCGGTCGGTCCGGAGTATCTCTCAATGCTCCAGATCGGCATCGTCGGCGGCCGGCCGCTTTCCGATGTGGATCAGCGCGGCTCCGAACGAGTTGCGCTTGTCAATGAGGAGTTTGCCGCCCATTACTGGCCGGATGAGCCTGCTCTCGGCCAGACCGTGCGACTCGTCGGGAAGCAAGGGCTTGGCACGGCAGTTCGCGGGCTGAATGATCGTCTGACCGTCGTCGGCGTCGTTCGCGATCCGTCCGGAAGCAACCCGGATGCCGGAGGCCGTGAGCTCGGCGCGCCCGCCGTTGTCGCGGTCAATTCGAAAATGTGGGTGCCACTGGCGCAGCACCCGTCGACCCGGGTCGTCATTCACGCGCAGGCACGGAACACCGCCGCGTCCATCGTCCCGGTGCTTCGAACCGAAGCCGTCACGTCGGAGGTGCCGCTGATCGCGGCACAGCCGCTGGAAACCCTGATCGAGTTCCCGCTGGCGATTCCACGGGCGATTGGCAGTGCCATGCGATGGGGTGGCGTGTTCGCTCTTGTCCTGGCGTTCCTGGGCATCTACGGAATCGTGTCGTTCACGGTCACGGAGCGCTCGAGGGAGATGGCCATTCGCAAGGCAATCGGCGCCAGATCAGATCAGGTCGTCGGTCGTGTGATGCGCCATGGCCTGTCGCTTGCACTCTGGGGGATCACGCTGGGCCTGATCATCGCCGTGCCGATGGCGGTGTTGCTGCGAAGCGAGCTGGAGGCCGTCAATCCCTGGGATCCCATCGCGGTGGGCGGAGGTGTCGGTGTCATCCTGGCCGCTGCGCTGCTGGCCAGCGGGCTCCCCGCCCGTCGCCTGTCGGCGCTCGACCCGATGACGGTACTTCGGGACGAGTAGTCCCGGGCTTCCCAATCTAGTAGCCTGTCCTCCACAATCTTTTCAGGAAGGACCGCTATGCAATGGTTGAAACACGTCGTACTGGTCGCGGCCGTCGGCATCGTCGGCGCCGATAGTCAGGATCCGATCGAACACATCCGCGAGTCCGACCTGCGGGCGGACCTCTTTGCGCTGGCGGGCGACCAGATGCGGGGACGGGAAGGCGGCACGCTCGACGAGATGGCCGCGTCCATGTGGATCGCCGAGCGGGCCCGTGACGCGGGTCTGCTGCCGGGCGGCGACAACGGCACCTATTTTCAGTTCTTCCCGCTCGAACGGTATCGCGTGTCCGCTCAGAGCACGGTGACGCTGGGGGGCCAGGCGCTGCGAATGGGCCACGACGTCCTGCCTGATGGCACAACGACGGCGCACGTGGATGCGCCGGTAGTGATGGCTTCCGCCGCGCAGCTCGCCGGGTCGGCAGAGAGCCCGTCCCTTGATGTGGCAGGCAAGGCCGTGGTGGTGCGGTACGCCTCGGCGCCTGGCGTCACGACGCCCTTGCCATCGCTCCGCGCGTGGGTGCGGACGATTCAGCGGGCCGTCGCGGCACAGGAGCCCGCGGCCATCGTCGCCATCGTGCCGGATGAGGCGCGGGATCAGTGGAACCGGTCGGCGGCGGCGTTTCCTCGAGGGTCGTACGCACTCGATCCGGACGGCACGGCCGAACCTCGGGTGCCCAGCGTTGGCATGCCGCTGCTGTACGTGCGTGAGTCGGCGATCACCGGGACGCTGGCTGCAAGCGCGCGCGTGACCGCCGCCATCACGGCCGAGAGCTTTCAGTATCCGTCAGTGAACATCATCGCGCGCGTGCCTGGCCGTGATCCGATGCTGGCCGGCGAGTACGTGTTGTACAGCGCGCACCAGGACCACGACGGCGTGCGCTATCCCGTGGAGGGCGATGACATCTGGAATGGGGCCGACGACAATGCCACGACCTCGGTCGCCCTCTTGGCGATCGGTCGCGCCGTGGCCGCGGCGCCGGGACGACGATCGTCTCTGTTCATCTGGCATGGTGCCGAAGAACGCGGCCTGATGGGATCGCGCTGGTTCGTCAAGAATCCTGTCGTCCCCTTGAGCGCAATCGCGGCCGTGCTCAACGGCGACATGCTGGGCCGCAACGAGCCCGACACGGCGGCACTGCTTGGCGCGACGGCACCGCACCGAAATTCGCCGGAACTGGTGGCGATGGCGCTGGCCGCGAACACGGCGGTCACGAAGTTCACCGTCGATTCGTCGTGGGACAGTCCCGACCATCGAGAGGGCTGGTACTACCGCAGCGATCACCTGCCCTACGCCAGAGCGGGTGTGCCGGCGCTGTTCTTCAGCACGCTGCTGCATCCCGACTACCACACGCCCTTTGATAACCCGGACCGGATCGACATTGGAAAGCTGGCACGGATGACACGGTGGATGTACGCCACCGGACGAACCGTGTCGGAGGCCGAGACTCGCCCGGCAGTGGATCCAGAGTTCAAGCTCGAGCGCTGTCGTGACTACACGGGAAACTACTGCGGCAACTGAGCGGACCAGCGTGTCCAGGGCGCAACGACTCGCGATGAGGCACTGACGGGTACCCGCGTGCTGCCGTACTCCGGCATGGAGGCCTGTGACACCCACGCCGGGATTGCGTGCGCGCTCCCGTCAACCCAGATCAGCACCGGCGTTCAGAGCTACGCTGAGGGGCGAAGCAGGGCTGGAGAGCCTGACAGGCTTCCCCGAATGACCCGATCGTGAGCCTGTCACTTTCGACGCTGGCGCCAGGCCGTTAGGTCCTCAGCGCTGAGGTGAGCGACGCCGGCGTGATCATCGGCACGAAGACTCGAGTGTTGGAAAAGCCCTGACACGGGCCGGCTCATTGGCCGCCGGCAGACCGCGTCGGCAGGTCGACCTTGACCATTTCACGCCGGTCCCGCGCGTAGACCGATGAGCCCACAAGCGTGGGGATTGTCCAGGCGAGATTGTGGAGAATCTCCGCGCGCGCGAGCACCTCGAAACCGGTCCGCGAGGCGCGCGCCAGGCCCAGCGTGCCGTCTTCGTCCAGAACGATCAGCTTGTCGGCGACGTGAAGAAACTGAGCGCGCGCAAAGCTCCGGTCCTGCCACAGGCGTTCGCCCGTCGAGACATCGAGGGCCGTGATGAATGACGGACCGAAGTCGCCGTTCGACCCGATAATCGCATTGTCGATTCGCAGCGCGTTGCCGATGTGCAGCCGCAACTGGTTGGTGAACCAGCGCTCTTCCGGGCGGGTGAGATCATCCTCGCGGTTCAACCGAATCATCCGGGAGCCGCCGTTGTAGGCGGAAGACACGAACAACAGATTGCCCTCAGTCCACAGCGGCGTGCTGATGTTCATGTCGCCGCTGGTGTCGTGTGGATGGCTCCAGAGCAGCCGGCCCGTCGCGGGGTCGAGGCCATTCACATCCAGCCCCCCGAACACCACGAGCTGGGTTTCGCCATTGACCTCGATGAGAATGGGCGACGCCTGCGACACATTGAAGTCGCCGCTCTTCCACACGACCTCGCCGGTGTCCTGCCGAAACGCCATGACCGATTGCCCCGGCCCTCCGGCCGGCACGATGACCGTGTCCCCGAAGGCCAGCGGGCTGGCGGACATGCCGACCTTGACGGCCGGTCGAATCAACGTCTCCTGCGCCCCGAACGCCTTGACCAGATCGTGGAACCACAGAACGGCGCCGGTCTTCTTGTCCAGCGCGTGAAGCTGATTGTTCGTGCCGAGCGAGAACAGACGGTCTCCGACGATGAGTGGTGTCGAGTAAGGCCCAGCGCCAAAACGAAACGCCAGCGGCCGCGCCGGATACCGATGTTCCCAGGCGGTCTTTCCCGTCGCCTCGTCGAGCGCGATGACCACTTCCTCGGCGGCCCACTGACCACCACCCGCCGATGCCGGCCGGTACATCGTGTAGACCTGACCGTCTTCGACGAGGATGGACGAATGGCCATCGCCGAGCGGCCGACGCCACACGATGGTGGGACCGCCTTCAGGCCACGCATCCGCCAATGGCGCCGCGTCCACCACGAAATTGCGTGAGGGGCCTCCCCACTGTCGCCAGGCGTCAGGCGGCTGTGCCGGCGCCAGGGTCGACGACGCGGGCAACGCCGCGGAGAGGGCAAGCCCGCCGATGGCGAAGCCCGTCACGGCAGCAAGCGAGCGGAGTCTTGTCACCGTGCCAGTATTCCTGATAGGACTCCGAACGGCAAGCGGCGGCCCAACGGCATCACCGCTCCCGATGCCGCGGCAGGGTTCATGAGATGAGACCTAGCTCGCCTCGAGCGTCTTCGTAATCGTCAGGATATTCGAGTCGCCCGAACGCTCGTAGACCATCGTGTCGGCGAGTGACTTCACGATGTGCACGCCCAGGCCGCCGATGGGACGTTCCTCGATCGGCAAGTCGAGATTCGGCGGTGGTGCCGCGACAGGATCGAATGGCGGTGCAGCGTCCTTGAACCTGAGTGTCGTGACCCTTCCCGCCAGGGAAAGGTCGATGTGGATCTGGTGACCCGGCTCGTCGCGGTAGCCGTGCTTGATGATGTTTGCGACCAGCTCATCCAGGATGAGCTGCAGATTGTACATGTCGTCCTCGACCAGGCCGTGGGTGTTCGCGAACTGCTCCAGCCACGTCCCGGCTCGTGAGATCTCGGCGCGCTCGCTTTGGAGCACGATGGTGTCCTGTCCATCAGACATACAGGCGGCTCAACACCGTGGCGGCCACGCCACCCGACAACTCGGCTTGGACGACCCCGGTGCAATGAAGGAAATGCCGGTCGAGAGTCATGGGATGGCGGGACAGCACGGTGAACAGTGGCACGGAGACTCGGGAATCTTTGTCGGGATTTCGCGGCGTGTCAACCACCCGCACGATTTGCGGAAGTACGGCGGGAGCGCGGCGCTCAACATCGCGCTTCGTGATCGCCGCCCACATCTCCTACGTTGGCGGTGTTGAGGGCCGGCGGTCTTCCTGGTCCGCCTCGTACAACCGCCGAAGTTCTTGAGTCGTTCCAGTAGTCGCCTCCTGCCGTTCGCCACTCTCCCCTCCGGAGACCTGAGCCGAAATGGCGCGGAGACTCTCCGTGACACGGCCGATGAGATCCCCGCAGCCCGCGATCGCGTGCCGCCGCACCAGGTACGCCGGATCGTTATAGGCGACCATGACGGCGCCGTCGGCCTCCCAGATCAGCAGTTTCTGGGGCAGATCAATGCCAACGCGCGGTTCGCAGGCCATCAACTGGCTTCCCACCTGGGGATTGCCGAAGAGCACCACCGTATTGGGCGCCAGTTCCCGGCCGAACTGGGCGGCCGAGTCCGCGTGGTCAATGACGCGCATGACAAACAACTCCCGCGCTCTCACCGCCGGCTCCACCCGGGCCAGGGTCGTCGCAAAGTCGGCGTTGCTGCGCAGGACAACGAGGCCGTCGGACCTTCCGGTGGCGGCCTGGGCCATCAGGAGGGGCGCCAGACTCACGATCCCGGCGGCGGCACACCACCACCGCCAGCGCCTGATGACCGCAATCCGCCCGAGCTCAGACACCTTGGCTACCACTGACCACTTCTGTCTCATGCCCAATCCTTTCGGGGCGAGCCTACCAAACGCGACCTGGGACCCGGAAGGACGGAGCGGGCCGATGGCTCCGGGGCCCGGTGAATGGTCGTGTGAGACGGCCGGAGGTCACGGCACGCGCCATGATGGCCTGGTTCGCCCGCACGGCGACGACCGACGATGCCAGTGCCGTTGCTGCCGTCATCGCCCCAATGAGCCTCTTCAGACCAGCCTTCCAGTCGAACACGGAACGCAGGTGGCGGGATCCAACCGCCACCGGTGGCCGGTACCGGAACTGTTATGATGCGGCCTCCCGACATGATTGGCCGAACCCTTGCCCACTACGAAGTCCTTGACGAAATCAGCCGCGGCGGCATGGGCGTCGTTTATCGCGCCCGCGATCTGCACCTTGGCCGCGAGGTGGCGCTCAAGGTCCTGCCGGAAGACCTGACCCACGACACCACCCGCCGCGATCGGCTCCTTCAGGAAGCTCGCGCGGCCTCCGTGCTCGAACATCCGAACATTGCCGTGATTCACGGCGTTGGTGAAAGCAACGGCGTGACGTTCATCGCCATGGAGCTCATTCGCGGCCAGCAGCTGTCCGACACGCTCGCGCGCGGGCCCATGCCACAGAAACGAGCTCTCGATCTCGCGGTCGAAGTGGCCGAAGGGCTCGCGCGCGCGCATGAGAAGGGCATCGTCCATCGCGATCTCAAGCCGGCCAACGTGATGGTGACCGAGGATGGTCACGCCAAGATCATCGACTTCGGTCTGGCCAAGCTCGTCGAGTCGGCCCCCGCCGACAGTGAAACGATGCTGTCGCCCAAGGGAAACCAGACCGACCCGGGAATGGTGATGGGCACGGTGACCTACATGTCGCCCGAGCAGGCGCGGGGGGGCCGTATCGATCACCGGAGCGACGTCTTCTCGTTCGGCGTGATGCTGTTCGAGATGCTCACCGGCGCGCCGCCGTTTCAGGGCCAGAGTCAGCTCGACACGCTCCACGCGATTCTCAATCAGCCCGTGCCGGCCCTGTCGGCGGGTCCGGGGCTGCCGGCTGAAGTGGCGGCTGACGTCCAGCGCGTGATCAACAAGTGCACCGCGAAGGATCCGGACGACCGCTACCAGGGCATGAAGGACATGGTCGTGGATCTGCGCACCGCTCGACGGCGGCTGGACTCGGCCAGCGCGCCTGTGGCGGCAGTGGCCGGTGCGACGACGTCGACCGCGGTACCCGGCGCTTTGCCATCAACGACCGTCGCGCCGAGGCGGCTGGCGGTCATCGGCGCGGCGGCAGCGGTCGTGCTGGCCGCCGGCCTCTGGGTCTGGCAGCCATGGACGTCGTCGCGACCGCTGGCCAGCGCGACTGGCAAGCCGGCAGTGGCGGTGCTGTACTTCGAGAACCAGACGGGTGATCAGTCGCTCGACTGGATGCGCACGGGGCTCACCGACATGATGGTGACGGACCTGTCCCAGGACGCCAGCATCGAAGTGCTGGGCACCGATCGGCTCTACCAGATCCTCGATGAACTGAATCGGGCCGATGACAAGGTGATTTCGGCCGATCTCGTGCAGCAGATTACGAATCGCGCCGGCGTGGATCGCGTGCTGGTGGGCAGCTACATCAAAGCCGGCGACACCATTCGCATCAATGCGCGGCTGCAGGAGGCCGGGAGCGGACGGATTGTCACCTCGGAACGGGTCGAGGGGGTCGGTGAGTCCAGCCTGTTCTCGCTGGTTGACGAGCTGACCCGCCGGATCAAATCGCAAATGGCGCAGCTGCTGGCCGGGCCGGCCGCGATCCTCGAACAACCCGGCACGGCCGGCGAGCGCGGCCTCGACCGCGGGGTGAAAGAGGTGACCACCTCGTCCATCGAAGCCTACCGGTACTACGCCGAAGGCATCCACCTGCACGAACGGATTCTCGAATCGCAGGCGCTGCCCTTGTTCGAGAAGGCGGTTGAGATCGATCCGAACTTCGCCATGGCGCTGGCGAAGCTGGCCGTGGTCCACAGTAATCTTGGCCACAGCGACCAGAGGCAGGAATATGCCAGGCGGGCCCTCGACAACAACGATCGTCTGACCAGTCGCGAACGTTATTACATCGAGGGGTACTACTACACCGGCGAGCCCGCCACCTACGAACGCGGCATGGACGCCTATCGGCGCGGCCTGGAACTCCATCCGGAAGATCAGGGATCGCGGCACAATCTGGCCCAGGCCTACCAGAACCTGGAACGCTACCAGGAGGCCAGCGAGCAGTACGAGGACCTCATTCGCCGCGGCACGTCGTTTCCCAGCACCTACGGCAATCTCGCCACGGTCCATGCCCGGCTCGGCAATGCCTCGCGCGCCGTCGAACTGATGCAGGCGTTCGTCGACCGCAATGCGGACAATGCCGGCGGCTACTTGAACCTCGGGAACGCCCTGATCGCCGATGGACAGCTGACCGAGGCCGACGCCGCGTTCGTGCGGGCCTACGCACTCGATCCGTTGGGCGCCGCGCGGGGGGGACGTGTGACGGTCGCGATACTGCAGGAGCGGTGGCAGGATGCCGAGGCCCTCCTCGACAATCTGGTTGAGTCATCCGATCCGGCACGACGGGCTGACAGTCTGATGCAGTCCGCTGTGCTGGCCCAGTTTCAAGGCCGTTCGGCCAAGGCTCTGGACCAGCTGTCCCGGGCGATGCGGCTTCCGGGCGCGTCCAACGATGCGCATGTTGATGCCCGCATTGCCTCGGCCGGTGTCCTGCGCCTCACCGAGCGGCAAACGCTGGCGCTGACTGAAGCTGAACGCGCGTTCGCCGAAGCCGGTGAAGGATCGTTCGCGGGTGTCAATGCGATCTTCTCACTGGCCGTCACGCAGGCAAGCGCGGGGCGACGTGCCGAGGCTGAACAGACGGTGGCCAGGATCGCCGGTTTCCTCGACACCGTACCGGATGGGCCTTTCAAGGCGCGGGTGCTGGCACAACTGCGGGGCACCCTGGCACTGGAGGCCGCCGACACCAAGACAGCAATTGCGGAGCTGACCAAGGCCGAAGACCAACTGACCCCGCGCGGCCCGGTCGACTCTGATGGCGGCGCCCTCGAAGTCCGGTATCTGCTCGCCGAAGCCTATCTGGCAACTGGGCAAGCCGACCGGGCGGCCACCATGCTCGAGAAGGTCGCCGGCGCAGGATATGAGCGGGCCTTCGACCCGGTGAGCTACGTCAGGAGCCATTACCTGCTCGCGCAGCTTGCCGAACAGCGCGGTGACGCCGCCCGCGCGAAACAGTTGTACACGCGATTCCTTGACTACTGGAGCGACGGCGACATGGACCGCGGGTGGGTGGAGGACGCGCGGCGCAAAGTCGGCACGCGTTAACACCCCTTCGACCGGATCTCCCCCCGGCGCCGGATAAGGGTGACCATGTCACCGGGATCATTCACCCAAACGGGGTTGCCACGGCCGCCGGGCGGCTAGCTGCGAGGGTCTCCATTGGACTCATCCCCGTCCGGCGAAGACGATTTCGACTTTCGTCCACGCCCACCTGAACCCATCGCGGCGCCGATCGCAACACCAATCGCGATACCGGCACCCATGTTGTCCATCGCAGCACCCAAGGCCACACCAAGTGCGATGCCTATCGCCAGGCCCTGGCCTCCGCTCGACCGCCGGTCTTTCGAGATCCACATCCTTGCCGGATTGTGCCACAGCGCTGCGCCGCGAGATCATTCACCATCGACAAAAACGGCTTGGCCGCGCCTGCTCGCACTTGCGTGCGTGTAGTATTCGCAGTGTGATCGGCCGGCACCTGGCGCACTACGAGGTCATGGCCCTGCTCGGGCGGGGCGGCATGGGCGAAGTGTATCGCGCCCGCGACACCAGGCTCGGCCGCGACGTCGCCCTCAAGATCCTCCCGCCCGGCGTCGCCTCGGATGCTCATCGCCTCGAACGCTTTCAGCGGGAGGCGCGCGCGCTGGCAGCGCTCGCACACCCGAACATCGTGACGGTCTTCTCGGTCGAGCAGGTCGACGATGTGCATCTCCTCACGATGGAACTGGTCGAGGGCCAGAGTCTGGAGGTCCGCGGCGAAGCGGCGATGGCGCTGCCGCGCCTGATCGACATCGCGGGTCAATTGGCCGACGCCCTCCACGCCGCGCACGAACGGGGCATCGTCCACCGCGACCTCAAGCCGGCCAATGTCATGGTGACCGACGATGGCAGGGTCAAGGTGCTGGACTTCGGTCTGGCCAAGCAGGCTGATGACGACCCGGGCGAAGGCACGACAGTACTGCACACCAACTCGGGTGCCGTCATCGGCACGGTCGCGTACATGTCGCCGGAACAGGCGCAAGGCCAGCAGGTCGACCGCCGCTCCGACATCTTTTCGATGGGCGTCGTCCTCCACGAACTGGCGACCGGGCGACGTCCGTTTCGCGGCAACAACACGACCCTTGTGCTGTCCGCCATCCTGCGGGACGACCCGCCACCGGTGAGCCTGGTGGACGCCCGGCTGCCGCTGGAGTTCTCGGACATCGTGTCCCGCTGCCTGAAGAAGGACCCGGGCAGCCGATACCAGACCGCGCGCGACGTCGGTGACGCGCTGCGGGCGTCAGTTTCGGGCGGACGGTCCGCGCCGGTGAGCGCACCGTCTCACAAGACTGTCGTCGTGCTGCCATTCGTCAACAGGAGTCCGGACCAGGAAAACGAGTACTTCGCGGACGGACTCACCGAGGAAGTCATCGCGGATTTGTCGAAGGTGTCGGCGATTCGTGTGATCTCGCGCAACTCGGCGATGGCGCTGAAGGGCACCAGCAAGGACACGCACACGCTGGCCCGGGAGCTCGGCGTCAGCCATTTGGTCACCGGGTCGGTGCGTCGCGCGGGACACGCGCTTCGCGTCACCGCTGAACTGGTCGATGCGGGTAGTGACCAGCCCGCCTGGAGCGACAAGTACTCCGGCACAGTGGAGGACGTCTTCGGAATTCAGGAGGAGATCTCACGCAAGATCGTCTCGGCGCTCGAGGTCACGCTTTCCGACAGCGAAGAACGTCAGGTGGCCGAGCGTCCCATTGAAGACGTGGTGGCCTATGACGGCTATCTTCGAGCGCGTCAGGAGTTGGTGAAGTGGACCCCCAACGCGCTGCAAAACGCCCTCAGGCTGGTGGACGACGCGTTGGCCATTGTCGGCGACAACGCGCTGCTCTTCGCCACCAAGGGACAGATCTCCTGGACGTATGCCAACGTCATGATGGACCCCACCGGCGAGCGCCTGGACGAGGCCGGGCGCCTGGCGGACCGGGCGCTGGCCATCGATCCGAACCTGCACCTTGGCATCTTCGTGCGTGGACTCGTGGCCGGCCTGCGCGGCCAGGTGGAGCGCGCGCTTGACGATTTGTGGCGCGCCTGGCAGTTGGCCCCCAGTGACGCCAACGTGCTGGGTGAATTGTGCCGGTTCTCCAATGCCGCCGGACTCCAGCATCAGGGGGACCTCGTCCGGCAGGTGGCGATGATTGATCCGCTGACTGCGCTCACTCCCCTGGTGGTCAGCACCTACAGCAGTGTGACCGGCCGCTTCGAGGAGGCCGCGGTCGCGGCCCGACGGGCTGTCACAATGGCCCCGACGCACTCGGGACTGCACTTCATCGCGGGCTGGCAGATCGCCGAAGCTGGACATGTCGGCGAGGCTGCGGACCTCCTGGGCCGGACTGGAGAGGCGGTCAAAGGCACCGTCCTGTCGAGCGCCGCCCTTTTTCTGAAGTGCGCACTCGAAGGACGCGTCGATGAGGCCCTGTCGCACGCGGCCCCGGACCTGGAGCGGACAATCCGGTCGGATCACTTCGTTCGACCGATCGCGGGCGGGTACGCGCTCCTGGGCCGGCGAGCCGAGGCACTTGAGTGGACCCGCAAGGCGATCGAGTGCGGGTTCACCAACTACCCGTGCCTCGCCGAATACGATCCGTTCCTCGCGCCCCTGCGATCCACTCCCGAGTTCATGGCCCTCATGGATTCACTCAAGCCGCGCTGGGAAGCCGTCGTCGAGTGGGAGGCGCGCGCAAGGGCGCAGGCCTCCTAGCAGCCTGCTAGAGCCCGGGCCCAGTGGCCGCAAAGTACCCGATGAACCGCCGCCGAGTGTCGTTCAGTTCCTGCATGTCACTTCTCCTCTTTTCCGGTCCCTGAACGTGATCCGATCCGATCACCTGACCTTCCGCACGTCCGTGAACCAGTCCGTGATGATGGTGATGGCCGAGGGCGCGTCCGCACCGTCCACGCCAGGCACAACAACCACAAACCGTTGTCCGTCGGGCGATACGTCGAACATACGGCCGGTCAACCCGCCTCCAGGATAGGGAAAAAGCGTCTGCGAAGCGCCGACGTTGAACGGGGCGTCCGATGGAATCTCGGGCACCTTCACCACCGTCATCTGCCGAGCGGCTCCGTTGCCGGCGACATAGAACAGCTCACGTCCCGTGCGTGACCACGCCGGATAAATGCCTCCGCCCGACGACACCTGCGTCCGCCCGTTCTCGACATCCGGGAACGGACGCACGAACACCTCATACTCGTCGCCGGATTCGGTCGACGCATACGCGACCCATCGGCCGTCGGGTGAAAGCACACCGTTCTTGACATCGATCGCCGGGTCGGCCACCACGGGCTTCGGCTCGCCGCCCTGCAGCGACCTGAAGAACAGCCGCTGGTTTCGTGCGCCCGCCCCCTCCCGGTAGAGCAGCAGTTCGTCATTCCGCGCGAGCGAAAGCGGCCGGATGTCATCGTCCTCCCAGAACGACTCAGCCACGCCCGTGCCGTCGGACGCGCGCCGCAGCAAACGTCCCACCCCGGGACTGCCTCCGTTGCGCGAGAAGAACAGGTGTCTGCCGTCGGCCGTCCACACGGGATACGCGTCGGCCGACCCCTCCGACGTGACGCGCTCGTTGATGCGGCGCCGGATATCCCACACGAAGAGATTCACTCCTCCGCCTGACGTGCCGGTGGCGATTCGGGTGCCGTCAGGTGAGATTCTCGGGTAGTTGTATGCGAGCATGGGCGCCCCGACGGGCTCGGATCGTCCGCTGCGATCGAACCACATCAGGGTCGCCGGTGCACCAAGCACGCCGCCAAGGGGCCCGCCCGAGACGAAGGCCACGACACCGGCATCTGACACTGCGAACTGCGAGCCCTGGGAACCCGGGGCTGCAGACACGCCTTCAATCAGCGGCGCCGGCCCTCCAACCGAACGTCCGGCCAGATCCAACGCGGCGGCAAACACCGCGCCGTCACGGTAGAACACCAGATGTCCCGTCGGCAGGAGGTGGCCGGCCGCCCCATGCGCCACCAGCTCTACGTCGTCACCCGACGTGATCTCGCGCAAACGGATGGAACCACTAAGGAAACCGCCGGTGTCGTTCGACGCACTGTAGAGCAGGTGCCGGTCACCATCCACGAGTTGAGGATGGCCCACTTGCCGGCCGGTGGCCGCATCGCTCGCGACGAGACGCTCCGGGGCGCCACCGATGTCTGCCACACGGTAGATGCCATCGGTCTGCCCGTACACGATGAAGCCCGGGGCCCAGGTGATCCCGAAAGGATTCTCGGACGCGACCACCGGGCTGGAGGTGCCTCCCGCGACCGGTATCCTTCTGATGGCGCCCGCACCTGAATCGTTCTCGAAGAACGCGATCCAGAGACCATCGGGAGAAAACACGGGCTGCGCCGGATCCACCTGGGTGCCGGGAATCGGCTGAGCGTTGAGCTGCCCAAGATCTCGCAGATACAACTGCTCGTTCGCCGCGTAGACCAGTTGCTTCCCATCCGGCGAGAGGGCCACGACTTGGCGTCC
>JAHEFO010000067.1 GCA_024640135.1 Acidobacteriota bacterium
CTCTGTTTCACTACGTCGCCTTTCCGATCCTCGTGGCGAATCTGGTCTGGGCCGTACGTGGGGCGTTCAAGGCGCCCGATGCTGCCACGGTGATCGCGGCGGCAACGGCGATTGCCCTCATTCTGATGTTCTTCTTCGCGCGGGTCTTTGCGTTGAAGGTGCAGGATCGGGTGATTCGTCTCGAGATGCGGATGCGCCTGAAGGAGCTATTGCCTCCCGACCTCCACGGCCGCATCGAGGACTTCACGCCGGCCCAGTTGGTCGCCCTCCGTTTTGCCGGCGACGCCGAGCTTCCGGAACTGGCCCAGACTGTTCTGCGCGACGGCATCACTGATCAGAAGCAGATCAAGCTGCTGATCAAAGACTGGAAAGCGGATCACCTGCGGGCGTAGCGCTAGCAGCCTTTGCCGAACAGCCGGCACGCGACCGACCGCAGGCGGAATCGATCGAACAACGAGCGTCCGCCGTGCAGCGGGCACCAGTCTTCCGGTTCGGTGCCGCGGCGGAAGTATTCGAAGCCAGTCGTCGTATCCGAGGCCTGCGCGCAACCCGAGGTTGGCCTCAGCCCCGATCGCAGGCACACCTGCACGCTCACGACGTCCTCGGGTAGCTGGAGCCATGAGCCTGGGGCGCTCTTTGTCGCATCGCGCATGAAGCGCGCCCAGATCGGAAGCACCAGATTCGTCGCGTACCCGTTTGGCGCAATCGGCCGCGGTTCATCAAACCCCGCCCACACGCCGGCGACCAGGCTCGGCGTGAACCCCACGAACCACGCGTCCTTGTAGTCATTTGTCGTGCCCGTCTTGCCTCCGGCCGGCAGCAGGAACCCCTCTTGCCGCGCCCGAGCACCAGTGCCATGGTCGACCACGTCCGCCAACATGTCAGCCATCATGAACGCCGTCTCCGGGGACAGTGCCTGGTGACTTTCGTCAACGCCCTGCCACAGGACGACGCCCTCGGCGTTCTCGACGCGCCGCACGAACACCGGAGCATGTACGACACCGTTGTCGGCGAAGGCGCCGTACGCACTGGTCATCGACAGCAGTGAGACATCACCTGATCCCAGGACCAGGGAAGGAACCTCCGGAGGCGCCGACAGGCCCAGGCGCTTCGCGGTGTCGACGGCGGCAGGAATGCCCACTGCCGTGAGCACACGGACCGCCGCCCGGTTGTTCGAGGTTCGCAGCGCCTCCCGCATGGTCATGACATCGGCGTCGCCTCCGGCCGCGCCGCTGGGCCGCCAATCGACGCCGGAGACCCGGACAGGTTCGTTGACACCTGTGATGAACGTGCCCGGGTTTGCGCCCGACTCGAGGGCGGAAGCAAACACAAAAGGCTTGTAGGTTGAGCCCGCCTGTCGCCGGGCGTCGCTGGCACGATCGAAGGTGCTGTCGTCGAAGTCACGTCCGCCAACCAGGGCCCGCACGTGGCCGTTTCTCGGATCGATCGCGACAAACGCGCCCTGTAAGTAGGCCGTCTTTCCATTCGCCACGGCAGCCGCGTCTTCCAGCGTCGGCCCCGAGAATCCCGGGCGACGTTCGATCCCGGCGAGACCGGCCAGCAACCTGCTTTCCGCCGCGCGCTGCATCACCGGGTTGATCGTCGTGTAGACGCGCAGGCCGCCGTTCCAGACCATGTCGTCGCCGAAGCGATCGACCAGCTCGCGCGCCACGTGGTTGCGGAAGTACTCGCCGAAACGCGGTTGACCCAGGTCGCGGCGCAACCGGACCTTTGCCTCGCCGGCGCGTGCCGCCTCTGCCTCCGTAATGGCGCCCACCGCCACCATACGCCGCAGCACCACGGCGCGCCGGGCGACGGCGCGGTCAAGATTGGACGGAGGCGCGTACGCCGAGGGCGCCTTGATGAGGCCCGCCAGCAACGCGGCTTCGTCGAGCGAGAGTGCCGCCGCGGCCTTGCCAAAGTAGCCCTGTGCGGCGGCCTCGATGCCGTAGAACCCACGTCCGAAGTAGATCCGGTTGAGGTACATCTCAAGGATCTCGTCCTTCGAGAACGCCCGCTCCAGCCTGAGCGCCAACACGATCTCGCGCGCTTTTCGCCAGAGCGTCTTGTTGTCGTTCAGAAAGGTCTTGCGCGCCAGTTGCTGGGTGACGGTCGAGCCCCCCTGGGCCAGTTCCCATCGCTTCACATTCGCGATTGCCGCGCCACCAATACGCCAGAGGTCGATGCCGTGGTGTTGGTAGAACCGTTCATCTTCGACCGCCAGAACCGCGCGGATCATGAACGGTGAAACCTGACTCAGGTCGACGACCGTCCGATGTTCCCTGAAGATGCTGAAAACCGGCCGGTCACGCATGTCGTAGACCAGCGTGGACACAGGCATGTCCGATGCCGACCGGATCCCGCCCGGCCCGGGCACAACGAACAGCAGGTTGAAGAGCAGCACCGCGGCCACGCTGCCCGTTGCCCACACGGGCCAGGCCCACCGGCCCATCCGGCGATGGGCGTTGTGCAGGTGTTGTCCGAAAGCAGTCAGGTAATTTCGTATCACTCTGGTGAGGTAATCAAGGTTCGTTCCAGATCGTGAAGGCCGCGTTCATGCGGGTCTTGGATAGAATGAGCGGATGGCACTGATTGAACCCGGTAAAAAGGCGCCTGCCTTCACTTTAAAGGACCAGGCTGGCGTGACCCACAAGCTGTCGCAGTACGCCGGCCGTCCGGTCGTTCTTTACTTCTATCCGAAGGACAACACTCCAGGGTGTACGACTGAGTCGTGCGACTTCCAGGCACGGTTGCCGAAGTTCGCGAAGGCCGGCGAGGCAGTCGTCCTCGGGATGAGCATTCTTGATGAGAAGAGCAAGGCCAAGTTTGCGAACAAGCACGGCCTGACGTTCCCGCTTCTGGCCGATGCCGACCATGAGGTGGCGGACAAGTACGGTGTCTGGCAGGAGAAGATGCGTTACGGCCGCAAGTACATGGGTATCGTCCGTACGACGTTCCTCATTGATGCGGCGGGGAAGGTCGCGAAGCGCTGGGACAAGGTGCGCGTCGAGGGCCACGCCGATGAAGTGTTGGCCGCGTTGAAGACCCTGCAATGAACCTGGTGGGAGCCCCCGGTTGAAGCGAACGATTCCGGTATTCTGCGCGGGCCTGCTTGTGCCCGTCGTCGTCGCGTGCGGTGCCGGTGGGGCGGTAACGTCGCCGACCGGGCCAATCCTGCGGCCACCCCCTTTCGCCGGGACGATCTTCCTCGACCCTGACATCATCACCCCGTCGGACCCGACCACCCTCGAGACGGTGACGGCAAACGGACAGGGCAGCCGGACCATGTTCGATCGGCGGGTAAACACCTGGATCCAGGTGCAGGCCTATCTCTTCACCGCGGCCTTCACCGACGGGCTGGTTTCCGAGGTCCAGGTGAATCCAGAGTTCGGGAGCCTGGAGGCCGCGCGCGCCCAGGCCGAGAAGTACGCCGTCGTGATCGGCCGTCTGCCGAAGGCGTTGCGGGTTTCCGTCGCCACGGTCTGGATCCATCAGGGCGTCCAGCCGTTTGGCGGCGGCAACAACAACCTGCTCATCCACGTCGGTCAGGGTGATCTCTACCTGGCCGACGGAATCCTCGAGGAAACGCTGGTGCACGAAGCCGTGCACACGTCTCTCGATGCCGGCCACGCCTCGGCCGCCGGCTGGGTCTCAGCCCAGGGGCGGGACCCGGCGTTCATCTCCACGTATGCCCGGGACTTTCCGCAGCGTGAAGACGTGGCAGAGAGTTTTCTGCCCTATCTCGCGGTACGCTACCGGGCTGATCGCATCACCGCGGCGCTCGCCACCACGATTCTCGAGACGATTCCGAACCGGATCGCATACTTCGATGCGCTGGGTCTGGTCATCCTGCCAGTGGACTAGCGCTGCCAGCCTGGCGCTGTGCTGAAGACGACTGCACTGCAGGACAGGCGGCTAATGGAGCTGTGGCTTCCCCCACGCGACTCTGACCCGTGTTCCATCCGGCGTCCGGCCCAGCACCACGATCGAGGTAATTGCCGTTCGCGCGACGTCGATCGTTTGCCCCTGCGCGGCCACGAATCGCGACAGCGGCTCACGCACGAAGCCGTTCGCCGGAATCACACGCGCGCCGCCTGAGTAGTACTCGTTGACCCAAATCCGCACGTCCAGCCAGTCGGCCTCGGTCTGATTCCGCACAATCACAGCGCCGTCGGAGACGACGATGGCTTCGAGAGTCTCGTTGCACCCCTGTTGCCAAAGCAACCAGCCCGCGACGATGACCCAGATGGCCAGCCACCCCTTCACTGTGCGAGACATTGCCGGCTGACCTGTAAACGTACCCGGGCGCTATCGAACGATCGGACTCAACGTGATCTTCCACTCAACCGGCAATGTTTCAGGCCGGTGGCAGACCGTGTCGTCGCAGGCCTGGTACTCGAGTTCGCCTTTGATCGTGAGCACCTCACCTTTCGTCGCGCGCGCACGCATCTCTCTCGTGAGTGCCAGAGTCACGTCCTGGGTGATGGTGAAAGCCGTCGAATAGACCTGGACGGTCTCGTTGAGTGGCACAAAGACATAGGGCGCCGACGGAGGATAGCTGGCCGCGTAGGGTTTGAATGCCGCATCTTCCGACAGGGTGAGGCTGACCGGGATGTAGCCCTTCTGGCCTGGCGCGTACACATGATTCCCTGCGTCCGGAGTGATTTGTACGCTCAGCGTGATGCGATGCCCCACCGAGGCGACGGCGTCACTCGCCCCCACTTTCAGCGTGGCGTGCGCGCCTCGCACCGTGGCCGCTTGTCCGGGCGTGGTCCCTGCCAGTTGCTCCAGAATGCTGACAGCGCTGCGTCGTTCCTGGTATGGCTGCTCGAACGTGCGCGCCACAATGGTGCCAGCCGTGTCGACCATGAACGTGCCCGGGTGCGGAATACCTGCAGTCCGGCCCGTGGCCTCTTCGTTGAGCAGCCCCCATGCGGTGATCGTCTTCGAATCCTCATCCGACAGCAGAGGGAATCCGATGCTGTGTTTGTCACTGAACGCCTTGAGGGTGTCGATGCTGTCGTAGCTGATGGCGACGAGCCCGTATCCGTCCCGCTTCACATTCTCCAGATCACGTTGCAGCTCGACCAGCTGCGTGCGGCAGTACGGTCACCAGTCTGCCGAGCGGAAGAACACCAGCATGGTGCCCTTCGGACCGGCGACCGTGGCCAGCGTCTGAGGCTGGCCGTTCTGATCTGGCAGGTTGAAGGCCAGGGCCTTCTGACCGACTTGCGGCCCGATTGCGTTGACATCGACCTGTTGCGCGACGGCGGTCATCGACAGCGACCCCAGCAACAGGGCCGGCATCGCAAGCCGCGCGGCGAATGCTGGTACACGGGACTTTCCAGTCTTCACGAACGAACCTCCACGGAAATGTTCATTGGTTGTGACCATCTTACGTCATTCAGGAA
This sequence comes from Acidobacteriota bacterium, assembly GCA_024640135.1. Taxonomy (GTDB): domain Bacteria; phylum Acidobacteriota; class Vicinamibacteria; order Vicinamibacterales; family SCN-69-37; genus SYFT01. The sequence goes on from JAHEFO010000067.1 coordinate 5,412, forward strand.
CCGCTCCCGTTCGTTCGACTTCAAGACGATGCGCTTTCCGGCCGCCACGCGAGAGCCGCGCCATTGGTTCTGTGGCGAGCAGGCGCTGCGCGGCGAGCATGGCGCGATCGACCAGGGCTTGCGCGCCTTCGCGGAGATCCTGACTATTCCTGACCTGCTCGACATTCCGTTCCATGTCCTCGGCGGTCCAGCCACGTGAGTGGGCGATGTAGGGAAATGGCGGGAACGTACACCCGATCTCGGCAAAAAAGCCGAGGAGTTGGCCCGCCACGGCCTGCACGTTGTCCTGGCCGCCGGTGATGATCATGGCGGCCACCTTGTTCTTGATGAGCTGCCTGTTCCGAATGGTGATCTGGTTCTGGACGCAGTTGAGGCGCTCCACCATCTGGTAGTACAAGGCGCTCGCATTGCCCCAGCGAATGGGGGTGGAAATGAGAATCACGTCGGCCCAGTGCACGATTGCTTCGTAGACCTGATCCATCTCATCTTTCGAATCCATCTGCGTAATCGAGCAAGGCCACGTGCAGGCCTCGGCCGCCTGCGAGTAATACCCTTCGCAGGCACGGAATTTCAGGGCACTGAGGCGAATGAGTCGTGTCTCGGTGCCGGACACGGTAGCCGCATGCGCCAGGGCCACGTCAAGCAGCAACTCGGAAGTCGACACCCGTCGATGGCGTTCATCCATGTTGGTTGTAGAGATCCCGACGACCCGCAAGGGCCCAGGCTGGCGCACGACCGGGCGGGCGAGTGGATGGGGCGCGTGCGGCACCTTCGCCCGTGGTGTGGCGGACTCCGTATCAATCCACAGGTGTCCGTCACGCTCCTCCAGCGCATACCGCGGCACCTTGTCGGCTTCATAGCCAGGCTCGCCTTCACCGGTCCGGCAGTGGAACTTCCAGGCATGCCACGGGCAGACCAGGTACTCACCATCGAGCTGCCCGTGTCCGAGGGGGCCTCCTACGTGATTGCAGACCCCTGACACGGCTGAGAACGTACCGTTCAGAAACGTCAGCGCGATTCGTGTCCGCCCGACTCTGACCTCCTGAAGGGGCTTCTGTCGAAGGACCTCCACCAGGCCCAGGTCCATCCATTGGTTCGTCTGCGCATTCGTCATTGGTGATCAGGTCAACGATATCCCGGAATCGCTTCGCGATGGCATGACGGCAGTTCCCGCTGTAACCCGTCTGCGAGTGTCATCGAAAGACTGAAGGCAGCCCCGCTTCGGGGTGCCAACCTTTTCAAGGAGCAGGTCACATGAATGTCAACAGACGTCTCGTCATTGCGTCGGCCCTGGCCGCCGCGGTCTCCGCGCCGGCCCTCTTTGCCGCCGCCACCATCACCCCCAGTCAGACTCCGGCCTTCAAGGCAGAGAAGTGCTACGGCATCGCGAAGGCCGGCAAGAATGACTGCGCATCAACCGGCAACAGTTCGTGCGCCGGCACGTCAAAGATCGACGGTGATCCGAACGCGTGGATCTATGTCGCCGAAGGCTACTGCGAGCGCATCGTCAACGGCAGCCTGAAGGCCAAGTAGGCGCTCATGCACCAGGGTGGCCGCCACATGACGTCATTGCAGCCCCAGCAGGCAGGCGCAGGCATCGGTCTGAGACTGCCTCACATTGCCGAAGTGGTGGCCACCTCTCCCCCTGTGCCCTTCTTCGAGATTCATCCCGAGACCTTCCTGGCCAATCCGCATGCGACGGAGCTCCTGCTCGAGGTCGCCGATCGCTATCCGGTGTCAGTGCACACGGTTGGTGTGTCCGTCGGGAGCGCCGAAGGTGTGGATGCGGCCCACCTTGCCAGGGTGCGGAAAATTGTCGATCTGATCGATCCCGTGCTGTTGTCGGGTCACGTCGCCTGGTCCACCCACGCGGGCGAGTACCTGAACGACCTTCTGCCGCTGCCCTACAACAGCGTGACGGCGGGCATACTGTCGGACCACATCCAGCAGGTTCAGGACGCTTTTGGCCGGCCCTATCTCCTGGAGAACCCCTCGAGCTACATCGGTTTCGGAGCTTCGACGATGACCGAACCGGAGTTCCTGGCGGAACTGGTGGCCCGCACGGGATGCCGGCTCTTGTGTGACGTGAGCAATGTGTATTTGAGCGCCCACAACATGGGTTTCGACGCGCGCCGCTATCTTGAAGCGCTGCCGCCGGACGCCGTGGCGGAACTGCACCTCGGCGGCTTCGAGCCTGAAGACGATGGTGAACCCGGCCGGACGCTGCTGGTCGACACCCACGGCTCGGCGATCGCGGCCGGACCGTGGGAGTTGTATGAGTACGCAGTCTCCTTGTTCGGCGCGTTGCCCACGTTGATCGAGCGGGACAACGACATTCCCGGTTTGACGACGCTGGTGGCCGAGAGTCGAACCGCGCGCGCTCACGCTCAGCGAGGACTGGAACACCGGCATGCCTGCGCTGGCTGAGCTGCAGCGGAGAGTGCGGAACGCGATTGTCGCGTCCGAAGATGACGCCGTCCGGCCCTTGCTGATCGGCGGCCGCGATCCAGCCGCGCGGCTGGCGATCCATCGGCGCCACTATCACGCCAGCCTCATCGAGACTCTGCGTACACGGTTTCCGGCGACCGCCTGGCTGGCGGGAGACGCGCCGGTGCTGGACGCCGCGCGTGACTATGTGGCCCTTCGGCCGCCTTCTGTGTTCTGCATGGCGGAGTATGGCGAAGATTTTCCGGCGTTCCTGTCGACCCGTCCAGGTATGGCCCGGCTGCCATATCTCCGGGCTTTCGGGGAACTGGAGTGGCGTGTAGGGCAGGTGTCAGTGGCGGTGGACGCGCCGCCGCTGGGACGAGCGTGGCTCGCCGGCCTCGGCTCCGAGGCACTGATGGTGTTGTCGATCCGGCTGCAGCCCGGACTGGCATATCTGCCGATCGCGTGGCCCGTTGACGAATTGATGCGGGTGTACCTCTCGGACGAGGCGCCAACCCGATTCGACATGATCCCCGCCCGCGCACATCTGGAAGTTCGCGGTGCGCGAGGAGATGTGCAGCTGGCCCGCCTCGCTGGCGGTGACTGGGTGTTCAGACGCGCGTTGCAGGCGGGACAGACGGTTGAGGAGGCCGCCTCACAGGCGCTGGACATGGATCCGAAGTTCGATCCGGGCAGAGCCCTTGTCGCGCTTTCCGACGCCGGGCTCGTGATGGCCCGTCGTTCCCTCGAGGAGGAGTGACCATGACGCTGGCCAAGAGACTGCGTGCCGCCTGCGTTCGCCTGGAACGATTCCCGATGTCGGTCCTGCTGCTGGCCCTGCGCGTCGGCGTGGGCATGGTGTTCTTCAAGGCCGGCCTGTTGAAGTACAACTCGTTCGATTTTACCGTGTTGTTATTTCGCGACGAGTACAAAGTACCGCTCCTTGCGCCTGAGTTGGCCGCCCGTATGGCGATGGTGCAGGAACTCACGCTTCCAGTTCTGCTGTTCGTCGGTCTGGGTACCCGGCTGGCCACACTGCCGCTGTTCGGCATGCTTCTGGTGATTCAGACGTTCGTGTATCCGAATGCCTGGGCCGACCATCTCTACTGGGCGGCGACGCTGGGCGTCATCCTGACACGCGGTCCAGGCGTGTTTTCGCTCGATCACCTGATCGCGCGCCGGTGGCGATCCCACCCGTAGCGGACGGATCCCGCCTGGTTCTCCACTCTTGTAACTACACGGGGCATATCGTCATCCGGCTGAGCGGGAGGGTGCCGGGTGACAGTGAGCAACCAGTGGTCGAGAGGCCTGTCGAGCCCAGGCGGAGATGGCATCTCTCTTGCTCTGGCAATGGATGTGGTTTCCCACCTTGAGCCTGGCTTCGCCATTCCGGCCGTCAAGGGACTTCCGGCCGCCGCAGTCCACTCCTCACGGCGGTGTGAGTTGACTGCGGCGGCCGCGGCCCATGATTCCGACGCGGGCTCCTCGCTGACCCAGGCGGTCGTCTTTACTGCCCTCCTGCTTGTGGTCATCAAGGGACTGGGCTCGATCGGCATCTTGAATGTGACGCCGATTGACAACTTCAGCCGCCTGGCAGTGCGTGCGACCGGCCATGTGCAGGACAGGCTGGAGCAGTTCATGGGGCTCGCCCCAGGCAGTGACACTGCCGTCGCCCTCGTGCTGTCGCTGCTGGTCGTGTTGCTGGTTTCGGCGATTGGGGCCACGATGTTCGTGCTGGCGCGATCCCGAAGGTCGCCGAGCGCCCGGGATCGCCTGATCTTGCAGGCCAGGAAGGGGGCCGAATCTGGCGCGAACCGGGCGGCGCGGTTCCTCCTCGACTCATACGTTCTGCCCGGCACTGGCCACGATCCGCTGGCGCAATACGACAGCACCGGCTCCCCGGTGCTCTATCAGGGGCACCCCGTGGTGTTGTCGGCCCTGTCCGGCCCGACACCAAACTATCCGCTGGAGTCCGTGCAGACAGCGTTTGCCGCGGCCGCGCAGGGCACGATGACATCTGGCGGCGCATTGGTGTCCTATGCGGCGTCAGCCACATTGTTGTCGATGCGCTCCGTCACGCCCTTCGGCGCCGCTGCGCCCATTGTGGTGCAGTCATGGCGGGTCACGGCTCGTGGCACGCTCCTGGGCTCCCGCCAGGCCAGGGTGGAAGTCTCGACGATGATTGAGCGCCAGCTTGACGCCACATTCACCTACGGCCTGTTCGCAGCCCAGGACACCTGCAGGGGGCTGCAGTTCTCGGGAGGCGTGCGCGTCAGGAGCTACGATTCCTCGAATGTCACGCTCGTGGCAGGCTTGCCGCAGTCAGACGGCTGGGGCGGCCATGTGGGAACCAATGGCAACCTCTCCGAAGACGGAGGTTCGATCATCCACGGGTCGCTCTCGACACTCCGCAGAGGCGTGGGCAACTGTCTGGAGGGACCGGTCAACCCTGCCAGTTTCAGCGGCCCCAATCACATCTCAGGAGGCCTCGTCACGCTGTCTCAGCCCGTGGTGCCCGCACCGCCGGCCCAGCCGTTCCCCCTGCCGCCGACGATCTCACTTGTGATCTCGACAACAAGCAGCTGCGACGATTTACCCGACAAGTCGCGCGCGTGTCGGGCTCCCGATCCCCTCACGGGCGAAGACGTCATCACGCTCGATCCACAGGGCGCACCGATGTTGCTCGGTAATCTCGAGGTTGCTGCCGGCTGTGTTGTGGTGCTCCACGCTGGCACGTACCACATCAACAGCATCAGGTTGACCGGTAACTCGATCCTCCGAATCGGGTCAGGTCCGGTGATCTTGAATGTGGCCGGCGCCGATCAGGGCACTCCGGTCGATCTGGAGGGCGGCGCCGTCACAGACCCCTCTTTCGTCCCGTCGAATCTCAGGATTCTCTACGCCGGGACTGGAGTCTTGAAACTGACTGGCGGCGCAACGCTCGCCGTCAGCGTCTATGCGCCCCTGGCCGAAGCCCGAATCGCCGGCGGCGCGCAGGTGTTTGGTGCAATCGTGGCGTCAAGGATCGTCGTCAGTGGTGGGGGAACGTTCCACTACGATCGTCGCCTCCAGCAGTACTTCAGCGTCGGACCGCCGGTGATGAGCATTCCTACGTGGAAGGTATGCTGAGGAACTGAACGCCTGGGTTCTCTCGTTCGGCGTACTGCAGCGCCCAGGCTGACGGAAACAGCAGCACCGGGCGTCCCTGCCGATCAACGGTCCGCATGACGCTGTAATCCAGTCCTTTCAGATCAGCCAGCAGACTGGCCGGGCCGTATACCCATCGCGCACAGTGAAACGCCTGGGGTTCGACCCTGGCATTGACGTTGTATTCGGAGCTGAGCCGTGAGGAGATGACATCAAACTGCAGGTTGCCGACCACTCCCACCACGGGATCCCGACCGCCACTCTGTGGGAACAGCACCTGCACCGACCCTTCCTCCTCCAACTGCCGCACACCATCGTCAAACTGTTTATGGCGCGAATCCTTGAGTCGCAGCCGGCCGAAGTGCTCAGCAGGGAAACGGGGAATGGCAGTGAATTGGACCGGCCGGCCCTGATACAACGAATCGCCGATCGCAAATCGGCCCGGGTTCACGAGTCCGACGATGTCTCCCGCGACGGCCTCGCTGGAGGTCTGTCGATCCCGTCCAAACATCTTGTAGGTCCTGGCCGCGCGGACGGTCTGCCCCAGGCGGCCGTTGACGAGCAGCATGTCCTTCATGAGGCGGCCCGAACAGACCCGCACAAAGGCGACACGGTCTCTATGGCGCCGATCCATGTTTGCCTGGATCTTGAAGACGAAGCCGCTGAAGGTCTCGGCGTCAGGTTCAATCAGGCCGACGTCCGATTCCCGCGCTCGGGGTGACGGCGCGATGGCCGTGAGGGCCTTCATGAAGGGTTCCAGGCCGAAGTTGGTCAGTGCAGAGCCGAAGAACACGCCGGTTTGACGGCCCGCAAGATACTCAGCCTGGTCGAAGGTGGAGCCGGCTGACATCACGATGTCCACCGACTCCTGAAATTCGTGCGCCACCCGTTCGCCGGCCAGCGCCGCAAACTGGGAGTCCCGATGGTCGGCCATTTCCACTTGTGCCGGTCGTTCGCCCTTGCCTTGACGTTCATAAAGCAGGACTGTCGTCTTGCGCAGGTCAAAAACGCCCCGGAAGTCTGCTCCGACGCCGATAGGCCAGTTCAGGGGCGCCGCGCTGATCCCCAGCACCGTTTCGATTTCGTCGAGCAGTTCCAGCGGTTCGCGGCCAGGCTGATCCAGCTTGTTGACGAACGTCAGAATCGGCAACTGATGGCGTTTGCACACTTCAAAGAGCTTCCGCGTCTGGGCTTCAATGCCTTTCGCGGCGTCGATCACCATCACGACGGAGTCCGCGGCGAACAGGGCCCGATACGTGTCTTCGCTGAAATCCTGGTGGCCAGGTGTGTCCAGCAGCGACACGCGGAAGCCGTCGAGGTCGAACTCCAGGGCGGTCGATGTCAGTGAGATGCCGCGCTGTTGTTCCATCTCCATCCAGTCCGACACGACGTGGCGCCGGCTCTTGCGCCCCCGGACGGCGCCGGCCAGTTCGATCGCGCCTGCGTAGAGGAGGATCTTCTCGGTCAGCGTGCTCTTGCCCGCGTCGGGGTGCGAAATGATGGCGAACGTGCGGCGACGGGCGACCTGTACGGACAGTTCTTCGGTGTCTTGTTGCGCTGTGGACATAGAGTGGACGATCAAGTGTACCCCGGAGGGACGTCCGGAGGCCGGAAGTGGGCCGGCAGGGCCATAACTCAGGTGGTTGAAACGGTAGAATTGATGGATGAGCTTTCCCATGGGAGTCCTGGCGACTCTGGGCGACTTGGACTCGGCGCTGGCAGGATCGGCTGCCAGGCCCGTTCTGATCTTCAAACACAGCACCACCTGTGGAACCAGCGCGATGGCCGCCGAGGAGATCGCGGACCTTCCCGCTGACTCGGCGCAGGCGATCGACGTCTTCGTTGTGAGGATTCAGGCGGCTCGGGAGGTCTCCCGTGCCATCGAGCAACGGTTTGGTGTGCGGCATGAATCGCCGCAGGTGCTGCTCATCAGTGGCGACCGGGTCGTGTGGCACGCGTCACATTTCAGGGTGACGGCCCGATCGATCGCGGCGGCAATGCGGCAACATCTGTTCGAGCCGCAACCGGCGACCTGACGCGGACCATCGCTCTACCGGGCGCGCCGCCTATCGGACGCGTTTGGCCAGCAGGGCCTCCAGGGCGAGCCCTTTCGCGAGTTCGCGTTCTGCCTCGGCCTCCTGCCCTCGGCTCATCAGCACACCGCTGAGGACGAAGTGTCCGAGCGGAGACGTTTCGCTTTCAGGGGCCAGCGACAGGCCCTTGCGCGCGTAAGACTCGGCTTCATCCAGCGCGCGGCCCTCGTCCAGCCGGGCCTTTGCCAGGTAGAAATATCCTTCGGCGAACTCGGGATTGATGTCGACGGACCTCTTGTACAGCTCAGACGCGTCGAGCCCCTGCCCTTGGCGAGCCTTGAGGCGGCCGAGATTGAATGCCGCCTTGTAGGCCGTGGGATGCTGATCCAGTTCCGTCCGGTATTCCGCCTCTGCCGTCCTGTCATCACCTCGGGCTTCAGCCAGGAGCGCGAGGTTGAAGTGTGCGAGGCGGACGTCGGCCTTGAGCGCCAATGCATTCATCAGCAGTTGCCCGGCCTGTGTTGTCTGGCCCCGCTCGAACGCGATGACCGCGGTTGCCACCATGGCGGACGCCAGTTTCGGGTCGATGGCCAGGGCCTGTGAAAACTCGGCTTCCGCGTGTACGTAGTCTTCGCGATCGAGATAGATCTCGCCGATTTGGTACCGGACGAAGGCGTTCTTCGGATCGACCGTCACGTAGTGCTCGTAGCCGGCCAGCGCGGCTTCGTCCTGTCCCATGCGCCGATAGGCGTTCGCCATGTTGATAATGGCCAGGTCGTAGTCAGGCTTGAGCTCAAGCGCGCGAGCGAATTGTGAGACGGCTTCCGGGAAGTCGCCGGCCTTGAAGTACTCGTTGCCCAGCATGAACCACGCGTCAATGACAGCCGGGTCTTCATCCAGCACGCGACGGAGCATGGCGATGGCTTCGGTGCCGGAGTCGCCGTCTTTCGCGACATCTCGCGCCGTGGTCATCAGGTTGAAGAGGCCGATCTTGTCTTTGGGGTCAGCCCGGTCGCTGACCGGGCCCTCCGCGGTGGCGACAAAAGACCCGACGTAGCCAAGCGCCGCGAGTCTGGCGCGCGTTTCCGGGTCGACGTCCTCGTTCCTGGGTGCCGGGGCCGCGGTCCCGGTCATCGCACGCTTCTGCTGGCGCAGGGCCTGCAACATCGCATCGGCCACTGACCGGTGCTCCTCGAAGATATTGTCCAATTCCTTCGGATCACGTTCGAGGTCGTACAACTCCGGCCGCGGCGCGTCGATCAGCTTGTATCGATCGGAGCGCATCGCCGTGAGTTCACTCCAGCCGTAGTGATGGAGGGGATACATGGCTTCGCCGTATCCATCCATGGGCACGCCGGCCTCGGCAGATGCGCCTGCCATCAGAGAGGCGAGGCTGACTCCGGCCAGATCGGCCGGCGCGGGAATCCGCAGCAGGTCGAGAACGGTCGGCATGATGTCCACGGTCCGCACAGGTTGCGCGATCCGGCGGCCGGCCGTGTTGCTGAAGGGCGCACGCACGATGAGCGGCACGTGCATCGAACTTTCATAGACAAAGAACCCGTGCGTCTCCTCGCCATGTTCACCGAGCCCTTCGCCATGGTCGCCGGCCACGATGACAATGGTGCGATCGGCGAGTCCGCGGTCTTCGAGGAACGAAAGGACACGGCCGACTTGCGCGTCGGTGAACGCGATTGCGCTGCGGTAGGGGTGTCCCGGGTACTGCCTTCGATACGGTTCGGGGGACTCGTAGGGCGCGTGCGGGTCATAGAGGTGCAGCCACGAGAAGAACCGCTGATCCGCGATGCCGTCCATCCACTTGAGCGCGAGGTCCACAACCTCATTGCCTGGACGCTTGACGCTGGCCAGGGACATGGCCTTGACGTCCGTCAGGTCGAAGTCGTCCTGATAGGCCGCGAAGCCCTGGTCCAGTCCCCATTTGCTGTCGAGGACGAAGGCGCCGACCGTGGCGCCAGTCTGAAACCCTTGTGACGAAAGGATTTCAGCCAGCGTGACCTGTTCCGGACCCAGGAAGAATCCCCCGTTGTCCCGGACGCCATGCTTCGGCGGAAACTGTCCAGTCATGATGCTGCCGTGCGCCGGAAGCGTGAGCGGGGCGGAGGTCATGGTCTGTTCGAAGACCACCCCTTCGCGGGCCAGTTCGTCGAGGTTCGGCGTGCGGACGTCGGCGGAGCCGTAGGCTCCAAGATGGTCGGCCCGAAGGGTGTCGAGCGTCAGCAGCACGACGTTGAGGTCCGACCGCGACACTCCACGCGGCAGTTCGCCCAGCGCCGTGCCGCCGGCTGCCACCTGGCTCCGGGGCCACATCCACCACGCAGCCCCGCCCGCGCCCAGGAGCGCAACGATCAGCAGGCCCGCGGGGATGGCCCGCCTGCGTTGATGGACGCCGGATGTGCGCATGAGTCGAATGGTAGCGCACGGCGGACGCAACGCCGCGAATCCGCGACGTTCCTGAGCATCCTCGTCATAGATTTGTCTGGTGCCGGACCGGGCAGGAGTATATCCTCCAGAAAACTCTCAGCCTCAGGAAGGAGGACCATGTCGATGGACGACCGAAAAGGTTTGTTACTCTTCCGCCGACTGACCGGCCTGGTGGTGATGACGGCCTTGCTTGCGACGGTGTTTGCCCCTGCGACACAGGCCTCGCAGGCGCCGCCCGCTGACTCGCCTTCGTTTTCCACGCGGTCGATTGCGAAGGTAATTGCCGCCAGGAGTCCTGACTCGCCGCCTCTGAAGCGGGCGACCGCGCGCTCTCCAAAGGCCACGCCGAAACAGGCCACGGCTTCGAAGCCGTTCTTCAAGACACGGACCGGGTTTCTGGTCCTCGCTGTCATGGCCGTCGGGGTGGGCTACGCGGCCTATTCCGCCAAAAACGACCGCGTCCACGGGGCAGGCCGCTGATGTCCCGAGTGGTGATCGGCGCCTTGGCATCGTGCCTGCTCCTGGTTGCAGTGAGTGCTCCGGCACAGACGCTGACCGGGACCATTGGCGGGCGCGTCTCCGATGTGCAGGGCGGGGTGCTTCCCGGAGTCGTGGTCACAATCGCCAGTCGCACCGGAGAGATGAGTCAAACCACGGATGCGGAAGGCCGGTTCCGTTTTCTTGGCCTGGCCACTGGTGTCTATGAAGTACGGACGATGCTGAGTGGTTTCCGGCCAACGGCGCAGTCCAACCTGGAGATCACGATCGGGAAGAGCATCGATCTCAAGCTGGTTCTTGAACTGGGCGGGGTGACCGAGGCCATTACCGTCGTGGGGTCCAAGGCCAAGGTCGATGCGACCACGACAGCCACCGATACGACCATCTCGCAGGATCTGCTTTTCAGCATGCCCATCTCGAGGATCAGCGCTGCGGTGGAGATGCTGAACTACGCGCCCGGTATCAACAGCGGGTCGGCGTTTGGCGGGGCGTCTGATTCCGGGAGTTCGCTGCTGCTCGATGGTGTCGACACCAGGGATCCTGAAGGCGGCACAGCCTGGACGTTCTTCAACTACAACATCATCGATCAGGTGCAAGTCGGCTCACTCGGGCAGGCGGCTGAATTCGGCGGGTTCACGGGCGCGGTCATCAACACGGTGACCAAGTCAGGCAGCAATAGATTCTCCGGTCTGTTTGAGCAGCGCTACACGGGCAAGCGATTCCGCGGTGACAACGTCTCCGCCGCCGTGACACAGGTGAATCCGGTCATCAAGTCGACTGGCGTCGATACGCTGAAGGACTACACGGTGCAGATGGGCGGCCCGATTCGCGCGAACAAGGCCTTTTTCTTTACCAGTGTTCAGCGATATCTCATCGAGCAGGACCTGGACGGTCCGAGCACC
>JAHEFO010000068.1:0-1173 GCA_024640135.1 Acidobacteriota bacterium
CGACGCCGACTCGGACGCCGTGGCAGTCATCCACCCGAGTGGACGTTACGCTCCGAGACGGTTCCTGCGGGGACCCGAGATCCTTCCCGGCAGCACCATTGTCGTGCCCGCCCGGACCGATGCGGCGGCCCGGCCGGAGACCATGCCGGTATCATCCGTGGCGGGTCCGCCTGTGATCACGGTGCCGGTGATTCCCGAACTGCAGGAAAACCGCGTTGTGGTGACCGAAGAGGTCGCACCCCTGCCGGAGGGAGCCGTTGCGCCGGCAGCGCCACAGCTGGCGATCATCCCTCAGGGCAGCGCCATGAGTGTGGGCTTCGTCGTTGGGTTGACCGGAACCTGTCCGACGCTGGCGTTCGATCTCGGCACCGTTCGGGTCGCGACCACCGAGGGCACGTCCTTTGTGGGCGTCAGGTGCAGGGACATCAAGGTTGGTGACGTGCTGGAGGTCAGGGCCGTCCGTCAGAGCGACCGCGTGGTCGCGGCCGTGGAAATACGGCGACGCTGATCACGTTGTGATGGCGGCATCGACGCGCAGAGGAAGAACGCTCAGGATTCTCTGGTGGTTGGTGTCCGCAGCAGGCATCTCGACGTTCGCGGGGGTGTTGTGGCTGGCCGCTGGTGGACCCATCGGGATCGATCGGTGGCTGGATGTAACTCAACCGGCGGTTCGAGCCAGAGCGATTGTGGTCCTCGGAGGCGGGACCACCAGCGACAACTTGCCGCTGCCCCAGGGGTGGGAGCGGATCTCCACGGCCGCACATCTGTTCAGCGATGGCTTCGCGCCCGTCGTGATCTTCAGTGGTGGCGGCACATCAAGTGTGAGCGAGTCTGAGGTTTACGCCAATGCCGCCGCCTGGCTGGGTATCCCACGTTCTGCCATGCTGTTCGAGCCGAAAGCCCAATCCACCTCGGACCATGGGTATGCCCTTCGGGGCTTCGAGCTGCCCGACGGGACGATTATCGCTCCGGATACGCCATTGCTGGTCGTCACCTCGAAACTTCACTCTCGCCGCGCGTTGATGGCCTTTGCGCGGGCAGGATTCACGCGCGTTCGAGTCGTCAGCCGCCATGCGTCACGAGCTCCCGCGCCCGCTGGGACCCCTGCCGCCTTGACCAATACGGTTGTCGGCTACCAACCCTCCGGCAAACGGTACGACGACGTGTTGTTTC
>JAHEFO010000068.1:1183-2485 GCA_024640135.1 Acidobacteriota bacterium
GCGCATTCGACCTCTTCATCGGACTCAGAGAGGTCGGGGCGGTCATCCTCTCGTAGCGCCTGGCCCCAGGCATCGCTCAGCGCGGGAGCAGAGGGACGGCCTTGCCTATCCAGACACACGGTTGGCATGGGGGTGACCCGGAGCCGCCAGAGACCACGTGGAAGTCAATCTTGAGATAGCGCGAACTGCTTTCAGGCACGCGAAGGCGGAAGGCCTGCCAGACTCCTGGAAGAGTCCGGATGGTGTCGAAGAGCTGGGAACCGTGACGAAGCTCGATGTTCAACTCCGCCGCGGTCGCGCTCCGGACCGGCAGTGTGACCGTGGTGCCAGAGGGCAGGTACAAGGAGAATTCGGCGCCAGCCTCGCGGTACCGCTCACCGTCAACCGCAGGCTGCCACTGGGAGACTCCCACACCGAGGTGTTCGAGAGTCGCCGCGCGCTCCTCCGCCATGGCGCGAAATGGCACCGACGCCATGATCGCCAGGGCCGCTATCACGACAAAACGTCGCCACGCCGCCGTCACGGTTGGTGCCTCACGCGTGCCTGCGAGCAGTCCGATGAACAACCAGAACACCAATGCTGCCTGCGGAACCAACAGGGGATGACCGCTGAGCCACGTCAGCACGCTCGCGACGATCCCGGCCGCCAGCCACTTTGCCAGGGTATTGCCGCCCAAGCCACCGCGCACTCCCGGCCAGAGAGCCGCGGTCAACATGGCGAGCAGCGCGACAAGGCCCAGCGTGCCCTGTTCGGCGAAGGTCTGCAAGAAGTAGTTGTGCGCCTGATCCTTCGTTCGGCCGATGATTGGCCCGAGCCGCGTGGCGCCATAGTTCGGCGATTCGTCAAGGAACGTGCCGGCACCAATGCCGAAAACGGGTGCCTCTGCGGCCATGGCAAGCGCCGTCTCCGCGAGCACCTGCCGGCTTGCGATTGACCTGGGGACGTTCATGTTTCGCCCGGCAGGATAGGCGACAGCGAACCAGGCAATGATCCCGAGGGAAACGGCCACTCCCGCGCCTGCCGCCATCAGGTGTCGGCGGGACCGGCGCACGTCCAGCGCAAGCACGGCCGCCGTGGTGACCAGCAGGGCGACGATGGCGACTCTCGATCCGGCGATCCACAGCGCGGTCAGGACCGTGCCCGTCGCCAGCGCGCTCAGGAGCCAGCCCCGGCGTGCGATCAGGCCAAACGAGGCCAGGGCCACCACGGCGAAGATCGAGGCCGCCGCATTGACGTCGTACTGGGTATGTTCACGAGCCTGCAGGAAGATCCCGGGCAGAGAGGCCGGAAAGTCGCCCCCCC
>JAHEFO010000068.1:2495-16847 GCA_024640135.1 Acidobacteriota bacterium
CGCCCCCCCTGAGGGAGGCCCCGATGATGCGGTTGATGTTGAGCACTCCGACGCCGGCATGACCCAAGAGCGCGAACCACACCGCCCGCATGGTCAGAGCGGGTTGACGTCGGACGATTGACTCGACTGCCCACGCCAGCGCGGCCCCTTCCGCCACGAGCAGCGCGACGTACCAGGGATCCAGCGCCGGCGAGCGATCGACGGCGTGACGGAACAGCAGGTGGGCGATCCCCAGTGGGCTGGAACTGTCAGGCATCGAGGTGACCAGCCGCGCCGGCAATTCCGCGAGCGCCGACGCGACGGCCACCGAGCTCATCCAGAGGGCGGGAAGCGCAAGGCGAGTCGCCGGACTGCCGGCATGGTGTACAACGGCGCCGGCGACCACCGCGAGGGTCATGGCCTCCAGCAGAGCGCCACCGGACACGGACGCGTCCGACAGGGTCGCGATGGATGTGGCAAACGGTGCGAGTCCTGCCCATACCAGGAGCGCCTCCCCTGGACGAACAAGGGCCAGTAGGAGAAGGCCGCTCACTCCAGCCTTGACCGTCCACGGGATGTCTGCGAGCAGCCATGTGGCGTGGAGGAGTCCCAGCAGCACCAGAGCCGCAATCCGGACGACCGTCGTCGTCCCTCTTCGCGTCACCGGCGGGCTACCACCGCGTAGTCCATGAATGTGAACAGCCGCGCGTTCAACTTGTCAGCATGCGAATTGACGATGTCGACAAGGTCGACCATGGTCGGGTCTTGTTCGACCCCCTCCCGGGCCGGTGGCAGCGGCACGCGTTGCAGACGATCCATCTCGGCGACGGGCGCGCGATACTGAACTGTGACCGTTGAGAAACCGCTGGCCTGCACCATGTAGCGCAGCGTGTCCGGGTGCAGGGGCCATCGGTGGGTCACGTCGCGGAGGTAGCTCTCGAAGAACGCCACCCAGCACGCGGGATTCAGCGTTTCAAGCACCATCGCGGCATTGGGTTTCAGTTTGTGAAACGCCAGTTCGATGAGCCGCGCGAGGTACGCCGGTTCCAGGTGTTCGACGACCTGGATGGCGATCAGGCCATCGAGTGATCCATCCTGCAAACTCTGGAGATGGCTCACCGCATCGGTACACTCGGCCGCCAGGCCCCGTTCGCGGCAGACTTGCACCATGCTGTGGTTGGTGTCGATGCCGTAGGCGCCGACCCCGGCCTCGCGGAACAGGTCCAGCAACTCTCCACGGCCGCAGCCGATATCCAGGACGCGGGAGGCGCCAGCAAACACGGGAAGATAGTCCGCGAGCCGCTCCCGAATGGTCGTTTGAGAGCCCCGGAACCGGTCTTCAAAGCCGACATACTTGAACGAATCGAGGTCGGGTGCTCCGGTGTCTGGCTGACCGGACGCTGGCGCAGTCTCGGCATGCACATGAAGGCCCTGGCTGATCAGTTGCTCGACCTCGCGCTTCAACAGGAGGGCTGACTGCTGCGCCAGGGTGACCTGCTCTTTGAGTTCGCCATACGCGCTGAGCAGCGCCGGATGCTTCGATTCCGAGCGCGCTTCCCGCGCCAGCAGGGATTCCCAGTGTTTCAACCAGTCGTCCGCCAGAGCGCTCAACGCGGCGTTGACGACATCGGCTTGTCCTCCCACGCTCCGGTCCCGCGTGTCGACGTACAGCGTGACACTCTGCAGCAGGGCCAGCAGCGTGGATTGGAAACGCATCAGCGCGTCCGTCTGCTGGCGAATCAACGCAACCGTCGTGGTGATGGCCCGCTCGGCCTCCCGGTGGGCTGAGACATTCCGGTTCAAGTGGTCAACGAGCGCGGCGTTGAAGGCTTTCTGCGTGATCAGGGGGGGGCCAATCACACGCCAGATGAAACCCCGAAGTCGCCCTTTCAACGACCGGTCGAGAGCCGGCTCGCCCTCAGGCAGAATGTCCCACGATCGATTGAGCGGCGTGATCTGCGTTTCGTCGTACGCCGGCGGCGCATGGGGAAACTCGGGCCGACCAAGGAGGGCCTGGTCGACGGCGGTCAGCCGCTCGTTGTACTGCCGGTTGGCGTCTTCGCGCTCGCGCTCGAGTCGGGCCAGTCGGTCTTCAAGTCGTTCGGGTTCCACGGTCATCCTCGGACCCTAGCTGATCAGGCCGTCCACGGGGCTGCTCGCCGAGGCGTGGCTCTTCCTGGGAATCCGGCCTGACAAATACGCCAGACGACCTGCGATGACCGCGTGTCTCATGGCGGTGGCCATCCGTACCGGGTTGGACGCTCCTGCGATTGCCGTGTTCATCAACACCCCGTCGGCGCCCAATTCCATCGCGACCGCCGCATCCGATGCCGTTCCGACGCCGGCATCCACAATCACCGGGACCCGTGCCTGCTCCCGGATGATCCGCAGATTGTTGGCATTCTGGATGCCCAGGCCCGAACCAATCGGCGCGCCCAGGGGCATGACCGCCGCCGCACCCGCGTCCTCCAGCTTCCGGCAGGCAATGGGATCGTCGTTGGTGTACGGCAGGACGACGAAACCCTCTTTCACGAGGACCCGCGTCGCTTCCAGCAACGCCTCGTTGTCAGGGAACAGGGTCCGCTCATCTCCAATGACCTCGAGCTTGACCCATTCGGAGAGGCCAGCCTCCCGGCCGAGTCGTGCCGTGCGGATGGCATCCTCCGCCGTGTAGCACCCAGCCGTGTTGGGCAGCAGGAAGATCTTGTCGCGGTCGATCCAGTGGAGCATCGACGCGTCGCCTGTGGCCGACAGGTCCACCCGGCGCACCGCCACGGTCACCATCTCGGCCCCCGCCGCCAGGTGCGCCGCCTGCATGACCTCATGCGAGGAGTATTTGCCGGTGCCCACCAGCAAACGGGACGAGAATCGTCGCCCGGCAATTACCAGCGCGCGGTCTTCGAGTTCAGCGGTCACGATTCACTCTCCCTGGAAGGGGTTGCCGACGAGGCAGCCCTTGATTATCGACCATGCGCGTCAGCGCGATCACCTGCACACCTGAACGTGGAGTCGGAGTGAGGACCATTGCAGGATCAGTGTAACGGCGAAAGGGGACGAATCAGCCGCCGCCCACGAACGAGACGATCTCCACTTCGTCACCTTCCGACACGATGGTGTCGCTGTAGCGTCCTCGTTTGACCACCAGACGATTGAGTTCGACGGCCACGGTCCGGGTGTCGAGGGCCAGGTCCTGAAGCAGGTGTTCGACAGACTGCGGTCGCGGCCACTCGCGCGGTTCGCCGTTCAGCGTAATGGCGCCCGGCATACTCATCCCGTAACCTTCGCCAGCGTGAGCTGGACACTGCCGACGGTCAGGCCGGCCTCGAATCTCAGCGGCAGCCTCCGGGCGTCCTCGGAAATCCACAGCGTGAGGCCTCCCGTGCCTGTCGCCTTGCCGGCGCTATCAGTGATGGCCATCGAGACCTTGAGTGCCGGCAGGCTGCCGAGGCCGCTCTTGACGGTCTCCCGGTCGCCCACGCGAACGCGCATCGTGTAGGACTTGCCGCTGTCCGTGATCGGGATCGGAATCGACAGGCCAGGCTTGAGCGGCAGGGCCCGGAGTATGTAGATGGCCCCCAGGGGATCCTGAGTGGCGGCGGGCAGCTTCAGCGAACTCGTGGCGGTGGTCGACGTCTTGACTTCATACTGCGCCGCGCCGCCGCCGCTGAATGTCGTGGTCTTGTAACGTTTGCGCCCGCCCTCATCGCTGTAGAGCGTGGCCAGCGATGGCAACAGCGTCCGCGTGTCGAGCATGGACTCGGCTTTGTAGTACAGCGAATACAACTTGGAAATCACCGACGAAGGTCTGGCTTCTGCGACCAGATAGTAGGCGTGACGTCCGCCGGCAGCCGGGCGCCGCTCCTTCACCGCCAGCGTCGCCGTGCCAGCCGACACGAAACTGGTCCATGAAATGTCAAACGTCAGGGTTTCGCCCACTTTGAAGGGGACGCTGCGGTCGGCCTGGGCGGTTGGGAGCGCCGTCGCGGCAGCCAGGAGCGCCGCAGCGATCATGACGCTGTGGTAACGAACCGGCAATCTGGAGTGTCGCATCTGCAGTCCCTTCATAATACCGTTCGGTCGACGACCTCGCGCACCAGCGACTGGGCCTTCCACGCAGGATCGGGCCGGAGATGCGCTGGGAGTGCGACTGCCGGCGCCGCAAGCCGTTGGGCCCGGGCAACCGCCCGTTCGTACCCAGCCGTCATCATGGGCACCGAGTGATTGGACTCCCAGTAGGCGCGCGCGGCTTTACCGAGGCGTCGGCGCAGGTCGGCGTCCGAACCCAGCCGTCGCAGGGCGAGCCGTAGCGAGTGATCCTCGTCGAGAATATCGATTCCCACGGCAATGGCGCCGTCGTCCGGATGCGAGTCGAGGTCGGGCGCAGGAGCATGGCATCGCCATGTCCGGGGGTCAAGCGTGACCACGTGCAGGTGATGCACCGCGTCGATGACGACCGTCGGGAGTCCTGCCGACATCATTCGGAGCCACGGTCCGGACACCTCGCGGGCCGTGGGCCAACGCAGATTCAGCCCGACGTCGCAGGCGGCCACGGCATGATCAAATCCCTCGTCGTCGAGTCGTCCGGCCAGGTGGGTGACGTCGGCCACGCCGGAGGCCTGCAGCAGGTGGTCGAGCGAACGCATGTCGTCAGCCTGGCCGGCGAACAGCAATCGCGCATCGCGGGCCCACTGTCGCGCGCCGGCAAACGCACGGACGACTTGGGCCACGCGCTTTTCCGGAGTTGCGGTCCCGAGGACGCCAAAGACGACGGCGTCTTCCGGAATGCCGGCGCGCGCGCGGAAGGCGCGTCGGGCCGACGCCGTGTCGAACGGTGCCACGCCGTGCCCGAGCGGGATGTGCACCACGTTGCGTCCCGGGTTCTGCCCGCGAAGGATCTTCGCAACACCAGGCGAGTGGGTCGCCACGAGGCGACTGGCGTCGATCACGGCTCGACGCATGGGCCAATGGTAGTAGTACGCCCCGTCGAACCCGCGCACGGCCAATTCCGCCGCGTCGGCGGAGACTTCCGGGTGGTTGTAGGCGAATTCCTTCCGGTAGTCGTCGAATCGTCGGTGCCGAAGCAGGACGCCCGCCCGCGCGTGATGCAGCCGGGCGTCGTGGAGGACGACGAGCCCAGGATATTGGAAGAGGTACGGCCAGACGAAGCCATGCGCCCAGGAGTTGCCGACCTGATAGATCTGCAAATCATAGGGGTTGCGAGCGTGCCGCCAGACGAAATCATGCGCCCCGAGGACGCGGAACTCGCCCGCCGTCGGGCCAGCATCGCCGGCGCGGGCGACGTCAATCAGGGCCTCGTCGACGAAGACGTCGACGGCGTGGCCTCCGGCGGCCAGTTCTGGGACGACATCGGCCGAGCAGGTCGCGACGCCGCTGGGCTGAGGCGGCCATGGCGTGAAGAAGGCAAGTCGAGACATGGCGTGATTGACTAGATCCTAACCGTTCGTTAGCATCTCACTTTGATCATGCGAGGTACAAGCTCGCATGAGCGTCCTGTAATTCAGAGGAGATTTCGGACCGATGGACGGTTTCTTACCCATCCTCATCATGATTGGCCTGGGCGTCGGGTTTGCCGGCGGGTCCGTGCTGTTGTCCCAGTTTGTGGGCCCAGCGAAGCCGACTCCCGAAAAAAGCGCGCAATATGAGTGCGGCATGCCTCCCGTGGGGGACGCCCGAGAGCGTCAATCGGTCAAGTTCTATCTGGTGGCGATGATTTTCCTGCTGTTCGACATCGAGATTGCGTTCCTCTATCCGTGGGCGATGGCGTTTCGGGAGTTGGGTGCGGTCGCATATTTTCAGATTGTCGCGTTCTTCTCCCTGTTGGTGACCGGATACGTCTACGTGTGGCGCAAGGGCGTCTTCGACTGGAGTTCGGAGGTAGACCGGTGAATCGGCAATCTGAGGTCGGGAGTCTGCACTCCCATGTCAGTCAGCGGCAATCAGGTTTTGAGCCGGCCCAATCCACCGTCCACACTCCACAGGGGTCAATTCTCACGACCTCGGTCGAAAAGATGGTCCAGTGGGCCCGTCGGTCGGCGATCTGGCCTGTCACCTTCGGACTGGCCTGTTGCGCGATTGAAATGATGGCGATGGCCGCCGGCCGGTACGATGTCGCCCGATTTGGCGCCGAGGTGTTTCGGGGGTCGCCCCGGCAGTCCGACCTGATGATCGTGGCCGGTCGCCTGTCCCGCAAGATGGCTCCGGTGCTCCGGCGCATCTACGATCAGATGCCTGAGCCCAAGTGGGTGATTTCCATGGGCGCGTGCGCGAGTTGCGGCGGCGTGTTCGACAACTACGCCATCGTGCAGGGCGTGGACCAGATTGTGCCTGTGGATGTATTCGTGCCGGGGTGCCCGCCGCGGCCCGAAGCCCTGATTTACGGCATCGTGCAGCTGCAGCGCAAGATTGACCAGCAGCGGATGAGCGCATAAGGAGTGTTCGTGGAGACGCCAGTGCAAAGTCCAATGGACGCGCGGGTGCTGGACCTGGTCCGGCAGGCGGTTTCGGCTGACGCCTTGGAGCCGGTGTCGGCGGTCGACATGCCCACGGCGTACGTCCCCCGCGAACACCTGGTGGCGGTATGCCGGACCTTGCGGGATCATCCCGAGCTGCAATTCGCGTTTCTCGTTGAGATTACGGCTGCCGATTACCATCCCGCGGAGCCTCGTTTCGAGGTCGTGTATCACCTCGCGTGCCTGGGCGAGGCGTTCGCGCAGCCTGGCGGCGCCGCCCCCCCGCGCCGGCTGCGCCTGAAGGTCCGGGTGCCGGACAATGAGTTGGGCGAGCTCGACCTGCCCTGGGTCCATACGCTCACGGAGCTCTGGATAGGTGCCAATTGGCTCGAACGGGAAGTGTTCGACTTGCTCGGGATTGCGTTCACGGGGCATCCAGATCTGCGACGGATCCTCACGCCGGACGACTGGACGGGACATCCGTTACGCAAGGACTATCCGGTGCAGGTGCGCAAGGATTCGGCGTCCTGGTCGCCGATGGAATTGACGGTTGAAGAGTTTGCGGCCAACGTGCGGTCGGCGCGCGCGGCGTCGTCGGCCGCGGCGCGGCCACGGGAGGACTGACCGTGGCAGGTTCTTTTCGCTCGACGCTGGCGGAGTCGGTTGATGCCGGGGCCGCGGCGCATCGGGCCTTCGCGGCGCAGGCCGGGACGGAGTCCGAGCGGGCCGCGCAGCTCATTCGCGACGCCGTCCAGAGCCGGCGGCTCGTGCTGGTGTTCGGGAACGGCGGGAGTGCGACGGACGCGCAGCACCTGGCGGCCGAATTGGTCGTCCGGTTTGCGCGCACCAGGCGCGCGGCCCCCGCTCTGGCGCTGACGGCCGACGGCGCAGTACTGACGGCCGTGGCCAACGATTTGGGGGTCAACGCGATGTTCGCGCGGCAGATTGAGGCGCTGGGACGACCCGGCGACCTCGCGGTGGCGCTGACGACGAGCGGCCGCTCCGCGAATGTGGTCGAGGCGCTGAGGGTGGCGAAAGCGGCAGGGCTGTCCACTATCGCCCTGACGGGGCGCGATGGGGGCGAGGCCGGCGCGCTGGCTGATGTGCATGTGAACGTACCCAGCGACGTGACCGCGCGGATTCAGGAAGTGCACCGTACCTGGATTCACGCGGTGTGTGAGTGGGTGGAAGAGGATCTCTAAGACCATGCCCGAGATGCGAACCGAGACCATGACCGTCAATATGGGGCCCCAGCACCCCAGCACGCACGGCGTCTTGCGGCTGGTCCTCGAACTGGACGGAGAGACGATTGTGGGCGCGGAGCCCACGATTGGGTTTCTCCATACCGGTATCGAGAAGACGACCGAGCAGAAGAAATGGCAGCAGGTCATCCCGCTCGTCGAGCGCATGGACTACCTCGGTGCCCAGTCCAACAGCCTGTCGTTCTGTCTGTCGGTGGAGAAACTGCTGGGCCTCGAGATGCCCGACCGGGTCACGTACATCCGGGTGTTGATCGCCGAGTTGCAGCGGCTCAACAGCCACCTGGTGTGGCTCGCGACCCACGCCATGGAGATTGGCGCCATCTCGGTGATGATGTATGCCTTCCGCGAGCGGGAACAGCTGCTGAATCTCAATGAAATGCTCGCGGGGTTCCGCCTGTTTCCGAGCTATATCCGCGTGGGTGGCCTGCGGGACGACCTGCCGCGCGACTTCAAGAAGGCGGTCAAGGCGCTGCTCGACAAGATGCCCGCCGCCATCGATAACTACGAGTTGATGCTCACCAAGAACCAGGTGTGGATCAAACGCACGAAGGGCGTGGCGGCGTTGTCGAAGGAACTGACGCTCGGCCTGGGGCTCGTGGGGCCGATGGCGCGCGCCGCAGGCATCAGCTACGACGTGCGCAAGACCTGGCCGTACCTCAAGTACGAGACCTTCGATTTCACCGTGCCCACGCGCACCGCTGGGGACGTCTTCGCGCGGTACGAGGTCAAGATGGAAGAGATGCGGCAGAGCGTGAAGATTTGCCAGCAGGCACTTCAGCGCATTCCGCCGACCGGCGAGTACGACTGCGGTGACACTCGAGTGGTGCCGCCGCCCAAGGATCGCGTCTACACGGAGATGGAGGCGCTGATCCAGCACTTCCTGATCTACTCGCAGGGGTTCACGGTTCCCAAGGGTGAGGCCTACGTTCCGGTTGAGGGCCCGCGCGGCGAACACGGTTTCTACGTGGTGTCGGACGGTGGCAACCGCCCGGTGCGGGTCAAGGCGCGCGCGCCGTCGTTTCTGGCGTGCCAGGCCTTGCCGTTCATGATCAAGGGCGGGCTGATCGCGGATGTGATCGCCGCGATTGGTTCGACTGATGTCGTGATGGGGGACGTGGACCGATGAGTTTTCATCCTTTGATGGATTACGGGCGGGCTCACCACAAGTCGTCGCGCGCGATGGCTGACGAAGGGCCGGCATTTGCCTACACGCCCGAGCACCTCGCCACACTGGAAGACATCTGCTCGCGGTATCCGCCTGAGCAGCGCAAGTCGGCAATTCTCGCGGCGCTGTATCTGGCCCAGCGGCAGCAGGGCTACGTGACGCGGAATGCGATGAAGGCGGTCGCGGAGGCCATCCGCTGCACGACCGCCGAAGTCGAAGACGTGGTGTCGTTCTACACGATGTTCTACCAGCGGCCGGTCGGGCGCCACGTGCTGCAGGTGTGCCGCACGCTCTCGTGCGCACTCAACGGGGCTGAGCGGGTGACCGACGAACTGCAGAAGGTGCTGGGTATCGCCCCTGGCGAGACGACGGCCGATGGCCAGTTCTCCCTGTTCGAGGTGGAGTGCCTGGGCGCCTGCGACCGCGCGCCCGTCGTGGGGGTCAACGACCACTGGCACGAGTGTCAGAGACCGGAA
This sequence comes from Acidobacteriota bacterium, assembly GCA_024640135.1. GTDB lineage: Bacteria > Acidobacteriota > Vicinamibacteria > Vicinamibacterales > SCN-69-37 > SYFT01. The sequence continues at coordinate 11,848 of JAHEFO010000068.1, forward strand.
GATGCCAAGGCGCTGGTCGAAGGTTTACGCACGAAGGGGGCGGCGGTCTTGACCGGCTGTCACCTGCACAAGGAAACGGTGTGAGCGTGCGCAGGGGCACCGGAGCTCGAGGATTGCGATGGATTTGATACTGACGCCGCATGTGAAGACCCCGAATGGCTTCACGCTCGACTTCTACCTGAAGCAGGGCGGATACGAGGCGCTTCGCAAGGCGCTGGCCATGACGCCAGAGGCCGTGGTGGATCTGGTCAAGGCGTCGGGCCTGCGTGGCCGCGGCGGCGCCGGGTTTCCGACCGGGATGAAGTGGCAGTTCGTCGACAAGAAGTCGCCGAAGCCGAAGTACATCTGCTGCAACGCCGACGAAAGTGAGCCGGGGACGTTCAAGGATCACGTGTTGATGGAACGCAACCCGCACCTGGTGTTCGAGGGCTGCCTGATCGGCTGTCACGCGATTGGCGCGAAGGTGGCGTACATCTATATTCGCGGCGAGTTCTACCACGTGCAGGAAGTACTCGAGGCCGAGTTGGCCAAGGCACGCGCGGCGGGATTGATCGGCAAGAACATCTTCGGAACCGGCTTCGACTGCGAGATTTTCGTGCACCGTGGCGCCGGCGCGTATGAGGCCGGCGAAGAGACGGCGCTCATCGAGTCGCTCGAGGGCAAACGCGCGCAACCGCGCCTCAAGCCGCCGTTTCCGGCGGTGGCCGGCCTCTACGGATGTCCGACGGCCGTCAACAATGTCGAGACGCTGTGCAATGTCCCTCCCATCATCACGCACGGTCCGGAGTGGTTCGCGGCGTTGGGCCCGGAGAAGAACGGCGGCCCGAAGCTGTATTGCCTCAGCGGGCATGTGAAGAATCCTGGCGTCTACGAGGCGCCGATGCACGTCACGATGCGGGAACTGATTTATGACGCCAGGTATGGCGGCGGCATTCGAGGCGGGCATGCGCTGAAGGCGGTGATCCCCGGAGGGTCCTCCGTGCCGATTCTGTTGCCGGACCAGCTCGACATTCCCGCCAGTTTTGACGGCGTGGCCTCCGCCGGTTCCATGCTGGGGTCGGCGGGCATCATCGTCATGGACGAGACCACCTGCATGGTGTGGGCGGCCGAAAACCTCCTCTATTTCTACAAGCACGAGTCGTGCGGAAAGTGCACGCCCTGTCGCGAGGGCGGAGCCTGGTTGCACAACCTGCTTGGCCGGATCGAGCGCGGCGAAGGCCAGATGAAGGATATCGACCTGCTGGAGTCGGTCGCCAACAATATTCTGGGTAAGACCCTGTGTGCGTTCGGGGATGCCGCAGCGACGCCCGTGCTGACCACCGTGAAGTTGTTCCGCGAGGAATACGAGGCCCACGTGCGGGAGGGTCGGTGCACCCTGCCCGCGGAATGGCGTGGGGCGTCCCGCGCGATGGCGGCACACTAGATGGAGACGCAGATCATGGTTGCGATCGAGTTGTGCGGGCGGGGTGCTGATCATGTTTGATCCTCGACTGATCGCCCAACTCGTCGTTATCGGCTTCACGTTCTTCATGTTGCTGAACTCGGCGGCCGTCCTCGTGTTGATGGAGCGCAAGGTGGCGGCGTTCATCCAGCAGCGGTTGGGACCCTACCGTGTGGGCCCCTGGGGGACCATGCAGCCGCTGGCCGACATCATCAAGCTGATGTTCAAGGAGGAGTTGCGGCCGCGGACGGCCGATACGTTCCTCTTCTATCTGGCTCCAATCCTGTGCGCCAGCGCGGCGTTTGCGGCATTTGCGGTCGTGCCGTTCGGCGCCGACACGACGTTCTTCGGCCTGCTCGACGAGCCCGTCAAGCTGATGGTCGCCGATGTCAATGTCGCCCTGCTCGTCATTTTCGCGATCACCTCCATGGGCGTCTACGGGATTGTGCTGGCGGGATGGGCGTCCAACAGCAAGTACTCGCTACTGGGCGGGCTCCGGTCGTCGGCGCAGATGATCAGCTACGAGTTGTCGTACGGCCTGTCGCTGGCTGCGGTCATCATGCTGGCGGGCAGCCTCTCGTTGCGCGAAGTCGTGGATGCGCAGAGCGGGTACTGGTTCGGCGTCATTCCCCGCTGGTACGTGTTCCTCCAGCCGCTGGGGTTTCTCATCTTCATGACCGCCGGTGTGGCCGAGACGAACCGCGCGCCGTTCGATTTTCCCGAAGCGGAACAGGAACTGGTTGCCGGGTACCACACCGAATACAGCTCGATGACGTTCGCCCTGTTCTTCATGGCGGAATACATCAACATGGTCACGGTGTCGGCCGTGTCGGTGAATCTGTTTCTCGGGGGCTGGCACGGGCCGTTCCTGCCGGCATGGCTGGGTTGGATCTGGTTCCTCGTCAAGGTCTTCGCCCTGTTGTTCTTCTATATCTGGATGCGATGGACGTTGCCGCGGTACCGCTATGACCACCTGATGGAATTCGGGTGGAAGTGGCTGCTGCCTGCGGCGACGCTGAATCTGCTGGTCACCGCGGGTGTGGTGATCTGGATGGGGTGGTAAACGACATGGACGCGCTGTTCTTCTGGGTCTTCGCGGTCGTCACCATCGTGGCGTCGCTGCTGGTCGTGGGCCAACGCAACCCGATGTACAGCGTGCTGCTGCTCATCGTCTCGTTCGTCGGACTCACGGGCCTGTACGTCCTGCTGAACGCGCCGTTCATGGCGGCCGTGCAGATCATCGTGTATGCGGGCGCCATCATGGTGCTCTTCCTGTTCGTCGTGATGCTGCTCAATGTGCGGGCGGAAGACGCGAGCGAGGAGGCGCGCACCCGACTGGGGATCGGGCCCGGTCCGCGTCGATTCGGTGCGGTGCTGGCGGCAGTGCTGGCCGTGGAATTCATCTGGGCGCTGCGGCGCATCGCGGTCGCGCCCTTCGCCTCGCCCGGTGGCGAGGCCGCGGAGCGCACGGCGTCAGTCCAGGAGATCGGATTGCGTCTGTTTCGTGAGTATGCCTTCGCCTTTGAAGCGACGTCGGTCTTGATTCTCGTGGCCATGGTCGGTGCCGTCATCATCGCGCGTAAAGATCCGCACCGGCCGTCAGGTGATTTGTAGACGATCAGTAAAGGACCAGTGACTGTGCTGCCCGAACCCACTCTGAACACGTATCTCGCCCTGTCGGCCGTGCTGTTTTGCATCGGCACTGTCGGCGTGTTTCTGCGACGAAACCTCATCACGATTCTGCTGTCGGTGGAGGTGATGCTCAACGCGGTCAACCTGACGTTTGTGGCGGTCGGGCGTTTTCTCGGGGCTGTGGACGGCCAGATTATCGCGTTCTTCGTCATGACCGTCGCGGCTGCCGAGGCGGCAGTCGGCCTGGCGATCCTCATCGCGCTGTTCCGGCACAAGGCCACGCTGTCGCCGGACGCCTTCACGTCGCTCAAGTGGTGAACCTGTGTTGCTGCTGATTCCTCTTCTTCCGCTCCTCGGATTCCTGGTCAACGCGACCATCGGTCGCCGCTGGTCCAAGTCGCTGACCGGCGGCCTGGCGACCGCGGCGATGGCCGGTGCGTTTGGCGTCGCCGTGGTCCAGGTCTGGGGGTTGCTCGCCCTTGAGCCCGTCGGCGGCGTCCGCGCGATTGAGCAGGTGGTGTTCACCTGGCTGGCCTCCGACGCCCTCCAGGTGCCATTCGCGCTCAGACTCGACCCCCTGGCCGCATTGATGATTCTCGTCGTGACCGGTATCGGCACCCTGATTCACCTGTACTCGACGGCCTACATGGACAGCGAGACCGACGCGGATTTTGCGCGGTACTTCTCCTACTTGAACCTGTTCGCGTCGTTCATGCTCGTGCTCGTCCTCGGGGCCAGTTTTCCGGTGTTGTTCATCGGCTGGGAAGGCGTGGGCCTCTGCTCGTACCTTCTGATCGGCTTCTACTACACCAAGCCTTCGGCCGCCGATGCCGGCAAGAAAGCGTTTGTATTCAATCGCGTCGGCGACTTCGGATTCATCCTCGGGATGTTGATCCTCTTCACGGAATTCGGCACCCTGGACTTTCAGCAACTGGCCATGCAGGTGGCAACGATGGGCGCCGAGCCCGCGGTGATGGCTGGCACCGGCGTCCTGACTGCAGCCACCCTGCTGCTGTTCCTTGGGGCGACAGGCAAGTCCGCGCAGATTCCGCTGTTCGTCTGGCTGCCCGACGCCATGGAAGGTCCGACCCCGGTTTCGGCGCTGATCCATGCCGCGACGATGGTGACGGCCGGCGTCTACATGATTGGGCGGAACGCGGTGCTGTTCAGTCACGCACCGTTCACCCTGGAAGTGATCGCCGTCGTCGGCGTCCTGACCGCCCTGGTGGCGGGAACCATCGGGCTGGTGCAGAACGATATCAAGCGCGTGCTCGCGTATTCGACCGTGTCGCAGTTGGGGTTCATGTTCCTGGCGATGGGGGTCGGCGCGTTCGCGGGCGGCGTGTTTCATCTCTACACGCATGCGTTCTTCAAAGCCCTGTTGTTTCTCGGTTCGGGCGCCGTCATTCATGCCCTTCACGGCCAGCAGGACATGCGTCACATGGGCGGGCTTCGTCATGCGCTGCCCATCACATTCTGGACGTTCGTCATCGGCACGGTCGCCATTGCCGGCATCCCGCCGCTGGCCGGCTTCTTCTCGAAGGATGAGATTCTCTGGAAGACATTTTCAACCGGGCATCCCGTCCTGTGGGGGCTGGCCGCCGTCGCCGCATTTCTGACGGCCATGTACATGTTCAGGTTGCTCTACATGACGTTCTTCGGTGAACGCCGGGACACGCACCCAGCACCCAGCAGCCAGCACCCAGCACCCGGTGCGCATCTTCATGACGCTCCGCCCGCCATGGCGATCGCGCTCGTGGTCCTGGCGATTGGATCGGTGCTGGCCGGATTCTTTGGCGTGCCCCATGCGCTGGGCGGGGACAATCGCATTGAGACGTTCCTGGAGCCGAGTTTCCAGGCGATGACGCTGGCTCCGGAAACACTGCCGCCTGAACTCCCGGGGGCTGGAACTGAGGTGGCCGCCAAC
>JAHEFO010000294.1 GCA_024640135.1 Acidobacteriota bacterium
ATTCCCGATTCCCGATTCCCGATTCCCGATTCCAGATTCCAGATTCCAGATTCCTTCGTGTCCCATCTGCCTCTCATTGTGAACATCACCGTCGCGCTGGCACTCTCGCTGGTCGGCGGGCTGGTGGCCAAGCGCCTGGGTTTTCCGACGATTGTCGGCTACTTGCTGGCCGGAGTTGCGATCAGTCCAGTATCGCCGGTGTGGGTGGGAGACGCGGATGCCATCGCCCAACTGGCCGAACTGGGCGTCATCCTGCTGATGTTCGGCATCGGACTGCATTTCAACTTCAAGGATCTCTGGAAGGTGCGGGATATTGCGATTCCCGGCGCACTGGTGCAGATGGCAATCATCTCTGCGCTCGGCGCCTGGATCGCAACGTCGTGGGGTTTTACGACCAGTGGCGCATGGGTCTTTGGCGTGGCGGCATCGGTCGCCAGCACCATCGTGTTGTTGCGCGGTCTCATGGACCACGGCCTGCTGGACTCGCGCCACGGCAGGGTTGCCGTCGGCTGGCTTGTATTCGAGGACTTGGCGACGGTCGCGATCCTGGTCTTGCTCCCCACGATTGTGGGCGGAGCGGCCGGCGAGTGGTGGGTGCCGTTCCTGGCCATCGGGAAAGCCGTGCTCTTCGTCAGCCTGATGGTGTTGCTCGGGCAACGCGTGGTTCCCGCGATTCTGGGGCGTGTCGTCAAGGCCCAGTCGCGCGAACTCTTCATTCTTGTCGCGCTCACGCTTGCGGTCGGCACGGCGCTGGCCTCGTCCGCCTTCTTTGGCGTGTCGCTGGCGCTGGGCGCCTTTGTTGCAGGTGTCGTAGTCAGTGAGTCGGAGTTCAGCCATCAAATCAACGCCGACCTGCTGCCGTTTCGGGAAGCGTTCGCCGTCTTGTTCTTTGTCTCGGTCGGGATGCTGGTCAACCCGGTCTATGTGATCGCGCACTGGCGGGAGGTCCTGGTGGTCGTGGGCCTGGTGGTCGTCGTCAAGGGCGCGGTGTCGGCCGGGATTGGGTTTGTCTCGCCGTACCCCGCACGGACCGCCCTGGTTCTGGGTGCGGGACGGGGCCAGATGGGAGAATTCTCCTTCATCGTCGGTCAGACTGGGCTCACACTGGGCTTGATCACCAGCGACCAGTACTCGCTCATTCTCGCCGGCGCCATCGGGTCGATCACAATCAATCCACTGATGTTCCGTTTGATCGCTCCCACCGAACGGTGGCTGCAGCGGTTTCCTCGCCTGTGGCACCTGCTGAACGTCCGTGGAGCCGCCGTGCCGCTGCCGGCACGCGGCCTCTCCGATCATGTGGTCATCGTCGGCTCCGGCCGCGTCGGGCGCCATATCAGTGGGACCCTGACGCAACTGGGGGTCTCTCGATTGGTGGTTGAGGTTGACCCGGCACGGATCGACAAGCTGCGCAGTCTTGGAGTGCCGGTGCTCTACGGCGACGCCGGGAATTCGGAGATTCTGGCGCACGCTGGACTCGACCGGGCTCGATCACTGATCGTCACGCTCGCTGACGATGTGGCCGCGACCACGGCCGTAATCCTCGCGCGGGCCCAGGCACCGGGTCTGCATATCATTGCGCGGGCGTCGACCTGGGATGGAGCCCGCCGCCTTCGCGCGGCCGGCGCGAATGATGTGGTTCGACCGGAGCTGGAGGGTGGGATTGAAATCGTCCGGCTCGCGCTGCTCGACCTGGAACTGCCGCTGGAGGACATCACGCGGTATACCGACCTGGTACGGCGGGAGGAACTGGCCGACGACGATCGGCCGAGTCCGGAGCGGGCGAGACTGCTGCGTGACCTGGCGCATGCCGCCCATCACGTCGAGGTGCGCTGGTTCAGTGTGGAGCCGGGGAGTTCGCTCGCCGGCCTCTCCCTGGAGGCATCGAGCGTGCGGGCGCGCACGGGACTCTCGGTGGTGGCGATTGTGCGCTCCGAGGTCCTTATCGGCAATCCCGGTCCGGAAGTGCTGTTGCTGGCGGACGACCGCGTCGCGGTGATCGGGACACCGGAACAGATGCCCGCAGGCGAACGCCTGTTCGCGGCCGACGAGCCGATTGATCGATGATCTGAAATCTGCAATCGGTAATCGGCAATCGATTATCGAGACATCTGAAATCGTGAATCTGGTAACCATCGGCAATCGCACCGCCCGCTTAGCCCGACGGTTCCCCGATTGCTGATGGTGGCTGATTACCGTTGATCGATATGTCGACAAACGATGCCAGACTACCGATTCATCGAGAATCGCGGCTCGATGTCGACCGGCACGCCCTGCAGTTTGTCCAGCACGGCTCGCACTTCCGGCCGCACGACGACCATCGTCTCAAGCAGCTCCTGCGCTCCGGCGTAGTCGCCCGTGGCCTGAATGGTCATGATGTCGCGCGTGAGGTCAGCCACGGCCTGGCCGATCTTGTCTTCGGCCACGGAGAATGTTCCATCGGCATTGACGACGACCGCGCCCTTGTCGAGCAGGTAATTGAGCTGCATGACCTGCCCGCGGCCGTGGGCCGAGGTCAGGCCGAACCGGATCGATCTGAACGACGACGCGACGAACGTGGTGTACATCGAGCGCGCGATGTCCGCCGAGACCGTGCCCTTGTCGGCGAGTCTCGCGAGAGCCCACAGGCCGGAGATATCGGCCTTGGCTTCTTCGAGCGCCGCGTAGGTGTCCTTGAGCGCTTCGCGCACCGGCGTGTCCGTGCCGTAGACGACGTGCGGACCGAGACCATGCATCAATTCGTGCATCAGGATGTGCGTGAAGAAGGCGTCGAATGACACATTGGGCCGGTCGCCCGCGGCCATGGCGACCTTGGCGATCGGCGTCAGGGCGTACTTGAACTTCGCCTCCTGCGTATTCTTGAGCATCACGCGCTTTGAACCCTTTTCGCGAATGACGCGGCTGTCATTGGGCAGGTTGAACGCGGCCGTCTGCACACCGCGATTGCCATCGCCGGCGCTGAAGACGACGTTGACGACGCGCATCGGCGCCATCGCCCCGATTTGCGGCGCGCGGTATTTCGGGTCGATCGGCAGAGCGTCTTCCAGGCCCTGGAGTTCGGTCCCGAAGACAGTGAGCTTGTCCGTCTCCACATCGTCGCGAACCGTAATGAACGCCTCAAAAGCGGCCTTGTATCCGAACCAGGCGTCTTCGTAGGTTTCGTAGGGCCCGATGGTGGGTTCGATAGACGCGTCGAGCTCCATCCACGCCACGTCGCTGGCGTAGTAGTCGTTGGACCTGAACGCGTCGGCACGCAGTTCGAGGAAACGCTTGAGCGTCGGCTGGGTCGTCAGTGAGGCGGCCTTGCGCAGCAGCGCGCCCACCGCCGTCAGTGAGTTCTGGTATTCCGTGCTGTACGGCACCGCCATCAGTGAGCCGGACGCATTGCGACGGATCGTGCTGAAGAAGCCGGTCGCGAGTTGGCGGTCGGCGCCGCGCAGGGTATTCATCCAGCGCTCCACCTCGTCCTTCGTGGCATCGAGGGGGTAGAAGTTCGCCTGAGCGGGTTTGGGGCCCACGCCCGGAACGAAGGGCGCGTCCTCGTCAAGTCGAGACCACGGGCCCTTGTTGATCAGGAAGTAGTGCAGCAGTCGCCGGCCTTCTTCGGACCGGTCGGCCGCCAACTGGACCAGCGTGCTGGCGTTCTCGGACCACGCCTGTTCCAGGAAAAGGCCGTCGATGAGACGCGCGGCTTCGACCATCGCCGAGAGGGCCTCGCGTTCGCTGGGTGGGAGTGCCGACAGATCCACGGTGATCTCGACTGGGGCGAACCGGGCGATTTGGGCGTCGAGGGGCGAGGTGATCACGGGGGGCTCCGTCGGGGCCTGGACCGCGCAGGCCGGGGTCAGGGCAACTGTGAAAAGCAGGGCTGAGGCCTTCTGCGTAGACGTCATAGCCTAATTCTGCACAAATTTGCACCGCCTCGCCACGCCTCGGCCCCGGGCGTTATGCCGATGTCGGGCGCGGAGGCTACAATAGTGGGCTGAGGAATCACGAAAGATGAAGCACATGGCACCTGTGGACGCGTCTGCCCTGGAATCAATTGAGACACGCGAGTGGATTGACTCGCTGGACTACGTTCTGCGAACCGGCGATCGCAGCCGGATATTCCGGCTGCTGGAGGCGCTCAGGAATCGCGCGCGCGCAGCCGGCTTCCGCGAACCGTTTTCGTCCAACACCCCGTATATCAACACCATTCCCGCCACCGAGCAGGTGCCGTATCCCGGCAATCGTGAGGTCGAGCGCCGGATCAAGAGTGTCATTCGCTGGAACGCGCTGGCGATGGTCGTCCGGGCCAACCGTGAGTCCGACGGGATTGGGGGGCACATCTCCACCTACGCCTCCGCCGCGACCCTCTACGAGGTGGCGTTCAACCACTTCTTCCGCGGCAAGGAAGCCGGCGACGATGCCGACATCATCTATTTTCAGGGCCACGCGTCACCCGGGGTCTACGCGCGGGCGTTTCTCGAGGGACGGCTGACCGAAGAGCACCTGCGCAATTTCCGGCATGAGATGCGGGAGGGCGGCGGCCTCTCGTCGTACCCGCACCCGTGGCTGATGCCGGATTTCTGGGAGTACCCGACGGTCTCGATGGGCCTGGGCCCGCTGATGGCGATCTATCAGGCCCGGTTCAACAAGTACCTCGAGAATCGCGGTCACAAGCGGGCATCGAACCA
>JAHEFO010000295.1 GCA_024640135.1 Acidobacteriota bacterium
GCGCGCTTGCGTCCCTGGTGGTGGTGCGACTCTGGTTCACCGCTGCCCCTCCTGCCTCCGCGTCGATTGCCGTGGCGTTTCTCCTCACGCAGGTGTATCTGCTGTTCAGGGTCTGGGCGAAGCTTGCGTGGATGGCCGCCGAGGTGGTCTTCTTCCAGGGCGAACTGGCGCACGCCACCTACACGGCCGCACCACTTCAGATGTGGCCGGATTCTCCCGCGGCGGAAGCCATCGAGAACCTCGTTGCCAGGGGCCGCTGAGTAGATTCACACGACGCCTGGCTGAAGGAACGTCCTGGCGCATTCCTCAAAGCGGCCATCCGGGGAATCTTGCTGAGAATCCCCTGGTCTTCATGGCCTTCATGCCCCGTGTGAGTACAATTCCCACATGACCTCCAATCGCGGCAAATCACTGGTTCAATGGCTGCGCGATCGTGCACAGGATGCTGGCGCCCACGGGTTCGTCTTCGGGCTGAGCGGTGGGATTGACTCCGCTGTGGTGGCACGGCTGTGCCAACTGGCGACACCTAATCGCATTCTTGGCGTGATTTTGCCCTGCTACAGCCACGCGCAGGATGAGGCAGACGCCCTCGTTCTGGCCAACATGTTCGGGATTCCCACTGCGAAGGTGGATCTGGCGGAACCGTTTGACACCCTGACCGGCATCCTGGATGCCGAGATCAAACGCTTGCCCAAATCGGTCGCGGTCACCGACATCAAGCAGCAAATGCCGGAAGCCAACATCAAGCCCCGCCTGCGCATGACGTCCCTGTACTTCATCGCCAACTCGCTGAACTACCTGGTGGCCGGCACCGGCAACCGCAGCGAGATCGAACTGGGGTACTACACGAAGTACGGCGACGGCGGCTGCGATGTCCTGCCGATTGGCGCACTCCTGAAGAGCGAGGTGCGCGCACTGGCCCGCGACCTCGACGTGCCAGACCGGATCATCGACAAGGCGCCTTCTGCCGGCCTGTGGATCGGCCAGACGGACGAAGCTGAAATGGGATTCAGCTACGACGCGCTGGAGCAGTACCTGACCGTGGGCCCATCGGCCGTCCCCAAGGCCACTGCCGACCGCATCGAGCAACTGCGCAAGGCGTCAAATCACAAGCGGGCGTTGCCGCCCATCGGAGACATTGGAAAATGACGGAAATGAGGCAGTGACGACCGCCGCGGAAGTGACCGGCCGTTGACACGTTCCCCCTTTCCGCGCCTCCGTCATTGGCTCAGCCCTGATCTCTCACCTGACTCCGTGCGATCGACGCGGTTCCGCGCCGCCCTCGACGGTCCCCCTGGCTGCGTTGATGAGCGCCACGGCCGCATAGCCGTACTTGACCTCGCCTTTGCGTCCGACCTTCGCGAATGTGTGACCGCGACTCTCGAGATCGGCCAGGACCGACCGTGGAATACGGTCCTCAATCTGGATTCGTGACGCGCCGCCCGGGGCGTTGCCCACCAGGAACCTCGGCGCTTCAATCGCGCGCTGCGCGCCCATCCCGCCGTCCACGACGTTGAGAATGATGTTGTAGACCGACGCCGGGATCCACGCATTGCCGGCAGCGCCTACCGCCAACCGTGGGGTGAATCCGGGAATGCCGTACGAACCGGCGTCCACCTCGCTCGGCGCGAAGACCAAGGTCGGCACGCTGGTTGAAGACGAGCGCATGAGCGGCAACGTCGAACCGAAACCGGTGCCTCCACGCCCACCCCGAAAGTGATCGTTGTACAGGAACCCCAGCCCCTTCGACACGTAGAAATTCCCACCCCACGTCGATAACGTCTGCGTGATCGCAACCATGTTGCCGTCCGCGTCGGCGGCAGCAAACGAGGTGGTCCCGGTCTGGATGCCGGAGCCCGCCGTGCCGTCGGCCACGGACTGGTCGAACAGCGCAAAGTCGTTCATCGGCGCCGGTGGAGTGCCGCCTCGCCCTCGCCCGCCCTGCGCGGGGACGTAGACCTTGCGCGGATCGATCAACGTGAACCGCTCGAGCGCATGACCCGGATCCAGGTGATTCCCGAGATCGACCTCCCATCGCTCAGGATCCGCGATCCGGGCACCGCCATCGCGCACGCGCCACGCCTCGATCGCCTGATGAAAGTAATCCGCGTCGTTGGCATAGGTCGCGCCAGGCTTCGGCGTGTAGCCATCCAGAATCTGCAGCGTCTCGACGATTTGCAGCCCAGTGGATACAGGCGGCGGCACGGAGTAAACTTTGTGGCCCCGGAAGCGGCCCTCGAGCGGTTGACGCTCCATCGCGCGATACTGGGCGAGATCCTCGACCCCGATGATGCCGCCGTTCGCTTCCATGTCATCGGCAATCCGGCGCGCGATTGAACCACGATAGAACGACTGGCCGCCTTCCTGCGCCAGCACCTTCAGCGTCTCGGCAAGGTCCTTGTTGATGAAGCGATCACCGGGGCGCGGGATTTCTCCGTTCGGCATGTAGATCTTCGCGGCTTCCGGATATCGGGAGAATCCTTCACGTCCCACGGTGACGGTCGTCGGCAACGCTTCGTCCAGAATGAAGCCGTTCTCAGCCAGTTCGATCGCCGGTGCCAGCAGTTCGGCCCACGTCACCTTCTTGCTGCCGTACTTCTGATACAGCAAGTCCAGGCCCGCCACCACGCCGGGAATATTCGCCACCGTGGGTCCGTCGCGGGCGATCCGCTGCCCATCCCGGTAAAGTCGAGGATTGTCAGCCGTGGCGTGAATGGGCGTCATGTCCTTGTATTCGATGACCACCGGCGCAGTCATGCCGCGCAGGAAGAGAATCGCCTGGCCGTCCCCGCCGAGCCCAGAGGCATCCGGTTCCACCACACCGAGCGCGAACGACGTGGCCACGATGGCATCCACGATGTTGCCGCCCTTGGCGAGCATGCGGGCTCCGGCAGCAGACGCCAGGGGGTTCCCGGACGACACCACGCCGCGAGTGGACTCCGCAATCGGCTTGATCAACGGCTGCTCGGCAACCATTGCGTCCACCACCGACTCGACGTCGGCCAGTGTCCTTGCAGCCATCGCAGCAGGTCGTCTGGTCTCTCTCAACGTATTCCAGGCAGCCGCCGAGTCACCCTGCTCGTAGTACAGGGACTTCAAGGTCTGCCACACACGATCGAACTGTCCCACCCAGCGTCCGGCACCAGGCACTGGAGCCACGATGGCGCGGGCTTGATCATCGACACGACGGGGCGCGGCGACGCGCCACAACTGGAGCGCGTCTTCGTCCGCGAACGCGGCGGGCGGTTCGTCATCATTGCGATTCGGATCGCCGTTGTAGCCGGCGGTGGCGGTGGAAACCGTCGCAATCGCCAGCGTCTGACCGTCGGGCGACCACGCTGACGCACCGGCGTGGCGCGAGGCCAGGACCACGGGCAACACCGCGGCGGCACCGCCACCGCGGCCGCCGCCTCGACCGCCGAATCCGCCCCGACCTTGCGGTGCCGACCCGGAGTCACCCTCGGCCGTCTCTGCCGGCAACTCTGAAACGAATGTGCCCGTCCCAAGTCCTGGACGCGACGCCAGATACGACACTCGACTGTTGTCGGGGGCCCAGGCGGGCAATCGCTCCTCGCCCTCACCCCGCGTCACGCGGACCACCCCGGCCGCCTGCCCATTGGACGTCAGATCGCGCACAAACACATCGGCATCGTCACCCGGTTCACGGTCGCGGTCAGAGACAAACACCAGACGGCTGCCGTCAGGTGACACCTGAGCCTGCCACTCCGAGGATCCGTCCGGCGTGAGCCTGACTGGCTCCCCGGCACCATCGGCCGCCACGGCGTGGAGTTGCCATCGCCCTCCAGGCGCACGATGGGAAAACACGAGGCGGCCGTCGCGCGTCCACGATGGCCACCGTTCGTCGCCGTCGAGGGAGGTGACCTTCCGGGCTGCACCCCCGGACACCGGGACGAGGTAGAGGTCGTACGCACCACCGCTGTCCGCGGAGAACGCGATGGTGCGGCCGTCAGGCGAAAAGGCGGGGTCGCGTTCGCTCACCCAGTCGCCACGGGTGGTGACCACCCGCTTTTCGTTGCGGCCCTCCGGTGTCATGGTCCAAATCTCGTCGAGCCATGAGACGGCGATACGCCTGCCGTCAGGCGCCCACGCAGGCTCGCGGACTCCGGTCACAGTGACGGGTGCTTGAGCGGAAAACGCGGTGACGGTGAAAACGGCCAGGGCCGAGGTGATGACCAGCGGGGAGTATCGACGCATCCGAGGATGATACTTCCCACCAGACTCTCCGACCACTTGATCCGGTCGCGCGTCCGGTGCGCCTGGGCGCCTTGACCCGCACTGCTGGCGGAGTCGTGGCAGATTCCTTCTACGACGACCTGTGGGCGACACCCGCCCTATACGGATCTCCCCGCACATGTGCAGCCGCCGGCCCCCTTGTCGTCCATCTGCGACCTGGGCTGCGGCGCGCCGGGCGGATCGTGTCGATCCCGTTCAGGTGTTGCGATAGCGCGCGATCCGCCGCGAGGGCGTCAACCGGGTCAATCCCTGAGGCCCCTATTTCCCGACGAGGGCCTTCAACAAATCGGCGAGTGATCGGCCCACCCCAGGCCGGGATCCTCCGCGATCGATCGACTGCATGAGTTGCGAGGACCGCACGGCCGACGTCAGAACGTTCCCGTGGATCGCCTCCCCC
>JAHEFO010000069.1 GCA_024640135.1 Acidobacteriota bacterium
CCAATAACGTGATGGTCGTCGAGCGAGTAGAACGCCATGCGGCCGGCGCGGCGGACCCGCACCAGACGTGCGGTGCGCAGCAGCCTGAGCTGGTGCGACACCGCGGACTCAGATAGTGCGACGAGCGTCGCCAGATCGCAGACGCAACGCTCTCCATGCGACAGCGCATCCAGCAACCGGACACGAGTGGGATCGCCCAGCAACTTGAAGACCTCGGCCACCGACTGCAAGGGAGCGCCGGTCAGCAGCTCGCCGCGAATGCGGTCGAGGACTGCTGGATCCGAGGCATGGGACTCAGCACATGTCTCGTCCATAAAGCATTGATATATGAACATGTATTCATATGTCAACCAGGTCCGCAGGGAAGCATATGTTGAACCCGGCGGCCTCTCGGACTACGATCAGCGTTTCTGGATTCTTGTAGGAGCACTGATGATCGAGGTTCAGCACCTCACGAAACGGTACGGGCCCTTCACGGCGGTGGACGATGTCAGCTTTCGGGCCGAGAAGGGTGAAATCCTCGGCCTGCTCGGTCCCAATGGCGCGGGCAAGACCACGACCATGCGCGTGTTGACGGGCTATATGCCGGCCACTGAAGGCACGGCCACGGTGGCCGGGCACGACGTGTTCGCCGACCCCATCGAGGCAAAACGCAAGACAGGATACCTGCCGGAGACGCCTCCGCTGTATCCCGATATGACGGTCCGTGAGTACCTCACCTTCGTGGCAAAGCTGAAATTGCCTGCAGCGGTCTCGAAGGCTGAACGGGCGTCCCGTATCGACGGTGTGATGGAAAAGACCCACATCGTGGACATGGCGAATCGGCATTGCTCCAAGCTGTCCAAGGGATACAAGCAGCGGGTGGGTATTGCGCAGGCGCTCATCCACGACCCGGAGGTCTTGATTCTGGACGAGCCCACCGCGGGGTTGGACCCGAAACAAATCATCGAAACACGAGACCTGATTCGCGGTCTTGCAGGAAACCACACGATCGTATTGAGTACGCACATCCTCCCTGAGGTATCGCAAACCTGCCAGCGCGTGGTCATCATCAATCGCGGCCGCGTCGTGGCCGTAGACACTCCGGACAACCTGACGCGCCAGCTCAGGGGCTCGGCCACGCTCTACGTGCAAGTGGACGCAGGCAGCGATGACGCCTCGCCTGCCCTCTCGGCGATCGACGGTGTGCGGCAGATCACCGAAATCGATCGACACGAACAGCAGGTGGGTTTTGAAGTGGCGGCGGACGCCGAGCGCGACATCCGGCGCGACGTGGCCCGGCTCGTGGTGGACAAGGGTTGGGGACTGCTGGAACTTCGACCTCTGCGTTTGAGCCTGGAGGACATCTTCCTTCAGCTGACGACCGACGAATCCCAGACCGTGCCTGCCGAAAGCTGGACGGCGCCCGTTGACGAGGCTCCGATCGAGCCTCAGGGCGGACACGACTCTTCCGACAGCGAGGCGGCTCCTCATGCGTAATATCTTCACCATCGCCGGCAAGGAACTCCGTGGGTTTTTTGCGTCGCCCATGGGCTGGGTGGTCATGGGGTTGTTCGCCCTGCTCTTCGGCTATTTCTTCATGGCGCACCTGACCTACTTCGTGGGTCAGAGCATGCAGGCACAGCAGGGCGGCGGACCGATCAATGTGAACCAGTTCATGATTCGACCGCTGCTCCAGAACGTGGCACTGATCAATCTCTTCCTGCTCCCCATGATCACGATGCGCGCCTACGCGGAAGAAAAGCGGTCCGGCACCATCGAACTGCTGCTGACATCTCCGGTGACGGACATGCAGATCATCCTCGGGAAGTTCCTCGGTGTCCTGGGCTTCTATGCCGCGTTGCTGGCCGTGACGATGCTCTATGTCAGCATCCTGTTCGTCTATGGCAACCCGGAGTTTCTGCCGGTGGTCACCGGCTACCTGGGCCTGCTGCTGATGGGTGGCTGCTTCCTTTCGGTCGGTTTGTTCATTTCAAGCACGACCAAGAATCAGGTGGTGGCGGGCGCGGCGACCTTTGTGGTCTTCCTGCTGCTGTGGATCATCAGTTGGCTCGGCCAGAGCGCCGGTCCGACGGCGGCGCAGGTGCTGGACTATCTGTCGATCGTCTGGCACTTCGATGACTTCGGCAAGGGCGTCATCGACACGAAACACGTGATCTATTACCTGAGTTTCATCACCTTCGGACTCTTCCTCACCATGAAGTCCGTGGACACTGAACGGTGGAGGGGCTGACCGTGAAGCGACTGATCGGATTCTTGGGGTGGTTCGGCGTAGCGCTGGTGGCCGGCGCCGTCGTCATTCGGTTCACACAACCGGAGTTGCTGGAATGGTCGCAGCGGCTGGCGATCGCGGGTCTCGTGGCGACCCTGCTCTACACACTGGGCCAGTGGCGTGACGTTCAACGGTCCTTCCAGGCTCGAAACGTCCAGTACGGCAGCATCGCGGCCGGCAGCATCCTGGTGTTCCTGGGCATCCTGGTCGCCGTCAACTGGATCGCCAATCGCCAGAACAAACGATGGGATGCCACATCCACTCAGTTGTTCTCGCTGTCGGAACAGAGCAAGAAGGTTCTGACATCGCTGACCGAGCCGGTCCAGGTGCGGGTGTTCCACTCCACCGACGACGTGCAGCGATTCCGGGACCGTCTCGCTGACTATCAGTACCTGTCGTCGCAACTGCAGGTCGAGTACTTCGATGTGGAGAAACAACCGATCGAAGCCCAGCGCTATGAGGTCCAGCAGTTCGGCACGATCGTGTTCGAATACGAAGGCCGTCGCGAACGCACGACTTCCGATCGCGAGCAGGACATCACCAACGCGCTGATTAAGGTGGTCGAGGGGAAACCGAAGAAGGTCTACTTCGTCCAGGGCCATGGCGAGCGCGATTCAGCCGCGGCCGAGCCAACTGGATTCAGTCAGATCAGCGAGGCCATGGCCAGTGACAACTTCGAGGTGGCTCCACTGGCTCTCGCCCAGGCCGGAGCCATTCCGGACGACGCCACGGTGCTCGTCATCGCGGGACCAACGGGTGACTACCTGGACGGCGAGATGGACCTGCTCCGGACCTATCTTGCCGGCGGGGGCAAGCTCTTCCTCATGCTCGATCCGCCGGCCAAGGACACCGCCGCGGGCCTGCCGAATCTCCTGACCCTCGCCAGAGAGTGGGGCATCGACGTGGGTGATGACATCGTGCTCGATGCCAGCGGCCTGGGCCGCGCCATCGGCGCCGGCCCGGAGGTTCCGCTGGCCATGGGCTACCCGCCCCATCCGATCACGGATGGCTTCCGGGTCATGACGGCATTTCCTCTCAGTCGTTCCGTCACGCCGGTTGAAGGCGGCACCGAGGGCAAGTTCGCGCAGAGCCTGGTGGAGACCAGCGATCGGAGCTGGGCCGAGAGCGACCTCAAAGGCCTGTTTGACACAGGCAAGCCCGTCCCGGGCGAGGCTGACGACAAGCCGGGGCCGATTTCCATCGCCGCGGCCGTCTCGACCCCGGCAACCGCCGCACCGGATTCGGGCGATCCTGACGCGCCGAAACCGGAATCTCGACTCGTCGTCGTCGGCGACGCGGACTTCGGCTCCAACGGCGCGCTCGGTATCCAGGGCAATCGCGACCTGTTCCTCAATATGGCGAACTGGCTGGCGCAGCAGGAGAACCTGATTGCCATCAGGGCCACAGATCCTGACGATCGCCGTATCTCGCTGACGGAGGACCAGAGCCAGCGCATCTTCTGGCTGTCACTCGTCATCATTCCGCTCGCGCTCATCGGAGTCGGCGTGCGCGTATGGTGGACGAGGCGTTAGGCTCATATGCGCAGCGGTCGCAGTCTTCTCGTCATGCTCGTCGTTGCCGCGGGCCTCGGCGCGTACATCTATTTCGTCGAGATGCAGCGGGATCCGGCCGCCGACTCTGCCGCAGCGAACCGTGAAAAGGTCTTCACCATCGAGACGGGCTCGGTCGAAGAAGTGGAGATCACCAACGATGCGGCCGAAGTCATCCGCGTGACCCGGCAGGACATGACCTGGTCGCTCGCCGAGCCGGAACCCGCGGAAGCCGACACCGTGGAAGTGAGCACGCTGGTCTCGTCGCTCGAATCCCTCGAACGCGTGAAGATCATTGACGACAATCCGGCCTCAGCCGAGCCGTTCGGCCTGGCACCGCCGCGCATCCGTGTGGCCTTCAAGACCTCGGCGCAGGCCGCGCCGCAAGCCCTGCTCATCGGCAACAAGACACCCACGGGCGGTGACCTGTACGCAAAAGTCGACGGCACTCCGGCAGTCTTTCTCATCGCCGCGTACCTGGAAGACACGTTCAACCGCAAGCCGTTTGATCTGCGCGACAAGACCGTGCTGCGGTTTGATCGCGAGGATGTCAACACCGTGAGCATCGCACAGGGCCGCGCGCGCGTGGCTCTGACGAAGTCCGGACCGAACTGGCGTCTGTCCACGCCTGTGGATGCCAGGGCCGATGGCGCGGCAGCCGATGCACTCATCAGCCAGCTCTTCCAGGCACGAATGACGTCCATCGCCGAATCCGATGCCGGCCAAGCGAAGTTGGGTGACTACGGCCTGGCTCAGCCGCAAGTACTCGTCACCGTCGGCGCCGGGTCGGCCAAAGCCGAACTCGCAATCGGCAAGGAAGAAGACGAAACCCACTACTTCGCGCGCGACTTGTCGCGTCCTCTCGTATTCAGCATCGACAAGGCCCTGCTTGACGAGCTGCAGAAGAAGGCCGATGACTTCCGTGTCAAGGACGCCTTCGCCTATCGCTCGTTCTCGGCGCTCGGCATGGACGTCGCCATCAACGGCGTGACCTACACGTTTGCCAAGGTACAAGCGGAGGGCGAGAACTCGCTGGAGCACTGGATGCGGACGGCGCCGGCAACGGAGCAGGAACTCGACGAGACCAAGTTCGAAGAGTTCCTCACGACCATGTCGAACCTGCGAGCGGAGAGTTTTGCCACGAGCGCATTCAACACTGGCGAAACGGTCACCGTGACAGCGCGCTTCGGTGACGCCGCAATGCCGGAGACTGAGACCGTGACCCTCAGGAAGTCCGGCACGGTCGTACACGCCATCCGAAGTGGCGAACCTGGTGCCGCTGTCGTCTCCACGATTGACTTCGACAGAGCGATGGGACTGCTGCGAGAACTCATCGGAGCACAGTGACACAGGGTCCCGAGTCCCGAGTCCCTGGTCAGGGGTCCTGGGGTCCGACTGGACTTCTCACGCTGGCACTTCTGACCGCGGGTTGTGCGGCTCATCAGGACCCAACCACAACATTCCCGCGAGTTGTCGACGCGGCTTCTTCGACGTCTCCGGCACTCGCCTCCGACGCCGCGAGCCTCCGCAAGACCCTCGACGGAGTCTTTGACGACCCCCTGTTTGTGCGCGCAACGTTTGGCGTACGCGTAGAATCGCTGGACGACGGCCGCGTCCTCTACACGCGCAACAGCGGAAAACTTGTCGTCCCTGCGTCCAACATGAAGCTGCTGACGATGTCGGTCGCGGCCGAGAAGTTGGGCTGGGACTTCGTGTTCGAGACACGACTCGACGCGGCGGGCCTGCTCAGCGACGGGACACTCACCGGAGATCTCATCGTCGTCGGTGGCGGCGACCCGTCGATTGACTCGCAGAACAATGGGGCGGCGCCGCTGTTTGATGAGTGGGCTGACGCGCTGTGGGCTGCGGGCATTCGGCGCGTCGACGGTCGTCTGATTGGTGACGACAACATTCTGGACGACACCGTCATTGGCCCCGGCTGGGCGTGGGATTACCTTGGGGATGGATATGCCGCCGGGTCAAGCGGACTCAACTACAACGAGAACACGGCGGTCATCCGCGTGTGGCCGGGCTCGACCGTGGGCGCGCCAGCCAGGGTGGAACTCAGCCCGGCCGGTCACGGCCTGGTGCTCACGTCAGCGGTGACAACAAGCGCAGCAGGCGGCGCGCCTTCGATGTCGCAGTTCCGCCGGCCTGGAAGTGACGCGCTGGTCCTCCGTGGGACGATTCCTCTCGATCGCGCCGTAGTCGTGCGGACAGCTGCGGTGGAGAATCCGACGCAGTTCTTTGTGAGTGCGTTCAAGGCGGCACTCGACGCGCGGGGGATCTTTGTCCGCGGAGGCGCGTGGGACATCGATTCCCTCACGACCCCGCCGATCACCATGGACCGCCGAGCGATCGCCACCAGACGTTCCCAGCCCCTCTCATCGCTGGGAGCGTACTTTCTCAAGGAAAGCCAGAATTTCTACGGCGAGACGCTTCTCAAGACGCTGGGCCAGCGATTCGGCGGTGCCGGGAGCACGACGGCCGGACGCCGCGTCGCGGCTGAGACGCTCACAGCGTGGGGCATCCCGGACGACGCGTATGTGATGTACGACGGGTCCGGCCTGTCGCGATACAACTACGTTTCAGCCGAGGCCATCGTGTTGCTGCTGAAGCACGTCTGGAATGATGAGCGGCTACGCGGCCACTTCCTCGCGGCGTTACCTGTCGGCGGGCAGGACGGAACGCTTGGCGCGCGCATGCGCGACACCGTACTGGCCGGCCGGGTGCAGGCCAAAACCGGCACGATCTCGAATGTGAGGTCGCTCTCGGGTTTCCTGGTCACGCAATCCGGCGAGCGCCTCGTCTTTTCGATGATCGCCAATCACTTCACGACATCGAGCGCGCAGGTGGACCGGGTCGTGGAACGGGCACTTTCATTGCTCGCGACAGATCCTCGCGCTCGATGAAAGTGCCCGGCCTGTTACTTCCCTCCGCCCCGCTTTGCGAGCGACTTGTAGTACTCCTCGATAAGGGTCCGGAAGTTCGCGGGAATCTCCTCGTTGCCATTGAGGAAGAGCGCATTGCTGGACTGATCGAGCTTCTTGCGAAGGTCGAACTCGAACTTCTTCAGCGTCTCCAGCGCGGCATTGGTCAGTTCCTGGACACCAAGCGGATCACCGAACGCAGTCTCGCTGTCGAGTTGACGAAGTTGGCGAACGACCTCGTCGAGGTCCTGTGTCGCCACGCCAGCCTGCTGCAGCGCCTCTCGCAATGCCTGTGCGTCGTTCGCCCGCTCCGCCACTTCCCGGCGGAACTGGCGAATCGCTTCAGCCGAGTACCGCTGACCCGTATTGCGCGCATCGCCGCCCGCGCCGCCACTCCTCGGCGCACCGCGCTGTAATCCGCCATCGGGCGCGCCACGGCCGTCCCCCATCTGCTGGCCGCCCTGCCGACCGCCTTGGCCTTGCTGACCCTGCTGACCCTGTTGGCCTTGCTGACCCTGTTGGCCTTGCTGACCCTGTTGGCCTTGCTGGCCCTGCTGACCTTGCTGGCCTTGCTGGCCCTGCTGGCCTTGCTGGCCCTGCTCCAGGCGGTCAGAGAGCGACTCGAGACCGCGCAGGAGATTGCGCGCCTGATCGAGCGCATCTGTCTGCGCGTTCGCCCGCATGGACTCGCTCATCGCCTCGGACGCCTGGCCGATGGTGTCCTGCAGGTCCTTGAGGTTGTTGGCAATCTCCTGTTCGTATCCGCGGGAGTACTCGGCGTTCCCGTTGAGCGCGCCCTTGGAGTAGCGGATCTTCTCCTGCACCTGATCGTTACGAATGCCGTCGGCCGCTTCGCGCAGCTTGTTGGCTGCGTCACGCTGATCGCCGCGCATCTGGCCCGCAGTGCGGGTGAGTTGCTGCTGCAAGTCAGAGACTTTGGCTTCCATCGCGTCCTTGCGTTCGCCGATCGCCTTGATCTGTTCGTCGCGCCCGGCCCCTGGCTGCGGCAGGCTCTGTGCCTGCGACTGCACGGCCTTCTGTTCCTGGACCAGTTCCTGCGCCTGCCGCTGAGCGTCCCGCACCGCCTCCTGCGGATCACCATTTGCCGCGTTCTGCAGGCGCCGTTGCGCATCCTGCAGCTGTTGAGCGGCCGCAGCCGCCTGGCTTCCCCCGTCCTGCTGATTGCTGGACGCGGCCCGTCGCGCGGTATTGGCGGCCTCCTGCAACCGGCGCGCTTCGTCGGCCAGCTGTTGGCGCTGCTGCTGATCGCGCTGCTGATCGCGGCTCAACTTCTCGAGCTGCCGCGCCATTTCCTCGAGTTCATCGGCCAACTGGCGCTGTCCTGAACCGGTCCCCGAGGCGCCCTGCTGGGCTGCCGCCTGCCGGCGCTGCCGCTCGGCCTCCTGCAACTGTCGCTCTGCCAGTTCCTTGAGCCGCTGCGCCAACTCATCCACTTCCTGATCGCCGGCCGCGCCGCCCTGCTGTTGTTCGTTGGCCCGCTGCTGCAGTTCATACTGATTGGCGAGACGGTCGCGCTCGAGCTCGAACAGGTCGGCCAGGTCTTCCGCCATCTGGCCGCCACCGCCGCCGCCACCGCCGCCGCCTTGCTGCTGCTGGCGCTCGCGGACTTCCACCTCGTAGCTCGTTTCGGCATCCTGCAGATGCTTCAGCGCCACCTGCTCCGGCGACAATGCTTCCTTGGTCTTCTGCGCGCGCAGCTCGGCCTCGGCCAAGACCATCGCCTCGGAGGCCTTCTTCAGCGACTCGCTGATCGCCTGGAAGCTCTCGTCGCCACCGAGCCGCTGGGTCATTTGTTGAATCAACCCGGCCACCTCTTCGCGCAGTTTCGACTGCGACAAGGCCACCACCACTGCATCTTCCTTGAACTGCTCTGGTGTGACCTTGGTCCGATCGCGCTGCAGGTTGAACGTCGCTGACACAATCTGGCGCTGTTTCTCCGACAAGGCCCCGGGGCCGTCCTGCTGCCCCCCGCCCCCGCCGCCACCACCTCCGCCGCCTTCGGCGGACTGCCCCGGCCTGAAGGCCTGCTGGAAGGGACGAATCTTCACGAAGTAGATATCGCTGCTCGACACCTTGCCGGCAGTCACGTCGTCGTTGTCCGACACCTTGGCGTAGTACGACACCGAGTCGCCCACCTGCACGCCAAGCTCCTCGAGGTACACCGTGTGCCCGGCGGAGACCTCCTCGCGAGGCGTCCCGCCAGCGGCGTACATGCGCACGGTCTTTTCTTCACCGCCGTTCACGGCATAGACCAGGTCCAGTGACTTCACGCCGTAGTCATCGTCTGCGCGCGCCTCGAGAAACACCTCTTCGACCGCGGTGGCCGCGGTGTCACGGCCGGGCTTGACGAACTTGACCGTGGGAGCCATGTCCTCGATGACGTCGATCGTGTAGGACGGCGAAGCTGGAATAGCTTCCTTGTTCGGGCCCTCGAGTTCAATTCGGTAGAACCCCTTCTTGTCCACGACGAAACTCCCCGTCAGGGTTCCGTCCGGCTGAACGCTCAACGGCATCGACCGGTCGTCACCCATCACGATGCGCCCGCCGGTCGTCGGCATCGTGGACTCGATGTCCAGATTCACGGTCGTGCCCTTGAGGGACGCCACGTCTCCGCCGCCTTCCACCACCTGCGGCGGCAGGCGCGTGTACGCGGGGAACCGGTACTCCAGGTCGAGGGTCTTGACAGCGGGAAGATCCACGAGCGTAATCCGGTACGTCTCCGACCGCACGCCATCGGACTCGATGTAGTACTCGACGTTCAACATCAGGTCGAACAGCATGCCTTCGAACATGCCCGGTTCAAGTCCACGCACCAGGGGCACCCGCTGGTAGTCGCCCTCGGTGCCGGTCCGCATCATCAGCAGCACCTCATCTGAACTGAAGTTGACCAGGCGCGCCTTCACGTTCTGGTCCGACCCGCGCGGGGCCGTCACTGATCCCGGCAGCACTTCAATGGCGTACGGACTTGCCGCCTCCGCCGGAATGATCAACAGCAGCGCCGACAATCCCTGCCGCAGGGCCTGCGGCCCAAACGTGAATGAGGCCGTCAACGCGGCCACCACAGCCACGATGGCGACGGCGAACCGCCGGCGGGCCTTCTGACCGATCGCACGGCTGGCATTGAGTGTGCGGCAGCGCTCAATCGCCTGCTCGACAAGTTTCTCGACCAACGCGGGCGAGGCCGACGGGTCCACCGTCTCGACGGTTTCAATCGCGCTCAGAATCGACGCTTCGAGCGATGGCTCGTGCTCTTCGACGTACAGCGCCACCTGACTGTCGCTGACGCGACGCCGGAGCGGCCGCACGAGCCAGAACACGACAAATGCCAGCACGGCGACCAACGTCGCAATGCGGAAGCCCGTGACGGCGTTCGGCGAAAACCGCAACGCGTCGATGCCCAGCGACGAGCCCAGCAGAATCAGCGTCGTGCCGCCAAGCACCAGGGCCCCGCCGCGGAGCGCCATCTTCATGCGCCAACGCCGGCGCACCTCGCGAATGACCGCCACCAATTGCGCGCGTGGATCTGTCCCGAGATTTCCAGTGACCATCCGCACTCCTCCTACTTGCCTAGATGCCAATCGCCGGCCTCTGTGAAAGCCGGTTCGCAATAACGCTCTCGGTCACGAGCAATCCGAACCCGATCAGCAACAGGAACCACCAAATAGACTGACGCCGTTCAGACTCCTCCGGCTTGACCACAGTCGAGGCGCCTCCGCTCGTCATGGATGCCCGGCCGGTCGCTCCGGCCGTAAACTCCTGCGCGTCCATCGATGCCAAATCTGACTCGGCCGGATCGATGTTGACGGCGACAACAAACGGCCGCCCTGAGGCGGCCGCCCCCTGCGGCCGAATCTCATAGAATCCCTGCTCGCGCAGATCCACCGACCCGTCCGCCGATCCACCCACCGTCTGCCGGTCGCCGCCCGGCGTCACGACCATGGCCGAGGTCACGCGTTCATCGGTTCCCCCAGCGGTGAACGCGGCCACCTGCGTCGACACGTCAATGACCTGCCCGGCGTTCTGCCACGCGGGCTGCTCCTCCACCTGCCCGAGATACCGCGCCACCTGATGAATCAGCGGCACAAACACGGGCTTGAGCACCAAATCGTTCCAGTTACTGTCCAGTGTGGACCCAAACGCAATGACTTTGCCAGCACCAACTCTGCGCTCCGCCATGGCCACGGTGCCGTCAGCAAACCGCGCCAGCACCTGATCGCCGGCCGCGGGAACAATCGGCCGATACCGGAAGAACCGCACACCGGAGAAATCGCCGCTTTTTGGCGTCTTGAACAGCTCGAACACGACGTGGGAGAAGTCAATCACCCCCAGCGTCTCGGCGCGAGCACTTGACGCATCCCGTGGTTCCGACAGCGTTCCAGGAAGCAGCGCGCTCTCCGCGTCCAGCGGCCCGCCGCGCGATCCGGCCACGGTGAAGATGCCGCCCCCGCGCTCGACAAACCGCCTCAGCGCGGGTCCCATGGTGCCCGGTATCGTCGCGTCACTGATGATCACGACTCGTGTGCGCGTCAGGGCCGGCTCGGTCAGCTTCGACACGGGCGTCACCAGCACGTCGAATTGTCGCGGCGATCCCACGTCCAGCGCCGAACTCAGATACAGACTTTCCGCGGCGGCCGCGCCGTCCCGCACGACGAGCAGGACCGGGGTGGGCCGCGCAGGAGACAACACAAAGCGAAACTCGTTGTCGGCCGCCAATGCGTCCGTCCCGGCCGTCACGCGCCCACGCACATTCGCCTGTGCCAGCGTAAACGCCGGGAACGTCACGGCGTTCGTCACTCCGGGCAACAGCGTCGCCCGCGATGTCGCCACGTCGAGCCCGTCCACCTCAAGGGCGACCGGCACGTTGGCCACCGGTGTCGCGCCCCGATTGACGATTGCCGCGGTGACAATCACCCGTTCCTCGTTGGCAAACCGTGTGCGGTTGAACGTCACGGAGGTCACCGACACGTTGGCGGGATCCTCGGCCGCCACCGAAATCGGCGTAAACGTCGTGCCTTCGGGGAACTGAATCTGCTCCGGACGATCCCACCCGGTGCGCTGCATGTCGCTGACGACCACCGTTTCAAGGCGGCCCAGCCGCGACCGCGACAACAGGCTCTGCGCCAGACGCAACGCGGGCGCATATCGTGAGGCGGCCGCCGACAGCTCCGCGGCGTCCACCGCCGCCCTCAGCCGGGTCTTGTCACCGGTCGCGCGCACGTTCTCCTCCGCGCTGCGGTCGAACAGCACGAGGGTGGCCTGGTCTCCAGCGCCAAGCCCGTCGATCACACGCTTCGCTTCGTCCTTCGCGCGCTGCCAGTGGTCGCCGTATCCCATGCTGGGAGATCGATCCAGCAGGATGACCACCTCACGAGCCCCGGCGTTCGCGATCGACGCCTGGATCGGTGTCTGACTGAGGAACGGCCGCGAAAACGCGATCACCGTCAGCACGACCGCGGCGGATCGCAACAGGAACAGCAGCCAGTTGTTGATCCGGCGCCGCTGCACTGACTGGTAGGGGACCCGTCGCAGGAACATCAGGGACGGAAACTCGACCGGGGTGTTCCGTTCACGCTGAATCAGATGCACCAGCACCGGAATGGCGAGGGCGCTCAGGCCCAGGAAGAAGAGCGGGGTCAGAAATGACATGGGCTATCTCACCCGCATCATCCGCTCGCGATTCGCGAGGTAGTTGAACAGGGCATCGTCGAGCGGCCGTGACGTGTTGACCAGCGTGTAGTCCACGCGAATCTCCGAGCACTTGGCGCGAAGCGCCTCGATGTGGGCCGTGATGAGCTCGCGATACTGCGCCAGCAGGGATTCCGGCACGATCGGCACCTCCTCGCCGGTCTCCAGATCCTGAAATTTCGACGCTTCGCGATACGGGAAATCGATCTCGGCAGGGTCCAGCACGTGAAACACCATGATGTCGTTGCCCAGGAATCGATACGGCTTGATGGCTTCGAAGATCTCGTCGGGTTCTTCGTAGAGATCCGAAATGAGCGCGACGACACCCCGGCGCTTGAAGTGTTCCGCAATCTTCTCCAGCGGCGCGCGCAATCGCCCGGCACGAACGGGTTGTGCCCGATCGAGCGTGTGTAGCAACACTTCGAAGTGCTTGGCGGACGACGGCACGTAGTTCACGATTTCCTCGTCGAACGTCACGATACCCACGCGATCCCGCTGCCGGTGCGCCATGTACGCGAGGCACGCGCCCAGAAAACGCGCGTACTCAATCTTCGTCACACCGGTGCTTCCGAACGACATCGATTTCGAGACATCGAGCAGGACAGCGAAGTTCGTGTTCGTGTCCGCGTCGTACTGCTTCACGTAGTACTTGTCGGTGCGGGCGTACAGTCGCCAGTCCACGCGCCGAATATCGTCGCCCGCGACGTAGCCACGATGCTCGGCGAAATCAATGGACGCGCCGAAATGCGGTGCGCGGTGCAGGCCGTTGATGAACCCGTCCACGACATGGCGGGCCAGCAGTTCGAGGTTGCCGATGCGCGCGAGGACCTTGGGGTCGACAAACCTCGCCCCAGGCATCGGTCCCGATTGCTCGTGTCGCTCCATGGTCTGCTAATCCCAGGCTCCCGGTGCTACATCCCCGACTTCGGCAACGGCACGGATTTGAGCAAATCGTCGATGAGCACGTCGCTCGTGACGCCTTCCGACTCAGCCCTGAAGTTCGTCAGCACGCGGTGGCGCATGACCGGGTGCGCCAGCGCCCTGATGTCGTCGAAACTCACGTGATAGCGACCACTGGTCAGAGCGCGTGCTTTGGCGCCCAGAATGAGGTACTGCGCCGCCCGGACGCTGGCGCCGAACGCCGCGTACTTCTTCACCGACTCCGGAGCTTCGGCCGCCTTGGGCCGGCTGGTGCGCACCAGGCGGAGGGCGTACCGCATCACCGGTTCCGACACCGGCACGCGCCGCACCAGCCGCTGAAACGCGACAAGGTCCTCACCGGTGACCGGCCGCTCGAACTTCGGATCGAGAATCGCGGTCGTGGTCCGCACCACGTCGTACTCTTCGTCTTCCGGCGGGTGATCGATGATGATGTGAAACATGAAACGGTCGAGTTGCGCCTCGGGCAGCGGATACGTGCCTTCGAGCTCGATCGGGTTCTGCGTGGCAACCACGAAGAACGGCTCTTCCAGATCATAAGTGCGGCCCTGAATCGTGACCCGGTGCTCCTGCATTGCCTCGAGCAAGGCGGCCTGCGTCTTGGGCGGCGTGCGATTGATTTCGTCCGCCAGCACGATGTTGGCAAAGATCGGCCCCGGCGCAAATGCCATCTGCCGCCGGCCCGTCACGGCGTCTTCCTGAATAATGTCCGTCCCGGTAATGTCGGACGGCATCAGGTCCGGCGTGAACTGAATGCGATTGAACTTCAGTTCCAGCACCTGCGCCAGCGTCCGGATCAGCAAGGTCTTGGCCAGACCTGGCACACCGACGATGAGACTGTTGCCCCCGACGAACAACGACAACAGGATCAAATCCACCGTCTCGTCCTGGCCGACAATCAGCTTCTTCAGTTCAGACACGATCTGCCCGCGGGCCGCGTTCATCTTGTCGGCCAGGGCGATATCGTCGGCTGATTCCATTCTTACAGTGTCCTGCGCGAGAGTGTTCACGGGGTCCCCTTCAGTGCGTAATTCCGTAAATGATGTAGTTCACGCCAAGCTTGAACGCTTCGTTTGTCTCGTCGATGGCCCGGAAGCCGCTGTCCGAAAACTCCCAGAATTCGGACATGTCAGTGTTGAAGTTGGCGATGGCAATCAGACGCTTCGCCGGATCGTTGTCCTCGAACAGGCCGCGGATCATCGCCGTGCCGCTGTCGTAGTACTGCGGAATGATGTCCATGGACGCGATGTCGTAGAACGAATGAAAAATCGGGTGCTCCATCGACATGTCCACCCAGCGCGCCTGCGGGAACACGCGGTTCATCTGGCTCTCGAGGTTGTACCACTCGTTATTGTTCCGGAAGTCGTCGAAGATGAGGAAGCCGCCCTTGGCGATGTACGCCGTCAGCCCGGCCAACTCAGCCTCGGTCATGTACCAGTATCCCGGCTCGGCCATGTAGGCGACCGGATACTTGAACAACTCCGGATTGTCGAGAGCCATCACATTGCTTTCGTCCATGTGCGGTCCCAGCAACGACACCGCGTTCATGATCCTCATGAAGTGCCGCTCGCCGCGAGGATAGTCGTGCGTCCACGGCGGCATCCGGCGTGACATCCCGGTCCCGTAGCTCAACCTCACGAACGTAAACCGGCCGTCGTACGGGATGTTCCCCTCGATCTGGGTCACGCCCTGGAACCGCTCAAAACCCCCTCCGCGCTGGCGGCCGCCGCGCTGGGCCTGGACCGTCAGCCCAAGAGACACGACCACCGCGCCCGCGATCAGCGCACACGCCGCTCGATGCTTTGACGCCATCATGCCAACCCCCTCGCCCGGCGATACAGCCATTCACTGCCGGTCAGGGCCACCAGCAGCAGGAACAACACCGGCATGTCCCACAGGTCTTTCTCTTCTACGACGGTCACCCCGCGTCCGCTCATCGTCAGGGCGTCAGCCAGCCCTGAGGTGTCGCCCGACCTGAAGAAGGCGCCTTCCGTCTCCTCCGCCAGGCGGCGGAGCAGCGACCCGTGCATGACGGGGTCAAAGTACTCCCGGTCGCTCGGCGCCGTCCGCACGTTGGTGACCGAGGTCCCGATGACTTCGCCCTCCTTGGTGGCGGTCACGCGGACCTCGTAGGTGCCCTCCTCGGTCGGCGCAAACGTCGCTTGATACTCACCGTCCCGCTTGACGGTCCAGGACATCGGCACCTCAGTCACCACGCCGGCCGGCGACCGGGCAACCGCGACAACCCTCGCGTCGTTCACATCGGCGTAGGTCTTGTCGGCCACTTGAGCGGTCAGCGTCACCGGCTCCGTCGCCTCCACGCGCTCCGGGGTGCTGGACACCTCCACATGCCCCGGCACACCGTCCACGACCCATCGGAGCAACCGCTGCCAGAACTGGTGATGCGTCAGGTCCGTCGCCGGCATCGAGGCATGCATCCGCCACAACCACGAGTCCTGCACGGCGAATGCCACGGCCTTGCCTCGGCCGTACCGCTGCGCGGACAGGACGATTTGATCGCGACCGGCCTCGTCCTCGCCCTGCAGAAGCACGGTGGCCCCGGGTTTCGCCGACTGGAGGGGATTGACGCTGGTGAGCCTGGGCAACGCAGCCCATGCGTCAATCGACTCCTTCTCGGTGGGGGCCAGTTGCGCGATGGGATGTGTCAGGCCCGCACGAGCCGGCTCAATGGCCACATAGGAGAAGTAGTTTCCCGACTGGGCATTCGCCGCCGCATCCAGCGCGATGGGCATGGCTTCGGCCACCGCCGTGCCCCCCCAGCCTCCCTCGGCGAACGATCGCCGGCCACCCAGCGTCAGTAACCCGCCGCCGCGCCGGCTCACGAAGTCCGAAATCATGCGCAGTTGCTCGACGGTAAACGCGCTGGCCTCCACACTGCCCAGGATCAGGCCCGAGTAGGCAAACAACTCCTCTTCCTTGAGTGGAAACCCCTCGATCAATTCCGCCGGCGTATCGATCCCGAGCCTGAGGAACTTGGTCGGTGACGAGGGCGTGGCTGCCGCGGTCCGCTGCAGCAGCACCACTTGAATATTCGGATCCGTCTCGAGCGCCTGCCGGATGAACTTCGCCTCGAACCGCGGCTCGCCCTCGAGATAGAGCAACTTCACGCGCTGGTCGAGCACTTGGATCACGTTCTCGCGCGCGTTGTTCTGCAGCACCTGCTCGCCGGCCTGCTCGGGAACCCGGAACTTGAATCGGCGCAGCCCGCCCTCGTCCACCTTGAACTTGACCTGGACCG
>JAHEFO010000070.1 GCA_024640135.1 Acidobacteriota bacterium
CCAGCTCGGATCAGACACCGTCCGCATCGCGCCGACCAGCACCACCGGTTTGTCTGACGTCAGGATCAGGTCGAGCAGGTAGGCGGTCTCTTCCATGGTGTCCGTACCATGCGTGATGACCAGGCCGTCGATGTCGGGGCGGGCGAGCCAGGCCGCCGCGCGGCGCGCCAGGCGCCACATCTGCCCGGGCGTCACATGGGGGCCGGGCAACCGTGAAAAGTCTTCGGTGTCGAATTCGGCCACGTCGCCCAGTTGCGGCACTTGCGCGAGAATCTCGGCCGCGCCAAGCGCCGGTACTGCGGCGCCCGTGGCCGGGTCGAGCCGCATCGAAATCGTGCCGCCCGTGAAGAGCACCCCGAGCATCAGAGGCCCTCGAGGACGTCGAGGTACTTCAGGGCGCCGCCGGTATTGAAGATCACGACCCGGTCCTCGGGGCCGACGCGTCCCGAGGTGATCAGCGTGCGCAGCGCATGCAGGGCTGCGCCGCCTTCGGGCGCCGCGCTCACGCCTTCGAACTTGCCGATGTCGAGCATCCCCTGGACCATGTCCTCGTCAGAGACGGCGACCGCGGCGCCGTCGCTTTCCCGGACCGCGCGCAGGACCAGGAAGTCGCCGATGGCACGCGGCACCCGGAGGCCATCGGCCACGGTCTGCGCGTGCTCCCAGGGCGTGGCCCGTTCATCGCCGTTGTCGAAGGCGCGAATGATCGGGGCGCAGCCGGTCGCCTGGACGGTGACCATCCTCGGGCGCTTCACGGGATCGATCCAGCCCAGGGCTGACATTTCCTCGAAGGCTTTCCACATGCCGACCATGCCCGTGCCGCCGCCGGTGGGATAGATGATCCAGTCCGGCAGTTCCCAGTCCAGCTGTTCCGCCACCTCGTACCCCATCGTCTTCTTTCCTTCGATGCGGTAAGGCTCCTTGAGCGTCGAGAGGTCGTACCAGCCCAGAGGCGCGCCGGTTTCAGCGGCGATGCGCCCCGCGTCGGTAATGAGGCCATCGACCAGTGTGACATCCGCGCCGTAGAGTTCGCATTCGCGGACAAACGGCGTCTTCACGTCGCGCGGCATGAACACCCGCGCTTCCAGTCCCGCATGGGCCGCATAGGCCGCCATGGCGTTGCCCGCGTTCCCTGCGGTCGGGATGGACAAGACGCGGGCACCCAGGTAGTGGGCGCGCGTGACCGCGGCCGACAGTCCTCTGGCCTTGAACGAGTTGGTGGGATTGAGGGACTCATCCTTGAGGTAGAGCCGCGAGAGCCCAAGGGCCGCCCCCAGCCGTGTGGCAGGGACCAGCGGCGTCCACCCTTCTCCAAGCGTGACCGGCGTCTCGTCGTCCAGGAGGGGCATCAGTTCGCGGTACCGCCACATCGAGGCCGTTCTTCCCGCGAGCGACTCGCGCGTCCAGCCGCGCGCGGCATCCAGGTCGTAGCGAGCCAGGAGCGGTGCGCCGCAGGCACACAGGTGCTGGACGGTGCGTGGATTGGCAGGCCCTGCGCCGCAGGGCACGGAACACTCGAGGTGGGAGAAGTACGTCGACACGGCTACTTGCCGAGCAATTCGATGTCTTTCTTCTTCTGCAATTCGTCGATGGCCGCAATCTTCTCGTCTGTGACGGTCTGCACACCCTCGAGTCCGCGCCGCTCGTCGTCTTCGGAAATCTCGTGATTCTTGAGGTGCTTCTTCAACTTGTCGTTCGCGTCGCGCCTCACCTGCCGTACGGCGTTGCGTCCCTCTTCGGCGTACTTGTGCACGAGTCGCGACATCTCCTTCCGGCGTTCGTCTGTGAGAGACGGAATGGGGATGCGGATGATCTTGCCGTCCGAAGAAGGATTCAGCCCGAGGTTGGCCTTCTGGATGGCACGTTCGATGGCCGAGAGCAGGGTCGGATCAAAGGGGTGCGCGACAATCAGCGCCGGTTCCGGCACCGACAACTGTGCCACCTGGTTCAGCGGCATCAGCGATCCGTAGGCTTCCACGTGCACAGGATCGAGCATGGCGACTGACGCGCGTCCGGTGCGCAGGCCTGCCAGTTCCTTTCTCACGTGTTCGGTTGCAGCCTCCATGCGCTTGTCGACGTCGGCGTACAGTTCTTTGAGATCGGTAATGTCCATCAGGAGCCTCCAGGCGAGGGCAATGTGCGCTGGGCGTTCAGGCGCGCACCACGGTTCCCACGGGTTCCCCCATGATGACCCGGCTCAGGTTGCCGGAGTCAAGCAGGCGGAAGACGATGATTGGCAGTTTGTTGTCCATGCAGAGCGAAATGGCAGTGGCGTCCATGACCTTGAGGCCACGTTCCAGTACTTCCAGATACGAGAGGGATTCGTATCGGGTGGCTGCAGGCGTCGTCATCGGATCGGCGGTGTAGATGCCGTCCACTTTGGTGCCTTTGAGGATGACTTCCGACCGCATTTCCATCGCGCGCAATGCCGCGGCGGTGTCTGTCGTGAAGTACGGATTGCCCGTGCCGGCCGCAAACACGACCACGCGGCCCTTCTCGAGATGTCGGATGGCCCGCCGCCGAATGAACGGCTCGGCAACCGCCCGCATCTCGATGGCGGCGGCCACGCGCGTCGTCACGCCGATTTTCTCGAGGGCATCCTGCAATGCCAGGGCATTGATGACCGTGGCCAGCATGCCCATGTAGTCGGCTGTCGCCCGGTCCATGCCCTTGGCGCTCGCTGCCAGGCCGCGAAACAGGTTCCCGCCGCCAATTACAACGCCGATCTGCACGCCCATCGCCTGCACGGCGCCAATCTCCTGGGCGACCTGGGTCGCCACCGCCGGATCGATGCCGAACTGCTGGTCGCCCATGAGGGCTTCGCCGGAAAGTTTGAGAAGGACGCGGGAATAGGCGGGCGTGGACACGGACTATGAGTATAACGCGCCTCTATTGTCGTGTGTCGGTGCCGGCGCGGGGATTTGCGCCCCGCGCTTACTGCTCGCCCAGCTTGAAGCGGGCGAAGCGGGGAATCGTCACGTTCTCACCGAGTTTCGCGATGGCGGCCGTCACCACCTGGCCGATGGTCACCTTCGGGTCGCGAATTGAGGGCTGATCGAGCAGGACGAACTGCTGGTAGTAGGCGTTGATCTTGCCTTCGATGATCTTCTCGATCACATTGGCCGGCTTCCCGGAGTTTTCCATCTGCGCCCGGTAGATTGCCCGCTCGCGCTCGAGGACGTCATCCGGAACGTCCTCGCGGCGCGCGTAGAGGGGGCTGGCTGCGGCGATGTGCATGGCCACTTCCTTGACCAGGGCCTGGAAGTCCTCGGTGCGGGCCACAAAGTCTGACTCGCAATTCACTTCCACGAGCACACCGATCTTCCCGCCCATGTGAATGTACGACTGGACGGTCCCCTCCGACGTGGAACGCCCTGACTTCTTGGCCGCCTGGGCCAGTCCGCGCTTGCGCAAGATCGTGAGTGCGGCCTCATGATCACCGTCGGATTCCTGCAAGGCCGCCTTGCATTCCATCATCCCCACGCCGGTCTGGTCGCGGAGGGCTTTCACCATTGTTGCTGTAATCTGTTTTGCCATCTTGATCCTCACAGGGGATGTACACCGAAAACGCCGGCCTTGGCAGGCCGGCGCTTCTTGATACTCGGTCGCGCTTGTGGCGCGGCCCTACGCCGACGGAGCGGCGACGACGTCCGGCACGTCCTTGGGGGTCTCCGGCGCCTCGGGGGCTGCCGGCATCTCCTCGGCCGACGCAGACTCCGCAATGCCACGGCCCTCCAGGACAGCGTCCGCAATTCCGGCCGCGAACAATCGAATCGACCGCAGCGCGTCGTCATTGCCTGGAATCAGGTAGTCCACCTGATCGGGGTCGCAGTTCGTATCCACCACGCCGATCACCGGAATCTTGAGCTTCCGCGCCTCATCGACTGCGATCTGCTCGTTCCTGGTATCCACGATGAAGAGCGCGTCCGGCAGACGGCTCATACCCCGGATGCCGTCGAGATTCTTGGACAGCTTGCGCCGTTCCTTGTCGAGGCGTGCGATTTCTTTCTTGGAGAGCGTGTCGTACCGCCCGTCCGTGGTCATCGCTTCCAACTCACGCAGCCGTCCCAGCGAACGCTGAATGGTGAGGAAGTTGGTCAGCAAGCCGCCCAGCCAGCGCTGGTTCACGAAGAACATCCCGCAACGCTGCGCTTCTTCGGAAATGGCGTCTTGCGCCTGCCGCTTGGTTCCCACGAACAAGAACGTGCCGCCCTGGGCTGCCGTGCTGCTCGCGAACTGGGCGGCCTCCTTGTAGAGCTTGGCGGTGCGCCCCAGGTCGATGATGTAGATTCCGTTACGTTCACCGAAGATATACGGCTTCATCTTCGGGTTCCAGCGCTTTGTCTGGTGGCCAAAGTGGACGCCCGCTTCGAGCAAATCCTTCATTGCGATCGAACTCAAGACTGCCTCGTCTCCTGAAAACATTAACGCTTACTAAACTGGAAGCGCTTGCGAGCGCCCTTCTGCCCGTACTTCTTACGTTCCTTGGCGCGCGGGTCGCGCGTCAAAAGACCTTCCTTGCGGAGCGGCAACCGCAGCTCCTCGTTGGACTCAAGCAACGCGCGCGCAATGCCGAGGCGCAGCGCTCCGGCCTGGCCCGCCACGCCGCCACCGGTGGTCGTCGCCATGACGTCGAACTTCTCAGCCGTCTCAGTGGCCACCAGGGGGTGGCGAATCACGAGCCGCAGTGTTTCTGTGGGAAACGCCACCTCCACAGCCTTGCTGTTGACGGTGATGGCTCCGGAGCCGGGGCGTAGGAACACCCGGGCGGTCGAGGTCTTGCGGCGCCCCGTGCCGTAGAACTGCGTTACTGCTGTCACGTTACGCTACCTCGAGCTTGCGCGGTTGCTGCGCCGCATGCGGGTGATCGCCCTTCGCGTACACCTTCAACTTGCCATACATCGCCGTGCCGAGCTTGGTCTTGGGGAGCATGCCGCGCACTGCTTCTTCAACAATTCGTCGCGAATCCTTCTGCCGGACAATCTTGGCCCGTTCTTCGCGCAGCCCACCCTCGTATCCGCTGTGATACCGGTAGAGCTTCTGGTCTTCCTTCTTGCCCGTCAACTTGACTGTCGCCGCGTTCACGATGATCACGTGATCGCCCCGATCAAGGAATGGTGTCCACTCCGCTTTGTGCTTGCCTTGCAGCAAACGTGCCGCCTGAGTGGCGATCCGCCCGAGCACGAGCCCGTCGGCGTCAATGATGTGCCACTGCCTATTGACTACCTTGGCGGATGGCGTAAACGTACCCATGCTTCCCTTTCAGCCGGATCCAGAGGACGGCAAACCAAAAGAATAGTCAGGCCACGCAAAAAAGTCAATCAATCCGGCCGTCGTTTCCGGCCCCCTTTCAGCGCCACCCTTCACTTTTCCACGAATTACGGCCCAAATGGGAGACCCCGCAGTCGGCCCCGCCGGGGCCGCAGGACTGACCGCCTGATCGCGGATGTCGCCGTTCCCTGACCTGGCATCGCGTTTGCGATTGCAAGGCAGCTGATGGGACTCGCCGCAGCGTTCAGGGCTCCGGTCGTCGGGCTCGATGTAGGTTCACATTCCGTGAAAGCCGTGGCATTGCGCCAGGGGCGGCGCGGCTGGACCCTTCTGGCCGCTGGCGAAATGCCAATCCCACCTGGGGAGCCTTTGACCCAGGACCAGGTGGGGGAGACCGTTGGCGGGCTCCTGGATACCCTGGACCTTCACCGAGCCCAGATCGTCAGCGCCCTTTCGGGGCAGTCCGTCATGGTCAAACGTCTGGCCCTGCCGGCCATGAATTCGGCAGACCTCGCAGCGGTGATTCCGTCGGAGGCCGAGCAGTACGTCCCGTTCCCGCTCGAGGACGTGCAACTCGACTATCAGGTTCTTCGCCGGCGCTCAGCGCTCCCGGCAGGCGCGCTGGACGTGCTGCTGGTTGCGGCCCGTCGAGATCGGGTGGCTGAGCGTCTTGCCTTGATTGACGCGACGGGCTGCCGGCCGGTGGTTCTCGATCTCGAGGCGTTTGCCTTGGCCAACGCGTACGAGGTGAGCTATCCCCGCCGCTGCGACGCTGCGGCGGCGCTCATCCACGTTGGCCGCGGCGCCACCATCGTGTGCCTCCTGGAGAACGGTCAACTCGCGTTCACCCGCGATCTCAGTGTCGGGGGAGCGACGTACCTCGCGGCGCTCGAGCACGAACTCGGATTCGAGCCGGCTGCCGCGCACCGCGCGCTGCACGGCTCGACAGACGGAGGCGGTCACGGGGTGTCCCCTGTTCTGAGAGAGGTCCATTTGCGCCTCATTCTCGAGATCCGGAAGACGCTGGACTTCTACCGGAGCACGGCGGCGCATTCGCCCGTGAATCGAATCGTGTTGTCGGGGGGGGCGTGCCGGATTGACGGCCTCGGTGCGCTCCTGGACGCCGAGTTTCAGACGACCGTTGAGTGGTGTGACCCCTTCCAGGAGATCGTCCGGCCGGCGAGGGCGGTCGGCAGCGACCTCGATGGACCAGCGTTCGCCGTGGCGGTCGGGCTGGCCCTTCGCCGGGAGGGGGACCGATGATTCGCGTCAACTTCCTCGCTCCGGGAGCCGGATCTCGTTCCCGTGCGTGGCACCGCTGGTTGGTCGTACCACCCGAGCAGCGCGCCGCGCTGGCGGGACTGACCATGCTGGCAGCCACGGTCGTTGGTGTCGGGGCATGGTGGTGGCTCATCGGCCGTGAGCAACGGGCGATTGATGCGCAGGCCGCCCTCGCTGCAGTCGCCGTCACCCGTCTGCAGGAAACGGCGCACCGAATGGAACAGGCTGCCGAGCGTGAACGCGACCTGAACGAACGCCTGGCAGTGGCCGAACGGTTTCGTGCCGCCCAGCGTGGGCCGGTTGCGCTCCTCGACACCATCAGCCGTTCTCTGGCTGATGGCCTGTGGCTGACCGAACTGAGGCAGGCCGGGACGACCGTGCAACTCGACGGGCGAGCGCTCTCGCTGGCCGCGTTCACGGACTTCATCGGCCGGCTGCAGACGTCGGGCCATTTCGCCCGTCCCATGGATATCGTCGCGACCAGCACGGAGACCGTGTCCGAGGTTCCGGTCGTGCGTTTTGCGATTCGCGGGGAAGTGGCGTCGCTCGCGCCGCCGCCTGACGATGGTCCAGCGATCCACGGACGCCCGGCGGTCGATCCCGGAGGCGGCGTGTCGAGATGGTGAGGAGTCTGCATCAGTACTCACCGCGCGTGCAGATGCTGGCGTGCGCACTGGTGTCGGCCCTGGGGATGGCTGCGGCGTGGCAGGTCCTCATCGGACCGGGCCGCAACGACCTGGCGCGGCGCCGCGCGCGCCTGGCCACCGTGATCGCCGATGTCGAACGCGCGACGCAAGACGCGCAGCGTCTGCCCGGGATCGAGCGCCGCGTGGCCGTGCTCGAAGCCGAACTGCACCGGATCATTGCGACCGTTCCGGCCGAGATGGACGCTCAGGCGATTCTGCGCAGCCTGCACGTGCTGGCCAGTGAGGCCAACCTCAGCATCACGAGCCTGACGCCGCAGCCGGTGGCCAACCGCGCGACGTATTCCGAGTGGCCGATGGAAGTGGGCCTGGAGGGAGGGTTCCACGACGTGGGTCGCTTCTTCGATCGGCTGTCCGCGGAGACACAGCTCATCTCCGTGTCCCAGCTGCACCTGAAGGCCAATCCGGGCGCGGAGGCCGGACGCCGGGGATCCGTGCTGGCCTCATGCATCGCCACGACCGTTGTCTTCAGCCGGGTTGCTTCGGAGAGCCGGCAGTGAAGGGCGCCAGATGCGTTGCGGCCATTGCGGGGTTCCTGTTGAGCGCGAGTGCCGATCCCGGCGCGCAGGAGCCGCCGCTCACGATCGGCACTCGGGTTGGCGAGCGCCGCGTGTCTGGCTACGACCCGGAGGGGCGCCGCGACCCGTTCGCCAGTCTCATCGTCACTCCCACGGCGGGCGTCGAGCCTGAGCCGAAGCGGGCGCAGGGACTGGCCGGTGTGGCCGTAGCGGATGCTGTGGTGACGGGCATTGTGGTCAGCGGCACGGCCTGGCTTGCCATTGTGGCCGGGCCTGATGGCGAGATGTACGTCGCTCGAACCCATGATCGGCTGCACGACGCCGTGATTCGACGCATCGATGGGGACGCGGTCGTCTTTCTGGCCACGGTTCGCGATGGAGCTGGAAACTCCGTGTCTCGCGAGGTGCGAAAGGCCCTGCGGCCGACCACGGGGGCGGGGTGATGACTGTCGCGCGGCTGACCGGGCTGGCCGTCGTCTGGGCCTGGTGTTTGTCAGGTGCCGTGTGGTCCGCGCAGATTCCGCCGGTTCTCACTCAACCGCAGGAGTCAGTCAAGCGTTACACCGGCGCCGTCGGCGACTTCGATTTCCAGGCGGCCGACCTGCGCATTGTGCTGCGATCATTCGCGGAGATCAGCGGACTCAACCTGGTGATTGACTCTGCCGTGGACGGCACTGTCGATATCAAGCTCACGCGCGTGCCGTGGGATCAGGCGCTGGAAGTCATTCTCAAGAGCAACAAGCTCGGGTATGTCGTTGAGGGAAACGTCGTGCGCATTGTGCCCCTGGACGTCCTGGCGGCTGAGGAGGAGTCGAGGCAGCAGCTGGCGGACTCCCGGGCGCCGGCCACGCTGCAGGTGCGGACGTTCACGCTGAACTACGCGCGGGCCACGGAGCTGGAATCTCTGGTCAAGGTCACGGCGCTCTCGAAATACGGCCTTGTCCAGCATGACGAGCGGACGAATACGCTGATCATGCGTGACCTGCCGGAGCGACTTGAGGCCGCTGAGACACTGATCGCGACGCTGGATCGCGCCGAACCACAAGTCACCATCCAGGCGCGGATCGTGCAAACGAATCGTGATTCGGCGCGGGCACTCGGCGTGCAATGGGGCGGTCGCGGCCGGCTGGCCACAGAACTCGGCAACACCACCTCGCGAACGTTTCCCAATACCGTGTCGGCCGACGGACGAGCGGGAGGGAACAACACGGCTGTGAATCTGCCCGTCAACTCGGCCACGTCGGCGGTTGGTCTGGCCCTGGGATCCATCAATGGCGCGCTGGATCTCGATGTTGTCCTGTCGGCTCTTGAGCGGTCAGGAAACGGACGCATCCTGTCCCTGCCCACGGTGACCACACAGAACAACAAGCAGGCGGAGATGACCCAGGGGGTGCAGATTCCGGTGCAGACTGTTCGGAACAACACCATCACTGTGGAGTTCAAGGACGCCGCACTCAAGTTGCTGGTCACGCCGCGAATCACGGCCGCGGATACCGTCATCATGGACGTAGAGCTGGAGAACGCCACGCCTGACTTCAGCCGTCAGGTGAACAATGTGCCGCCCATCGACACGCAGCGTGCCACTACATCGGTCCAGGTCGCCGACGGCGCGACCACGGTCATCGGGGGCATCTTCGTCAGCCGGGAACAATCCACGCAGGACCGGACGCCGGTGCTGCACCGGCTGCCTGTGCTGGGCTGGCTGTTCAAGCGGGATCACAGCCAGGACGAAAGCCGTGAACTGGTCATCTTCATCACCCCGCGCATCGTGAGGAGTCCGGCATGACCTCATGCTTCGCGTTGAGGCAGACCGCACGCTCACTCTGCATGGTCGGCGTTCTTCTCGCCGGCGGGGCGTGTGCCGCCGGGGGACGCGATGGGCGGTCCAGTTCGTATCTCATCGTCGATTCGTTCCAGGCCGCCGACGGAGCGCGGCCGACCGTTTTCAGGGATGCGCTCGACTCTGACGTGCAGACCGTCGTCAACGGTGTGCCTGCATTCCTGGAAGACGCCGGCCGCCTCACACTCCGACTCGCGATGAAGAATCCGGCGGCGGTGTCACCGTCGGCGATCAATTTCGTGACTCTCCGCGGATACCGCGTGACGTTCTCCCGCGCTGACGGCCGCAACATTCCCGGCGTGGACGTGCCATATCCGTTCGACGGCGCGCTCACGGCCACCGTGCGCGACACTGCGACGACCGTCTCGTTCGTGCTGGTTCGCGCCCAGGCCAAGCTGGAGGCGCCTTTGAGGGCGCTCGCCGGTGGCGGCGGAGCGCTCGTGATCTCGACGTTGGCCGACATCGTGCTCTACGGCGCGGACCAGGCGGGGCGCGATGTGACGGTGTCCGCGCGCATCAGCGTCAGTTTTTCCGACTGGGGCGACTCGTGATGAATACAGGACATGGTCGGGGAGTGGTGGCGACGCTGGCCGTCGCGGCGTGTGCCTCGTGTGGCGTCACTCCCGTGTCGGTGCCGAGTCCAACCGGCCCGTCCGAACTTGCGCTCTCACTCACGTTGGCGGCAACGCCAGACATCATCAGTCAGGATGGCGTGTCCATGTCTCGTCTGAGCATCACGGCACGCGGTCCGCACGGCCAACCGATGGCCGGTCTGTCGATTCGGGTGGACGCACTGGTCGCCGACATCAACGGCAACCTCGTTGTGGCGGATTTCGGAACCCTCAGCAGCCGGTGGGCAACCACGGGAAGCACGGGCCGGGCGGAGGTGACCTACCAGGCCCCCGGCCCGCCTTCACCTGGTGTTTCCACTGATCGGGCTGTGACCCTGCGCGCGACGCCGCTCGGAAGTGACTACGCTGCGGGGACAGCCCGATCCGTTACCGTGCTCCTGATGCGCCCCGGGGACATTCGGCCCCCGACCCGGATGGTGCCGAGATTCACGGTGTCGCCCTCCAATCCGCGGGAATCGGACACGGTGCACTTCGATGCCTCGTCATCATCCGATCCCGACGGGCAGATTGCCTCGTTCGCGTGGGAGTTCGGAGACGGAAAGTCCGGCACCGGGCGAACAGGGGCACACGAGTATGAAATGGCGGGGACCTACGGCGTCGTGCTGACCGTGCGCGACGCCTATGGCACCGGTGTGTCAACCGCGCCAACGCTCGTGACGGTGTCGTCCTCTCCGGCGCCAGTGGCCGCCTTCACCGTATCGCCAACCGACCCGGGCATCGGAACCCCGGTCGTTTTCAATGCTGCCGCTTCAACGGCGCCAGTCGGGCGGAGGATTGTCGACTACAGCTGGGATCTTGGTGACGGAACCCTGGCTGAAGGCGTCGCACTCAGACATTCCTATGAGACCGCGGGCACCTTCACCGCCGTCTTGACCATTACCGACAGCACAGGCAGGCGAGCAGTGGCGTCGCTGACGATCCCAGTCAGTGACCTGAATTCGCCTGTTGCCGACTTCACGGTGTCGCCCGCCACTCCCAGCGTGGGCGACACCGTTGTCTTCAATGCCGCGGCATCCACGGTGCCGGGTGGTCGTCAGATCGTGGCGTACGCGTGGGACTTCGGGGACGCCACGGAACCCGGATTCAGCGCCGCACTGACTCACGTCTTTGTCCGCCCGGGAACCTACACCGTTGTCTTGACTGTGACCGACAACACCGGGCGAAAGGGCGTGAAGTCAATGGTCCTCACGGTCGTCACGCCGCCGGCCTCTCCAGGCGGCTAGCGGCTGGAGACGCTCAAGGCGCTGATCTGACACAATTCCTCCCTGAAGTGACCGACCCACATCCCGATTGGGAGGCGCGCCTCGCCGCGCTGCGTCGCCGCTGGCAGGCGCAGGGGCCATCTGCGGGCTCCAGCTGTGGCAATCACATGTGCCTCATTTCGTCGGCGACGAACATCGCCTATCTCACCGGGTTCCACGGATCAGCCGGACTCTTGCTCCAGAGCGGGGATGCCGAGTTTCTGATCCTCGACGGCCGGTACACCCTCGGCGCTGTGGAGGCCCAGGTTCGAGGCGATGTGGCGCCTGTGTCAATCGAGCCCGTGGAAACCACATACGACGCCGCCCTGGCTGGACTGATCGGCCGATTGGGTGCCGGGCGCATCACTTTCGAACCCGAACATGTCTCGGTGTCCGTTCTGGGTCGCTGGCAGGCGTTGGTTCCCGGTGAGTGGCACGGGCCGGGTGACCTTGTCGAGCCGCTCAGGCTCATCAAGGACGCGAGCGAGATTGCGATCTTCAGGCGGGCAGGAGTCGCGCTTGTCGGCGTTGCGGCCCGGCTGACCGAGTGGGTTCGGGCGGGCCGCACTGAGCGCGAGGTGGCCGCGGACATCGTTCGTGGCCTGGATGACGCCGGATTTTCCCGGCCAGCCTTCGACACGATTGTCGCATCAGGCCCCAACTCAGCCCTGCCGCACGCCCGGCCAGGAGACCGCCGCCTCTCAGGGGGCGATTTGGTGGTGCTGGACTTCGGCGGGGTCTTGGACGGATACTGCGTGGACTTGACCCGGATGGCTGCAGTGGGCCGACTCGGGGATGAGGCTGTGGGGCTGTTCCGCGCGGTGCGGAGCGCCCAGCAGGCCGCCCTGGACGTGATTCGGGCCGGCGTATCCACCGGGACGGTCGAC
Source organism: Acidobacteriota bacterium (assembly GCA_024640135.1). Taxonomy (GTDB): domain Bacteria; phylum Acidobacteriota; class Vicinamibacteria; order Vicinamibacterales; family SCN-69-37; genus SYFT01. The sequence goes on from JAHEFO010000070.1 coordinate 12,375, forward strand.
GCGGCTGCACGGCAAGTCCTTGCTGCGCAAGGACTTGGAGCCGCTTTTGTGCATGGGACCGGCCACGGCCTTGGGCTCGAGGTCCACGAGGCGCCGCGACTGTCGCGGGTGTCGGGCCCGGAGGACCTTCTCAGGTCCGGGATGGTCTGCACCGTTGAACCGGGGGCCTACGTGGCCGGAGTTGGCGGGGTACGGCTGGAGGACGATGTGTTGGTGACCGATACGGGCGGCGAGGTCCTCACACCGGGGCCGAGAGATCTAATTACTGTTTGATACTTATGAATCTGGACCAACTGAAAGACATCCTGAATCTCGTTCGCGAGCACGACCTCGCGGAATTTGAATTGGAGCACGACGGGCTCAAGGTCCGCATCCGAAAGGCAGGCCAGGAGTACGTGGTTTCACCGTCCGGGCCCCTGCCTGCGGCGACGCCGCCCGTGCCTGCGCTGACGCCGGCTGCCGCTCCGGCGGCTGCGCCGGCCGCTGCAGCTGCGGCGGAAATCGACGAAGGCGTGCCTCTGGCCGTCATCAAGGCGCCCATCGTCGGGACGCTGTACCGGTCGGCCGAACCTGGCGCCAGCCCGTTCGTCGAGGTGGGATCTCGGGTCAAGAAGGGCCAGGTGCTCTGCATCATCGAAGCGATGAAGCTGATGAACGAGATCGAATGCGAATGCGACGGTGAAATCGCGGCGACCTATGTCGACAACGGTCAACCGGTCCAGTTCGGGGATCGGCTCTTCGCGGTGAAGGTGAGCTAGAAGGTGTTCAACAAGATCCTGATCGCGAACCGTGGTGAGATCGCGCTGCGCATCATCTGTGCCTGCCGCGAGATGGGCATCAAGACCGTCGCCGTGTATTCGCAGGCCGACGAACACTCGTTGCACGTGCGATTCGCGGACGAGGACGTCTGCATCGGACCGGCGCGCAGCGCTGATTCATATCTGAGCGTGCCGGCCATCATCAGCGCGGCGGAGATTACCGGGGCTGACGCGATTCACCCCGGCTATGGCTTCCTGTCCGAGAGTGCCTACCTTGCCGAGGTGTGTGAGGCCTGCCACATCAAGTTCATCGGGCCCGATCCCGGTGTGATCCGATTGCTGGGCGACAAGGCACGCGCCCGCCGCGCGATGAAGAAGGCCGGCGTGCCCATTCTGCCTGGCAGCGACGGTCCGGTCCAGGGGGAGGAGGAGGCGATCGCGCTGGCGCACGATCTGGGCTTTCCCCTCATCATCAAGGCCGTGGCCGGCGGCGGTGGCCGCGGCATGCGCATCGTTCGGAACACGGAGGAATTACCCAAGCTGGTCAAGACTGCCATGCGCGAGGCCGAAGCGGCCTTTGGACTGGGCGATGTCTACCTCGAGCGGTATGTCGAGTCTCCGCGTCACATCGAAATTCAGGTGATGGGTGACCATCACGGCAACGTCGTGCATCTGGGAGAGCGCGAGTGCTCGGTGCAGCGTCGGCACCAGAAGCTGATCGAAGAAGCGCCTTCAGCGGCATTGACCGACAAACAGCGCCGGAAGCTGGGCTCCACGGTGGCGGATGCGGCTCGCGCGGTTCAGTACAGCAACGCCGGGACGTTCGAGTTCCTGCTGGACTCGACCGGCAGTTTCTATTTCCTCGAAGTCAATACGCGGCTGCAGGTTGAGCACCCGGTCACGGAGTTCGTCACCGGCGTGGATATCGTCAAGGAACAGATTCGGGTCGCTGCCGGAGAGAAGTTGTCCATTCGGCAGAGCGACATCAAGGTCCAGGGCCACGCGCTGGAATGCCGGGTGAACGCCGAAGATCCGGTGACGTTCACGCCCAGCCCAGGTCTTATCACGGCCTACAGTGTGCCAGGTGGTCCAGGCGTTCGGGTGGATTCGTTCATGCACTCTGACTGCACGGTCTCGCCGTACTACGATTCGCTGATCGCCAAGATCATCACCTACGGCCGGGACCGGGAAGAGGCCATTGCGCGCATGAGGCGCACGTTGGAGATGACCGTCATCGAAGGCATCAAGACCTCGATTCCTCTCCACTTGAAGATTCTCGGTGATCCGGACTTTGTGGCGGCGCGCATCAACACCAGCTTCATGGAGCGCTTCATGCCTGACAAGACCGCGGACAAGGCCAAACTCGCCGAGAGCGCGTAGGCCGCCCCCGCAGCCTTCACGCGCCATCCCACGGCAGGTGATGCTGACGCTTCCACCCCTCTACGCGATTCTTGACGTCGACCTCGTGGCCGCGCGCGGGAGGGACCCGGCCGGCGTCTGCCGTGACTGGCTTTCTGCCGGCGTAGCCCTGATTCAATTGCGAGCCAAGACGCTGCCCTCGGGGGCGTTCCTCGAACTGGCAGACCAGTGCGCGGCCATGTCTCGCGAGGCCGGTGCCACGTTCATTGTCAACGACCGGGCGGACATCGCCGCCGTGTGCGGCGCGGACGGGGTGCACGTGGGCCAGGACGACTTGCGTCCGGCCGATGTGAGGGCGGTGATTGGGTCGAAGGCGCTGGTGGGACTGTCCACACACGATGAGGCGCAGGCCGCTGATGCGACGGGCCAGCCCGTCTCGTACCTGGCGATCGGCCCGGTATTTGGCACAGAAACCAAAGACACGGGCCATGCGGCCGTGGGTTTGGAGCGCGTCCGTCGCGCAGCCTCCATCGCTCACGCGGCCGGTCTGCCGCTGGTGGCGATCGGCGGCATCACCCTGGCGCGAGCGGTGTCGGTGCTCGAGGCCGGTGCGGACTCGCTGGCGGTGATCTCCGACCTGATGCCGGCGGCCTCCGACGAAACCGTCGTCGTTCGCGCCAGCCGGTGGCTGGCGCGAACGACGGCCGGCTAGGTCCCTAGTGGTTCACTGCGGCGCCGGTCGTCGGATTGTCGACCGAGTACTCCTTGCCGCCTTTTTCGAAGTAGTCGACGGTGATCTTCTTCACGACGCCGAAGAGCAGTAACAAGCCGATGAGATTCGGGAAGGCCATGAATCCATTGAGCAGCGTTCCAATCGCCCAGACCAGAGGCACTGAAACCAGGGCGCCCACCATGATGAGGACGGTGAACACCGCGCGGTAGATATGCGTGTATGCCGAACCGAAGATGTACTCGAAGCACTTCTCGCCGTAGTAGCACCAACCGATGAGCGTGGAGAACCCGAACAGGAACGAACAGGTGGCCACGATGATTGCGGCGCCCGGGATCGTGGTGCCCATCGCGGCGGCCGTCAGGTCGCCGGAAGCCTGCTGATAGGCGGGATTGGTCCACATGCCCGACTCCAGAATGACGAATGCGGTCATGGTGCACACGAGGATGGTGTCGATGAACACTTCGAACACACCCACCACGCCCTGTTCGGCGGGGTGCCTGACATCGGCGATGCCGTGGGCCATCGGGGCGGAGCCCAGGCCTGCTTCGTTCGAGAGCACGCCACGACTGACGCCCGCAGCGATCGACTGGGCGACGGTCGCACCCACGAAGCCGCCGACGGCGGCGGACGGACTGAACGCTTCCGAGAAGATCAGCGAGAAGACGTGGGGCAACTCGCTGGCATTGATCACGACGTACGAGACGGCGGCCAACAGGTAGAGGACGATCATGGACGGGACAAGCTTTTCGGCGACGTGCGCGATGCGCTTGATGCCACCGAGCAGGACCAGCCCAACCGCAACGGTAATCAGGAGTCCCGGAATCCACATCGAGATGACCGAGCCTGTGCTGACGCGGACCGCCTCGACAAAGGTCCGGGCCACCGTGTTGGACTGCGCCATGTTGCCTGTGCCGAACATGGCCGTGGCCATGCCGAAGAACGCGAACATCCATGCCAGCGTCTTGCCGAAGCTGCTGTCGCCCAGGCCGCGCGTGATGTAGTACATCGGGCCGCTGGCCAGTTCGCCGCTTTCACGCGTGACCCGATAGTGAACGCCGAGTACCGCCTCGGCATACTTGGTCGCCATGCCGACCGTGGCGCAGACCCACATCCAGAAGATCGCACCGGGCCCGCCGACCAGAATCGCGGTGGCCACGCCCCCGATGTTGCCATTGCCCACGGTCGACGCCAGCGCTGTCGAGAGCGCCTGAAACGGCGTGATGGTCTTTGATTCCGCCCTGTCCTTGGCGAAGGCGCCCTTCAGGACCATGCGCACCGCCAGGGGGAACCGCCGGATCTGCACGAAACCCGTCATCACGGTCAGCACGCCGCCCACGATCACGAGGACGAGG
>JAHEFO010000296.1 GCA_024640135.1 Acidobacteriota bacterium
CGGCGTCGCGGGTCCGGGCGTCGGTGCACCGGGCCGCGGCGCCTGGGATCCCGGCCTCAACCAGCCCGGCATCGCGGGCAACGTCGGCGGTGTCGCGCGGCGGTCGGTACGCCGCTTCTGACATGCATCGAACATCGCCACAGCGAACGGGGCCGGACGAAGCGAGGCCCCCGACAGTGGCCGTTGTGCTGTCGCTGTTGCTTTGCGCTCCGACCGTTGCAAGCGCCCAGTTGATGGAGCCGCTCTCGTATACGAATGCTCCAATCGGGCTCAACTTCGTCATCGTCGGTTATGGCTATCTCTGGGGTGATGTGCTGGTCGACCCGTCCCTGCCCGTCAAGGATGTCGACGCCAAGGTGGGCACCACGGTTCTCAACTACGTGCGAGTCGCAGACTTTTTCGGTCAGTCCGGAACCTTTTCGCTGATCGCCCCGTACGCACGGCTTGACGCGAGTGGCGAGGTGGCGGGACAGTCGAGGACCGCGGATCGTGCGGGGCTGACCGATATCAGCATGCGGGTGGCGGTCAATCTGGTGGGAGCGCCGGCGCTCTCGCTGCGGGAATTCAGCAACTACCGCCAGGATACGATTGTCGGCATCAGCGTGCTCGTGACCGCGCCGACCGGCCACTACGACCCCAATCGACTGATCAACATCGGCACGAATCGATGGTCGTTCAGGCCAGAGATCGGAGTCTCCAAAGCGATCGGACGGTTGACATTGGAGGCAGCGGCAGGGGTCACGCTGTTTACCGACAATGACGAATTCCTCGGTGGCAACACGCGCACCCAGGAGCCCTTGTACGGCGTACAGGCGCACGCGATCTACCAGTTCGACGCCAGCCGGTGGGCGTCACTCGACGCGACGGTCTATGCCGGCGGGCAAACCGCGGTGAACGGCACGTTCAATGAAGACCGACAGAACAACACCCGATGGGGTGCAAGCGTTTCGCAGGCTCTTGGCAGGCACAGTTCGGTCAAGGCTTATTTCAGTTCAGGTGTGACCGCGCGTTTCGGCAGCAATTTCAGTGCTGTCGGGCTCGCCTGGCAGTACCGCTGGGGGGGCGGACTGTGAGCAAAGTCCGTATCGATCGCGGCGGCGAAACGTCGAGAGTCAGGCATGTTTGCACGCCGTGGGCCGAATCGTTTCACAATGGCGGTCGAGTCGGAACCCGAGTCGCACAAGGCAGCATCGCCGAGACTCGGACTTGAACGGGAGAGCGACGATGCAACTTCTTCGATGGTTTTGCCTTTGCTTGGCGATTGTCGTGCTGTCCGCCTGCGCCAGCCGTCCGATCAACGCCCGGCTCGACAAGGCCGATTGGCAAGTCGGGTACCGGCCCCATCTGATGATTCCCAAGCGACAGAACAACGAACTGGGCACTCTGTTCGTCATGGCGTTTTCGGGTGGCGGCACGCGCGCCGCGGCTCTTTCTTACGGCGTGCTGGAGGAGCTGCGCCGCACCGAAATCGTCGTAAACGGCGAGAAGCGACGTCTGATCGACGAAGTCGATCTGATCGCGGGCGTCTCCGGCGGCAGTTTCACGGCGCTGTCGTACGCGCTGTACGGAGACCGCCTTTTCGCCGAGTACGAGGAGCGCTTTCTGAAGCGCAATGTTCAGGGCGATCTGTTGGCGCGCACCTTGAATCCGTTCAACTGGTGGCGGTTCGTCGGTGGTAGCGCCGGGCGCTCCGATATGGCGGCAGACTACTACGACGAGATCCTGTTCAATGGCGCGACCTTCGCCGACCTGCTCGACAAGCATGACGTACCGGTCGCGGTTGCCACCGGCACCGATCTGTCGACGGGATCGCGGTTGGCATTCTTTCAGAACGACTTCGACCTCCTGTGTTCCGACCTGAGCAAGTTCCGGCTGGCGCGAGCCGCGGCGACGTCCTCGGCCGTGCCCATCGTGCTGTCGCCGATCACGTTGAACAACTATGGCGGCACCTGCGGCTTTCAGTACCCCGACTGGGTGAAGGCTTACGTCGGGCGGGCTGACGCTTCCAGCGTCTCCGGGCGGCCCCTGCGGCGCTACCAGGAGATGGAGGACTTCCAGAACAGCAGCGCACGTCCGTACATTCACCTTGTCGACGGCGGCGTTTCGGACAACATCGGCGCGCGCGGCATTCTCGAAGCGCTCGAGGAACTCAGCGCCAGCGCCAAGTTCCGCGGTCAGGTCGGCTTCGGCGTGGTCCGCGAGATTGTCGTGGTTCTTGTCAACTCACATTCGTCACCCAGCGTCGACGCGGACCAGCGGGAGACACCGCCTGGAGTCGTCTTCCAGCTGCTGCAGTCTTCCGGCGTGCCGATCGACCGCTATTCGTTCGAGACGGTGGAAACGATGAAGGACCGGGCCGAGATCACCTCCTGGCGGCGCGAGCTCATGGTCGCCAATGCGATCCTCTCCGGTATGACCAGAGAGCAGGCGGAGGCGAAAGTACCGAAGATCACGCTGCGGGTGGTCGACGTGTCGTTCGACGCAATCGGCGACCGGAAGGAACGTGAGTACTTCATGAACCTGCCGACGAGCTTCGTCCTGGATCCTGATCAGGTCGACAGGTTGCGTGCGGTTGCCGGAAAGCTGCTGCGCCAGTCGGCGCATTACCGCGCAGTGGTGCAAAGGTACGGCGGCACGTCGGGCGATTGAGGCCGCGGGCGGTGCGGCGGAGGTCGCTGTCGCTGCCGACTCGGTTCCGCCCTGTCGCCGCGCAGCGCGCGGACGACTGAGGTGCGAGCGAACGTCAGCTCAGGGTTGCACAGAAGTGTGCCCTGGGCGCGGGCCATCTCGGGGCTTCAGAAGCTCCGTGCGCCAAGCCTCCGAAATCGCAGCCTCTTCACTACTTTCCAAGCGGTCAATGAGTGCGGCGGCAACAGCCGGCTTGAGGCCCCAAATGCTTGACCCACGACGCTTGACCCGGGGAAAATCGAGGGGAAGCATTGGACGGTTGATGGCACAGAAATTCGCCGCCGTGAAGACTGCGGCCTGATCGGCAACCACTCTTTCTTCTGGATGGACGCGCGGCGCGGCCAAGGTCGCCCAGTAGCTGGGATTGCGCACTGAACGACGTACCAACAAAGGCGACGTGGGGAGGCAAGGTGCTGCGGTTCATATTTCTTGGACTCTTTGCGATACTTCTTGCGGGCTGCGCCTCGTACGGCAAGGTGGAGAATGCTCCGCTGGCTGCCGCTGGCGGACCGGCAGCCTATTCGCTCAGTACATTTCAAGCGCAGTGGCGCGCCGACCAAACTGCCATGATGGTGGCCTTTTCCGGCGGCGGCACCCGAGCGGCGGCCTTGGCCTATGGTGTGCTCAAGGAACTGCGGGACACACCGGCACCGGGTGCGGCCGGCAACAGGCGGATGCTCGACGAAATCCACAGCATCTCCTCGGTCTCGGGCGGGAGCTTCACTGCAGCCTACTACGGGCTGTATGGGGACAGGATTTTCGAAGACTACGAGCGAGTATTTCTCAGACAGGACGTGCAGGGCGCGCTGGTTGATCTGGTCCTGAACCCATTGAGCTGGTTTCGTAGTACCGGCCGCACCGAGCTGGCCGTCGACTACTACGGAAAGAAGGTCTTCTCAGGGGCGACCTTTGCGGACTTGCGGCGGCTCGGTGGCCCGATGATCGTGATCAATGCATCGGATTTCGCACGGGGCGTACGCTTTTCCTTCATTCAGGACTATTTCAATCTGCTGTGCTCCGACCTGTCTTCGTTTCCGATCGCACGGGCCGTAGCCGCGTCGTCTGCGGTACCGGTTCTGTTCAACCCAGTGGTGGTGGAGAACTACGCGGGCTGCGGCTCGAAGGCGCAGGACTGGCTGCGCGAAGTGCGGGAACGCGTGAAGGATCAAGCGGATCTCAGTCTGACAGTGGACGGCCTCGAATCCTATTCCGACCATGATCGGCGGCGGTACATCCATTTTGTTGACGGCGGCATCGCCGACAACCTGGGCCTGCGGGCCCTGTACGAAATGATCGAACTCAGCGGCGGTATGAAAGAGTACGGGAGAAGGTCCAACCGCCAGCCGCCACGCCGCCTGGTGCTGCTCTCGGTGGACGCCGCTACCGACCCTCAGTCGACGATGGATAAGACGACTTTGCAGCCCTCGATATCGGAGGCGATCAATGCGATGAGCGATGTGCAGCTACGTCGCTACAGCGCCGATACCATATCCCTGATGAAGGCGAGCCTCAAGCGCTGGGCGGCGGAAATATCGACCCCGCAGCAGCGCGTCGAGCCTTACTTCATCCTGTTGGATTTCAAGGGCATCAAGGATTCCGAACAGCGGAATTTTCTGAATCAGACACCCACCAGCTTCTCACTGACTGACGAGCAGGTTGACGCACTCATCGCCGCGGGCGGCGCACTGCTGCGAGACAACCCTGAGTTTCGCCGGCTCATGACGGATATGGCTGCAGATAGTCGTCTGAGACATTAGCAGGCTGTGAGGGTTCTCACTTGCCCTTGATCCAGGCTTCAATGAAGTTTGGCACCACCGGAGTGACGTTGAAGCCAATCATCCACTTCGGGCCGAACGCGTCGGGCTGCTGGACGTAATAGTTGACCTCGAGCGCCAGCTTGACCGGCGTATTGCCGAAGGACACCGTCT
>JAHEFO010000297.1 GCA_024640135.1 Acidobacteriota bacterium
CAATCCGTCCGTTCGCTCCTGATGTCACACACGGCCGTGATCCGGCACCCCGGGATATTCAGAAGATTTCTGACATGACCGCCGCCCTGCAGGCCGACGCCGACAAATCCAATGCGGACAAAATCGATTGGCGGGGCGGCCAGGAAGCCTCCGGAGTCCTGCGCCGCGGCACGTTCACCCCTTGCGGCCACCGCACCGGCCACGACGGCCGCACTTCCGATTTTCAGAAAATCCCGACGGTCCAGTGTGTTCTTCAATTCGCTCATCGCGTTCTCCTCAGTCACCAGTGAATTTCGGCGACCGCTTTTCCAGGAAAGCGCTGGTGCCTTCCTGTTTATCGTGTGACTCAAAACAAATCGCCTGCGCCAGCGTCTCAATCAGCAGGCCCGAATCCAGATCCACGCGCGCCGATGCGTTCAGCGCCAGTTTCGCCAACCGGATGGCGAGCGGTCCCCGCGTCAGCACACGTTCAGCCAGCGCCAGGCTCTGCGCCAGCAGTTCACCCGCCGGCGCCACCGACGACACCAACCCCCACTCGAGGGCCCGCTGCGCATCGATGACATCGCCGGTCAGAATCAGGTGCTTCGCGCGCCCCAGCCCCACGACGCGCGGCAGACGCTGCGTGGCACCGGCTCCGGGAATAATCCCGAGACCCACTTCAGGTTGTCCGAACCTGGCGTGCGCCGCGGCCACGCGCAGATCGCACGCCAGCGCCAACTCGCACCCACCGCCGAGAGCCAGGCCGTTGACCGCCGCGATCGTCACCTTTGGGCACTTGTCAATGGCGGCAAACAGCGACGAATTGATGGCCGCCAGTCCATCGTCACGCGTCCGCGCCCTGATGTCGTTGATATCGGCGCCGGCCACAAAGACGCTCTCTCCCGCGCCGGTGATGACAATCGCTCCCACAGTCGCGTCAGCCGACAACGCGGCGACGCTGGCCGTCATCTCGCGCACCGTCGCCAAATCCAGGGCGTTGCGCACCTCGGGCCGATTGACCCTCAGCACGGCGACACGCCCGTGGCGGACGATATCAGTACTCGTAGACACCCTTGCCCACCTTCTTCCCCAACCGGCCGGCCCGGACGTACTGCGCCAGCAACGGGCAGGGCCGGTACTTCTCGCCAAGACTCTTGTGCAGGTATTCCAGAATACTGAGGCGCGTATCAAGCCCCACCAAATCGACGAGCTCAAAGGGGCCCATGGGATGATTCAGTCCCAACTTGAGCGCCTTGTCGATGTCGCGGGCCGAGGCGACGCCCTCCATCAGCATGAAGAACGCTTCGTTGCCAATACTGGCATTCACCCTGGTGGTGATGAAGCCGGGAGCCTCATGCACGAGCACCGTCTCCTTGCCCATCCTTCGCGCAACGGAATCAATCGTCTCGAGCGCGTGGTCGCTCGACTCGAGCGCGCGGACCACTTCGACGAGCTTCATCTTGTGAACAGGATTGAAGAAGTGCATGCCCGCCACGCGCGAGGGCACCTTCAACGTTCCGGCCATTTCCGTGATCGACAGGGCCGAGGTATTGCTGGCAACGACTGCCGCCTCCGGCGCGCACGCCTCGATCGCCGCGAACAGGTCAATCTTGATGTCCATCCGCTCCGGCGCAGTCTCGATCACGAGGTCTGCGCCGGCCAGGGCCTGTGCCGCATCGGTGGTCGTGACCAGCCGTGTCATGGACGCGTCCGCCTCGGCACTGGTCAGTTTGCCCAGGTCCACGGCCTTGCGCAGGATGGCTTCGATGGACACACGGGCTCTGGTGACCTGGGCATTCGAGACGTCATACAGCCGCGTCATGAATCCCGACGACGCAGCCGCGTGTGCCACGCCATGACCCATGGTTCCCGCCCCAAGAACGGTAATGATCCGCACGTTCACGACAACTCCCCACTCTCGCCGCCGGCCCCGGCGGGCTGGCTCAGGATGTCTTCCATCACGGCCACCGCGTGGTCAATCTCGGCTTCTGTGTTGTAGAAATGCGGGGCGATGCGGATACCGGCACCGGGCCGGTAGTCCACAATCACGTCTCGCGCCTGGAGGGCCTGCGTCACGGCCGCGCCACCGGGAATGTCGATCACCACCGACGCGCCCCGCTCGTGATCGCCATCCGGCGTATTGAGTCGCCAGCCGCGAGCCTGCGCCGCATTCATCAGACGCCGTGTGAGACGCAGGGATCTTTCGCGAATGGCGGGCACACCAATCTCGGCGACGATTTCGTAGCCGGCGCGCGCGGAGTAGAGTGATGGCACGTTTGGCGTGCCGCTCTGAAAGCGCTCGACGCCGTCGGCGTAGTCGACGGCGCCCGGCGCGAACTGAAATGGATCCGCATGACCAGCCCAGCCGACAACCGCTGGGCGGAGTTGCGTCATCAAATCCGGCCGGACGTACAGGTAACCTGCCCCGGGGCCTCCGCACAGCCACTTCACGCTGCCGCCCACGGCGAAGTCCGTGCCCAGCGCGGTCACATCGATTGGCACGGCGCCGGCCGCCTGGTAGAGATCCAGGACGACCCGCGCGCCAACACGATGGGCCTTTTCAATGACGGGTGCCGCGTCCTGCAGGTGCGCGCTCCGAAACAGCACCAGTGAAAGATTGACCAGCGCCGTCCGCTCGTCAATGGCGTCCACCACCCGATCGATTCGTCCTCGCACCGCGTCATCTGACGCGACCGTCACGACCTGAGCGCCGAACCGTTCGAATCCGTGAAACAGGTAATGGTTCGAGGGAAAGTCGAGATCCTGGACCACAATCTTGCGGCGGGGGCCGTCGTACGACAGGCAGGACGCCACAATCGACTGGGCGACCGTCGCGTTCTGGTGCATGGAGATGGTGCCAGGTGCCGCGCCAATCGTCGGTGCCAGGAGATCGCCCGTCACGCGGCCAATCTCCCACCACCCCTCATACCAGGCGCGCACACCGCGAGTGCCCCACTCGCGGGCGTACTGCGCCAGGTACGTCTCGGTACGGGTGGGCATGGCGCCCAGGGAGTGGCTGACGAGATAAGTGCAGGTGTCGAGAATCGGAAACTCGGCCCGCCAGGACAGGAGCGCATCCATGCCCGGGCAGTCTACCATTCGGCCGCCGTGCCGGAGGCCGCCTACCCGTCAATGACGGGCGGGCGGCCCCCTTTCCGTCAGTGTGAGGCGCCGAGCGCCTTCCAGACGAGAAGCGAATGCCCCCCCTGCTGAATGAACCCGTGGCTGGTGGGCTCAATGCCCCACTGGCCCAGCGCGGGGTTGTCCATCGCGCCCACCTCGGTGAAGCCCTGGCCGTCCACCTTGAATGCCTTGAGGCGCAGCCGGGGCCGTGAGTCCGCCCAGGACGCCACCAGCCACCCTGTGCCCGGATCGAAGGCGATGGTCGCACGTGCCGTCGTGGTGACACGACCCACCTCTTTCGCCGTCGCGACATCGAGGGCCACGATGTACTGGTCGTAGGTGGCAAAGAGATATCTGCCGGACGGGTCAGCCTCGAAGTACGCCGGGGTCACCACCCGTCCTTCGATCGGCCACGCGGTGACGGCCCGGGTCGCCGCGTCGATCTGGTAGATGCCGTTCTTGTCGCCGATGTTCATGAATACGCGGCCGGGCATGGCTTCGAGCCCGGTCGCATACCAGCCCGGCACCCGCACATCGGGCGCCCGTTCGCCAGAGGCTCCATCAAACACGAGAATCCTCGGCGTGCGAGTGCTGACGTAGACCTCGCGACGGGTCGGTTCGTAAACCAGGTCACTGGTCCAGGACAGGCCCTCGGCAAGCGTGACAGGTGCCGTCGAGCCATTCCGTATGTCGACGTATCCAACCTCCTGGTTCCCTCGGTCGCCGAGGTAGAAGATGCGTCCCAGGTCAGCGGCAATCTCGATACGACTGAGACGTTTCCGGAACAGGGGGCCCTTCATGACCGGCGAGGCCTCCGACAGATCAGACCAGAACAGCCCCTCGTCGGACGCAGCATAGAGGCGCTGGGCCGCCGGATCGTAGGCGAAGTCCGAAAGAACACGGCCATCGACCACCCTCGGCAGGGTGGCCACACTGGAATAGGCGTTGACTGCCGAGGCGGCCCGGACCGGACCGATCGGGATGACACCCAGGGTGGCTATGGCCACCAGGCACATCATGCTATGCAGTTTCATGGAACGCTCCAAACTGGCGGAGGCTGGCACCTCCATCATACGCACAGCCTGCCAACACGGGTCAATGGCGGACATGCGGAGGTGGCTGCTGCCTTGCAGCGGTCGGCAGGCGCGGGTATCCTTTTCTCACACCCCCAGGAGGCCCTTATGGAACGGAAGACCATCGCTGACTACGATCCCGATCTGCTCATTCTGTTCGACGCCTACGTGCATGGCCACATCGATCGCCGCGGCTTCCTCAGTCGTGCCAGCAAGTTCGCGGTCGGCGGAGTGACCGCCGGGATGTTGCTGGACTCGCTGAATCCCAAGTTCGCCGAGGCCCAGAAAGTGTCGCCGGATGACTCGCGGATTACGGCCGCAATGGTCGAATATCCCTCGCCCGAAGGCAGCGGGACCATGAAAGGGTATCTGGTCAGACCGGCCAAAGCGGCCGGCAAGCTGCCCGGCGTCCTGGTGGTCCATGAGAATCGCGGATTGAA
>JAHEFO010000298.1 GCA_024640135.1 Acidobacteriota bacterium
CGTGCAGGTTGACGCCTCCCGCGCGTCCGGTCTCGCTGTGGGCCAGTCCACGGATGTGCAAGTGGACACGGGCGACAGGGGTGAGTGGTCTAAGGGCCGTATTGCGGAAATTGCCCGGATCGATCCCACTTCACACAGTTTCCTGGTCACCGTGGATCTCGACCCGGTTGCGACCTGGCGCTCGGGGCTGTTCGGTCGCGCGCGTTTCACCGGCCCGGGCGTCGACCAGCTCACCGTGCCGGTCGATGCCGTGGTGTCGCGAGGCCAGCTGACTTTTGTGTTCGTCGTTGGCGCCGACGATCACGTTCGCTTGCGCATGGTGTCTCTGGGTGAATCCGCCGGCGATCGGACCGAGGTGCTGGCTGGTCTCTCCGACGGCGACCGGGTGGTCGTGCGTCCCGCCGAGACATTGACCGATGGCGCGCTTGTGCGTGTTACCGGGGCCACGGAGTCGGCCGGGAGTCAGCGATGAGCCACCACTCCGGCATCGCGGGTCGCTTCGCGTCGTTGTTCATTCGATCGAAGTTGACGCCGCTGGTCATCATTTCCTCGATCCTCCTGGGTCTCTATGCTGTCATCGCGCTCCCCCGTGAAGAGGAGCCACAGATCGTTGTTCCGATGATCGACGTGTTCGTTGACCTGCCAGGCGCGTCGCCCGCCGAAGTGGAGCAGCGAATTACGAGACCGCTGGAACAGAGATTGTGGGAAGTGCCGGGCGTTGAGTACCTGTATTCCACCTCCAGTCCCGGCCGCGCCCTGATCATCGCCCGCTTCATGGTGGGAGAGGACGAGGAGCGTTCGCTGGTTCGGCTCAATCAGAAGCTCGACGCGTGGGCGGGCCAGTTGCCTGCGGGCGCCTCATCGCCGCTGGTGCAGGCGCGGTCGATTGACGACGTGCCGGTGATGGCGCTGACGTTGTGGGGCGAGGGGTACGATGCGGCCCAGTTGCGCCTGATCGGCGCGCAATTGCGCGATGTGTTGAAGGAGGTCACTGACACGTCCGAGATCACGCTCATTGGCGGTCAGCCGCGCCAGGTGACCATCGCGCTTGACACCGCCGCGCTTGAAGCCCGGGGCCTGGATCCACTTCGGATTCAGCAGGCCCTGATCCGGGCGAATGTCCGGACCGCGGGCAGCAGGGTCGTCAACGCCAACGTCTCGACACTGGTCGAGGCCGGGAGCTGGCCTGGCACCGTGGCCGCGCTGCGCGATGTGGTCGTCAGCGCGCCCGGTGGCGCACCCGTGCGCCTGGGCGACATCGCGCAGGTCATGGATGCCGGCAGCGAGCCCGATGACTACGTGGCGTTCCATGCCGGGCCGACCAGGACGTTTCCAGCGGTCACGCTGGCTGTTGCGAAGCGCAAAGGCACCAACGCGATCGACTTGACTCAGCGGCTTGCGCGCAAGGTCGATACCGTGCGTGGTCAACTCCTGCCAGCCGACCTCAATGTCACCGTCACGCGCGACTACGGCGAGACGGCGGCGCACAAGTCGAACGAACTGTTGTGGCACATGCTCCTGGCTGTTCTGTCGGTGTCCGCGTTGATGTGGTGGGCCCTGGGCCGACGTGAGTCCATCGTGGTGTTGACGGCGATACCCGTCACGCTGGCGCTGACCCTCTTTGTGTTCTATCTCTATGGATACACGCTCAATCGGATCACGCTCTTCGCCCTGATCTTCTCGATTGGCATTCTTGTCGATGACGCAATCGTGGTGGTGGAGAACATCGTTCGCCACGCCCGCCTGTCGCAGGCCCGGGGCGTGCTCGACGCCATTGTCGTGCGCGCCGTGGATGAAGTGGGCAACCCGACCATCCTGGCGACGTTGACCGTGGTCGCGGCGATTCTGCCGATGGCGTTTGTGGGCGGCCTGATGGGGCCGTACATGCGGCCGATCCCGATTGGCGCCACCGCTGCGATGTTGTTTTCGCTGGTCGTCGCCTTCATCGTCACACCCTGGGCCGCCGTGCGCGTCCTGAAGCAGTCCGGCGGGCATCATGACGAGCGCGAGGATCGCCTGACTCAAGTGTATCGGCGTGTGATGGGCCGGCTGATTCGCGACGCGCGCGTTCGTTGGGCGTTCCTGGCCGGCGTTGTCATTCTGTTGATCGGATCGATGGCCCTGGTGCCGCTCGGACTCGTGAAAGTGAAGATGTTGCCGTTCGACAACAAGAGCGAACTGCAGGTGGTTGTCCGGATGCCCGATGCCGCGCCGCTTGAGACGACCGCGAGGGTGGCGGAAGCCATTGCGGAAGAAGCGCTGCGCGACCCGGCCGTGGTCGGAGCCCAGAGTTACGTGGGCACGCCGTCACCGTACACGTTCAACGGGTTGGTTCGGCACTACTTCCTGCGGCAAGCGCCCAATCTGGCTGATGTGCAAGTGCAACTGCTGCCGATTGAGGATCGGTCGGAACAGAGTCACGTCATCGCGACCCGTCTGCGCGATCGACTGTTGCGTGTCGCCACGCCGCTTGGCGCGCTCATCCAGGTGGTGGAAGTGCCGCCGGGCCCTCCGGTTCTGCAAACACTTGTCGCCGAGGTCTACGGCCCGGATACCGACAAGCGTCAGTCGTTGGCGCGCGATGTTCGCGGTGTGTTCGAGCAGGCCACGGGCGTCGTCGACGTGGACTGGTACGTGGAGTCAGATCAGCCGAAGTGGCGGGTGGAAGTGGACCCGGACAAAGCGGCGCGGAGCGGCATTTCAGCGACTGACGTGGCCTCCGTAATCCGGATGGCTGGGGCCGGTGCGACGGCCGGCCTTCTTCATGACCCCCAGTCGCGCGAGCCGGTGCCGGTCGTGCTGCGACTCCCGAGGTCGCAGCGCGGCTCAATCGACAACCTGTCGGCCATCCGGCTGCAGGGCCTGTCGCCCGTCTCGGTGGGCGAACTGGCACGTGTGACACACACCGCGCAGGCGCCGAGCATCTATCACAAGAACCTGCTGCCTGTGACCTACGTGACCGGCGATGTCGCGGGCGCGGTCGAGAGTCCGGTCTACGCCATTCTGCAGATGAATCACGCGTTGGCCGGGGTCAAGACGCCCGCCGGAGAGCCAGTCGAGGTGTTCAATACCGTGCCGCCGTTTGACAGCTCGCAGTACGCGATGAAGTGGGATGGCGAGTGGCATATCACCTACGAGGTCTTCCGCGATCTGGGTATCGCATTCGCGGCCGTGCTGGTGCTCATCTACATCCTGGTGGTCGGGTGGTTCCAGTCGTTCAGCACGCCGCTCACGATCATGATGGCGATTCCGTTTTCGCTTGTCGGTATTCTGCCGGCCCACGCGCTGGGCGGCGCCTTCTTTACGGCCACGTCAATGATCGGCTTCATCGCGGGCGCGGGCATCGTCGTGCGCAATTCGATCATTCTTGTGGACTTCATCGAACTGCGCATCAAGGACGGGATGCCCCTGACCGAAGCAGTCGTGGACGCGGGTGCCGTGCGATTCCGGCCGATGGCGCTGACGGCGGCTGCCGTCATTGTGGGCTCGGCGGTCATTCTGGCCGACCCAATCTTTCAGGGCCTGGCCATTTCCCTGATGGCCGGTGAAGTGGCGTCCCTGTTTCTCTCACGCGTGACCGTGCCGGTCGTCTACTACGCCGTGGCACACCGCCGCACCGGCACATTCGGTCCGTCCCCCGAAGGAGCACGAGCATGATCACGACCCTGCAGGAAATCCTGGTGCCGGTGGACTTCGGTGATGCGTCGGCGGCGGCCGTGAGGATTGCCGCGACTCTGGCGAAAGGATGTGGCGGGCGAGTGACGCTGCTCCACGCCGAGGCGCTCGAGGCGCCGGTCTATTTCACGAGCGAACAAGTGGAGGCGCTGGCGCTCGAACGTCGCAACCGGCGCGCACAGGCACAGCAGTACCTGGAAGCCTATGGCCGCCGGCATTCTCACGGGGTCGAGGTGGCCATGAGGGCCGTCATCGAGACCCGGCCGCCGGTCGAGGCCATCGAGCGCTACGGGGCAGATGCCGATCTCATTGTGATCGGGACACACGGACGAAGTGGGCCCGGCCTCTGGTGGCTGGGATCGGTGACTGAGCGGGTGCTGCGAAACACAACCCGGCCCGTGCTGGTGGTCCATGCCAACGACGAGCAGAGACCGCCGTTCGGAAGGCTGGCCGTGTACGCCGCACCTGGCCTGCGCGGTGAGGCCGCGATCGCGTTGGCGGGGCGGATCGGCCACGCGTTTGATGCAGAGGTCGCAGACCGCCGGGCCGACACCTCGGCCGTGTCGGCGATGTTCGACGACGTGTCGCTGGTGGTGGTGGCGGAACCGAGGGTTCACGACCGCCTGTGGCGTACGCGAGTCGGAGAGCCACTGATTCGCGCCGGTGCCGGCCCCGTGTTGTTTGTACCCGAAGACTGAGTTGCGTTCACCTGGAGGGAAAGAGGATGGAGACAAGAA
This sequence comes from Acidobacteriota bacterium, assembly GCA_024640135.1. GTDB lineage: Bacteria > Acidobacteriota > Vicinamibacteria > Vicinamibacterales > SCN-69-37 > SYFT01. The sequence continues at coordinate 4,413 of JAHEFO010000298.1, forward strand.
TGACCATTGAGTCAATGTTGCGCCTGATCGCGGGCGTGTTTGTCATGGCCAGCGTGTTGCTGGGGATGTACGTCGACAGCCGGTTCTTCTGGTTCACGCTGTTCGTCGGCGCAAACCTGTTCCAGTCGGCCTTCACCGGATGGTGCCCGATGATGTCGATTCTGAAGGGCGCCGGTGTTCCGTCCGCGGGGG
>JAHEFO010000071.1:0-9565 GCA_024640135.1 Acidobacteriota bacterium
GAGGTGGACAGCACGACGTCGCCCGGCGACACCAGGGCCAGAACGGCTGTGGAGATGGCAGCCATCCCGGTGGAAAATGTGGCCCCCATCTCGGTTCGATCCCACGCCGCCATGCGCTCCTCGAAGATCTGGAGGTTGGGATTGTTGAGCCGGCTGTAGATCAGGCCACGGTGCTCGCCTTCGGCCCGCTCGCGAAGGCCGTAGGCCAGTTCAAAGAAGCGCTTTCCCTCAGCCGCTGAGGTGAACTGGAACGTCGAGGTCAGGAAGACCGGCGGTTTGACGGCCTTTTCCGAGAGCAGCGGGTCGTAGCCCAGGCCCAGAGCGAGAGTCTCGGGGTTGTATTCCCGGTCGCCATCACTGTGCGTCCGTTTCATCGTGCACCTCGCATCCGCCTGGCGCACCGGAGACACCACATGCCTCCGGATGCCCTGGAGACCGCTGTCAACCTCTTGGTACTGTAGCACCCCGGGGATTGCGACTTGCTGTGGACTATCGCTCTGGCGGGCGGAAAACACCACACCATCGCCCCGCACACGCGGCGCACACCCCGTGCGTGCGGACAGGACGATTTGGTACGCAAAATGCCTTTGATCCCACAGTAGAGAAGCGCTTGGTGACATCCAGCGGCTTCAGCACGATTGTGAGGTGATGCTGTGCGCTATCAGGACCGCCATGATGCCGGGCGTGTGTTGGCGAAGCAGTTGTCAGCGTTTGCCAATCGATCTGATGTCGTCGTCCTCGGGTTGCCGCGTGGCGGCGTGCCGGTGGCGGCCGAGGTTGCGCACGCGCTGGCAGCGCCACTTGATGTCTTCCTCGTCAGAAAGCTCGGTGTGCCCGGTCAGCCGGAGTTCGCCATGGGCGCCGTCGCCGAGGGCGGCATCGAAGTTCTCGATGCGGCTCTGGCCGAACGGCTGGACATCTCGACCGCCGCCATCCGCCAGGTGGCGGCGCGTGAGCGGCTGGAACTCGACCGGCAGGACCGGCTGTTTCGGGCCGGCCACCCGGCTCCGGAGATCGCCGGCCGCGTGGCAATTCTGGTCGACGACGGCTTGGCGACGGGCGCCACCATGGAGGCGGCCGTTGTGGCGTTGCGTCGGCGCCGGCCGGCGCGAGTCATCGTCGCGGTACCGGTGGGCGCCACTGACAGTTGCCGGCGCCTGGAGAAGATCGCGGACGACGTGGTCTGTCCGTACACGCCCGAGCCATTCAGCGCAGTCGGCCTCTGGTACGACCGCTTCGACCAGACCAGCGACGACGAGGTGCGCGCGGAATTGGTGGCGGGCCGGAGCGCGCCAGCGCAGGCGCCGTCGACCGTTGCAGCAAAGGACACCCCCATCGGCGTGATCCGGCAGCGGGCGTTGCCCCTGATCGGAGACCCGTCCGAATACGACCACCTGGCCGATGCGCTGAGCGAGGCGCGGGTCGTCCTGCTCGGCGAAGCCACCCACGGCACCCATGAGTTCTACCGGGCCCGCGCGCTGATCACCGGCAAGCTGATCGAGCGGGGGTTCACCGCGGTCGCGGTGGAAGCCGACTGGCCCGACGCCTACCGGATCAACCAGTATGTGCGTGGTCGGGGCACCGACCATGACGCGGTAGAGGCCTTGTCGGACTTCGCGCGGTTTCCGTCGTGGATGTGGCGCAACGCGGACGTTCTCGATTTTGTCGGCTGGCTGCGCGCGCACAACGACACACAGCCCCCCGCGCTGCGTGCGGGTTTCTACGGACTCGACCTCTACAGCCTGCACGCGTCGATGCGGGCGGTGCTGTCGTACCTCCAGACCATCGACCCCGGCGCCGCAGCCCAGGCGCGGCGCCGGTATGCCTGCTTCGACCGGTTCGGCCAGGAGCCGCAGGACTATGGGCATGCCACCGGCACCGGACTGACAGACTCGTGCGAGCACGAGGTCTTGTCGCAGTTGCGGGAACTCCGCCAGCGCGCGGCCGACTACGCCAGACGGGACGGCCGGGTGGACCCGGACGCGTTCTTCGCCGCCGAGCAGAACGCGCGACTGGTCACCAACGCCGAGGCGTACTACCGGACCATGCTCGCCGGCCACGTGCACTCGTGGAATCTGCGCGACCGGCACATGGTCCAGACCCTCGAGGCGCTGATGCGGCATCTGGATACGAAGGAGGGACAGTCGCGCGTGGTGGTCTGGGCGCACAACTCCCATCTCGGCGATGCGCGCGCCACCGAAATGCACGCTCGCGGGGAGGTCAACGTGGGACAACTGGTGCGCGAGCGCTACGGCACGGATGCAATGCTCGTGGGGTTCACCACGTACGACGGCACCGTGACCGCGGCGTCTGAATGGGATGGTCCCGCTCAGCGCCAGACCGTGCGGCCGGCCCTCGCTGGCAGCTACGAGCGACTGCACCATGACGCGTCAATCGCGCGGTTTATGCTGCCCCTCCGCGCCGACCCGGCACTGGCCGCCGCGCTTCCCGCGACACATCTCGAGCGCGCCATCGGCGTGTTGTACCGGCCCGGCACCGAACGCCACAGCCACTATTTCCACGCCTCACTGGCGCGTCAGTTCGATTACGTTCTGCACTTCGACCGAACGCGCGCCGTTGAACCGCTGGAACGCACCGCGATGTGGGAGCGCGGTGACCTCGCGGAAACGTATCCCAGCGGACTGTGATCACACGGAGAAACCTCATGCACACACATCCCTCGCGGCCCATCCGCATCCCTCTCGAAGACGTATTCCTGCATGCGGACCTGCTCCGGCCCGACAGCACGATCGGCCTGGTCGTTGTGGCGCACGGCAGCGGCAGCAGCCGGCACAGCCCACGCAATCGGTTCGTGGCCGAAGAGCTGGGCCATCACGGCCTGACCACGCTGCTGGTCGATCTCCTCACGACGGACGAGGCGATGGCTGACGAGGTCACCGCGGAATACCGGTTTGACATTCCGCGCCTGAGCCAGCGCGTCATCGGCGTCATCGACTGGATTGTGACCGAGTCGGAGCTGCGCCATCTGCCGCTTGGACTATTTGGCGCCAGCACCGGCGCCGCGGCCGCGCTGATTGCGGCGGCCGAGCGCCCCGCTGTGGTGCACGCCGTCGTCTCGCGCGGCGGCCGGCCGGACCTGGCCGGCGACGCCCTCGAACGCGTCGCGGCCCCCACGCTACTGCTCGTCGGCGAACGCGACCACGACGTCATCGCGCTCAACAATCAGGCTGCCACACACCTGCTGGCGCATGTGGAGGTGGAAATCATTCCCGGAGCCACGCATCTCTTCGAAGAACCCGGGACGCTCGAGCAAGTCTCGTATCGTGCGGCGGGCTGGTTCGAACAGTTCCTTCCCGTCCGCAGGTTCGCAGACGCGCCCTCCGCCTGAGGACCACGGGCCGGCAGCTCTCGCCCATCGGCGCGCGCTGCGATGCTCGAAGACCCCTACGGGCAAGGCACCCGTCTGGCCTACCTCTCGATCGTGTAATTCAGGAACAGGAAGTTGAGGTTCGACAGGTCCATGCCGTCCACCTGGACCTCCCACAGCCCCCCGGGCAGCGCGGTGGTCTCACAGTCGTGGTCAGCAAATCCCGCCTCAGGGCAGGCCTCTGCCCCCGGGCTGGCAGCCCTGACGATACGGAACTGCTCCCATTCGCGGTTACCGGACGGGTTTCGATTCAGGAACGTCTGCCCATCAGGCGCCACGACGCGGTACACAATTCCCGCCGAGGGCGAGCCTGGCAGGATGGGGACTCTGCTGAACGCCGCACTGGCGCTGTCTTCGGCGGGCCGGCCAGTCCGTATGCCGACCCCGTCCGTACACGGCGAGTCGGCGGAAGCCACGCCCTCGTCAGCCGCGCCGGCGCCAAATGCCGGGACTCCGGTCGAGTCAGGATCGTCGGTGTCGTTGATCGTGCAGGCCGTGTCGCCATAGTCCATGTCACCATCAAATATCGTCACATTGTCCACGCCGGCAGGCACACGGAACGTGAAGGTCCAGGTTCCGTCATACGTCGATCCCGACAACTCCGGATAGTCCGGATAGATCGCTGGGAGATCTCCGGGAACCGCCATGGCCCCGATAAAGCCAAACGCCTGGGACGGCAGCTCGAGTCTCGCGTGCGTTCGAATCTTGAACGCGTTCCATCCCAGATCCACATCCGGGCTGGCCGCGGAGATCTTCAGGGAATAGTTGAATCGCTGCACAGATTCCGGCGAGGTCAGGGCGCGCGTGTCGTGGGGCAGCGACACGCCGGTCCAATCTCCGTTCACAAAGGGGATTTCCCCAGGGGCCCACTTCTTGATCAGCGGCCCACTCGCACCGGTCCCGGCCGGATCGGCGTAGAGCTCGATTTCCAGTTCCGGGGCGGCAGCCTTTGTCGCCGCGTGGTTCACATCCCAGCCACTCGAGTCCCGATCGCCGTCAAACAGGTCAAAATCCACCATGCCGAATCCGTTGACCACCGGAACACTCAAGCCCACCGTCACGTGCGCGGCCGCCAATGTGGTCGGGTCATTCCCGGCAACCACGAGAAACCGGCCGTCAACGGCACACGTCGGGAAACAGACGCTGCGGATGTTCTGGCGCGTTGGCGCGGCGTCCGCCTCTACCAGTCCACCGTTCCCGCTCCATAGCGCGGCGAGACACATCCCGCCGCCGATGATCACCGCCGAACGCCCTGCCGCCCCCTTCACCATCGAGAAGAGTTTCATAGTCATTGGTCTTTTCCCCTCACTGCACGTGCCCTAATCCTGTTTCGCCCTACTCACCCCGGAGCGCTCTGGTGGGATCCAGTCGCGCAGCGCGGCGCGCCGGAAGCCACGCTGCCACCGTGGCAATCATCAGAAACACCAGCACCATCGCCACATAGGTCGCCGGGTCCGAGGCCGTCACCCCGACGAGCATGCTGCGCATCAACTGTGTCAGGCCAAACGCCGCTGCAAGCCCGAGGGCCATGCCCACCGCACACAAGCGCAACCCGTGCGTGACCACCATCCGGAGTACGCTCGACGGTGTGGCGCCCAGCGCCATCCTCACGCCAATCTCAGTGGTACGTTGCCGCACCATCGTTGACAACACACCGTAGAGTCCGACAGCAACCAGCACGGCAGCCACGACCGCAAAGACGCTCACGAGCAGCAATTGAAACCGCGTGCCAGCCGTCGACCGGCGGACGAGTTCGTCGAATGTCGAAACTTCCACCATCAGGAACCCTGGATCCACCTCGGCCACCTTGGCTCGCACCGTCTCGGCAAGCGCGCCTGGATCGCCGTCCACACGCACCGCCCATTTGCTCGTGCCACCAAATCCGAGGAACCCGTCGGTGAAGAAGACCTCCTCGCGACCCACATCGCCCAGCGACGTCACTCGCTGGTGAGCCACGACACCGATGACTTCGACCCACTCGGGTTCGGCCGTCCGAATCCGAATGAGAATCCGTTTGCCGACAGCCGACTGCTCCGGGAACGCCTTCGATGCCAGCACCTCGTCGACGACCACCACCGGCTGCCGCGAGAGATTGTCGGCCTCGGTGAACGTTCGGCCTTCGATGAGCTTCGTGCCGATCGCATCGAAGTAGCCCGGCAGCACGCGCTGCCAATCGACGGCCTGGTATTTCGAGTTGTCAGCCAGGGCCGCCTCGGTGCCCCACCGGATCGTGCTGAAGTCACCCGCCAGCGGAAACGGATACGACGCGGTGACCCTGGTCACGCCTGGCAGTGCGGAGAGGCTCTCCCTGAGCTGGTTCGTAGTGGCCAGCCGCCGCTCACCAGGGCCACCCCGTCCCCCCAGCAACTGAAACGTGAGCACACCGTGCGGATCGAAACCGGGATCGATGCGCTGCAATTCCAGGAAGGTTCGGACCATCAGCCCAGAGCCGACAAGAAGCACGAAACACAGCGCCACCTCGAGTGCGACCACGGCGTTTCCCAGCCGTGCGCCCAGACCAAGGCCTTCCGTACGACCGCTGCCGCGGAGCACATCACTGGCTGTGACCTGAAGCGTGCTGGCCGCTGGCGCCAGTCCGAAGATCACCGCCGCCACCACGCCACTCGCAACGGCGTACGCCAGCGCGGCGCCGTCCAACGTCACACCGCTCAAGCGAGGGAGGTTGGACGGGGCCACCGAGAGCAATGCCCGCACCCCCATGCCTGCCAGCGCCACGCCACCTGCGATACCAAGGGACACGAGAATGACCGCCTCGGCCAGCATGGGGCGGACGAGTTGCCAGTTGTCGGCCCCCATCGCCGAACGGACGGCGAATTCGGCCTGACGCCTCGACGCACGAATCAGCAGCAGATTCGCCACGTTGGCGCAGGCGATCAGGAGCAGAAAGATCCCCGCACCCATGAGTGCGAGGAGCGCCGGGCGCACGCCGGCCACCAGCGTGCGCTGCATCGGCTCCACGCGCACGTAGTAGTTCGAGCTGCCGTAAACGGAGAAGTCGCGACGAATCGTCGCGACCACGCGTTCGACCTGATCCTGCGCACCGGCCAGGGTGGCTCCCGGCTTGAGCCGGCCGACGGGTCGCAGCCCGTAACCGTTGCGATTCGCGTTGTTGTAGGTCAGCCGCTGGGCGATCCACACATCAGGGCGCGACTCCACACCATCGACAGGCGGAAACAGCAATTCGAACCCCTGGGCGAGGACACCGACGACCTCCACACCCTGCCGGCCGCCCGCGGCGATCGTCAGGCCCACCACGTCCGGACTCCCCCCGTAGCGGCGCTGCCAGTACTCGTAGCTGAGGATGGCCATCGTCGGCGGGGGCGGCGCAACGACTGCGGCTCCAGGGTCGGCGCCCGGTGGCCCTGCCGGTGGCACCGGGACGCCGTCGCTGGCCTCGAAGTGACGGCCGATGATCACATCGGCACCCATCATCCGAAGGAAATTCGCCGTCGTGCCCCCGACCCTCACCTGTTCGGGCGTCCCATCCGGCCCGGGAAACACCTGCCGACGCGTCTGCACCGCCGCCATGTCCTCAAAGGCGTCGCGCGTGCCTTCGCGGATATCCACGAAGTTCTCATTCGAGAATGGCATTCCCAGATTGTCTCTGGCGCGCAGGTCCGCGTACAACACGACGAGCCGGCTTGGGTCCTTGTAGGGCAACGGCCGGAGCAGCACCGCATTGGCCACGCTGAAAATTGCGGTGGTCGCTCCAATCCCGATCGCCACGGTGACGGCGACGGTGAGGGTGAAGAGCGGACTGCGGGCCAAAGCCCTGGCAGCGAAGACCAAATCTCGACCCGTCACGACTACCTCCGTCCCTCGCCTGCGCTCCAAGTATGCGGTGGCGCCGCGAAGACATCAACTGATGCTTGCGGCGGCCGGGCTGGGCGCCGGGGCACTGGACGACCGGCCAGAAATCGCACATAATCAACACGCATTCCCACTTCCCGCCGCCTGGCGTCGCGCTTCTTTCCTGGAGCCTCAAGCCGCCGGCGCCAACCGACTCTTGATCGACCCCGGCGATGCAGAGTCCATGAATATGGAGCGTCATGAAGATCGCAATCGTCTATAACCGAACAAGCGCCAGCGTCATCAATCTCTTCGGACAGCTCAACCGCGAAAAGATTGGTATGAAGACGATTGAGCGCCTGAAGTCGGCGCTCAAGAACGGCGGGCACAACGTCATCGCCCTCGAGGGCGACAAGGACCTGGTCGATCGTCTGGAAGAGTTCATGCCGCGGGTCGTCAAAGGCGAACGCCCTGGACTGGTCTTCAACGTTTCGTACGGGATTCAGGGCCAGGCGCGTTACACCCACGTGCCGAGCATCCTCGAAATGGTCGGCATTCCCTACGTCGCGTCCGGACCGCTCGCGCATTCGCTCTGCCTCGACAAGGTTGTCACCAAGATGATCTTGAAGCAGAACGGCCTGCCCACACCGGACTTCGCCGTCTTTCAGACGCCGGACGATCCGGTTGGCGACCTGACCTATCCGCTCATCGTGAAGCCGAAGAGCGAAGCCGTGTCATTTGGCCTGAAGGTCGTGCATGACGAGACTGAACTGCGCGAGGCCGTCAAGGTCATCTACGACGAGTACAAGCAGGCGGTGCTGGTGGAACAGTTCATTGAGGGGCGCGAAGTGAACGTCGGCCTGCTCGGCAACGATCCCCCTGAGGCATTTCCGCCAGTCGAACTCGTGTTCGGCTCTGATGGACCAGCCATCTACACCTACGAGGACAAGACGGGACGGAGTGGTCGCACGATCCAGCCTGTCTGCCCTGCCCCGATCGGCGACAAACTGCTCAAGCGGGCTCAGGAACTGGCGATCCGCGCGTTCACCGTGCTGGGCTGCTACGACTGCGCCCGCGTAGACATGAGACTCGACGCCGGGGGGAATCTGTACATCCTCGAGGTGAACAGCCTGCCGAGCCTTGGAGAACACGGCTCGTATCTGGTGGGGGCGGCGCACGTGGGCCTCGAATTCCCCGCCTTCATCAATCGTCTGGTGGACGTCGCGAGCGCTCGGTACTTCGGGACACCTCGGCCTGTTGACGTGGCGCCGTCGAGCAAGACCCCGGCCGATGGTGTCTTCACGTTTGTGACCCAACGCCGCGATCAGATGGAGCGCCGGCTGAGTCAGTGGGTCAACGTCTCGAGCCGCACGACCGATCCCGTCGGACTGAGCCAGGCCAGGAAAGAGGTGTCATCCCTCTTTGCGGATCTCGGCATGAAACCGGTCGCCGAGTTCGCGAAGTCCAATGCGGTCGCGGCCTGGCAGACCGCCGAGGGATTTGATGACGGGATGCTCTTCATCGGCAACCTCGATATTCCGGTCGACCTCGAGTATCCGCCGCAGACATTTCGACGCGACCCCGAGTGGCTGTACGGCGATGGCATTGGATCATCGCGCGCGCCCCTCGTCATGCTCGAATACGCCCTTCGGTCGCTCCGCAGCATGCGACGCCTTCGTCAGCTTCGCCTCGGCGTCCTGTTCTACTGGGATGAAGGGTTGGAGGCCAGACATAGTGCCGACGAGATTCGCACAGCCGTGGCCCGCGCGCGGGAGGTGTACGTGCTCCGCCCCGGGTTGGTTCCTGACAAGGTCGTGACGGCTCGACGCGGTCTGCGCACATTCAGCCTGCTCGTTGAAGATGAGCCCGTGCGCCTCGGTCGTTTTCTGCGCGGGCCGGACCTGTTGCACTGGACCACATCGCGGCTCGACAGCATCGGGAAGCTCGCATCGAAGCACAAGCGCCTCAGCCTCTCGACCATCGACCTCCGGACCGAGCGGCTCCCCATGCGGCTTCCGCACCGGATCTCCGCGACACTCGTCATGAACTATCCGACAACGGTGGCCGCCGATGCTGCCGAACACCAAGTCCGGGAGATCCTCGGCAGCGGCGGACCACGCTGGGACCTCGTCGCGGTGTCGGATCGACCTCCGTTCGTCGCGCGAAAAGCCGGAACGGTACTGGCAGACGAACTGGCCAAGGTGGCGAAGCGGTGGGATGCGCCGCTCGAGCGCGACACGTCGGCCTGGCCGTCGGTCGCCGGGTTGATTCCCCCGAAGAAGGCGGCGATTTGCGGCATCGGGCCCGTGGCGCGGGAGTTACGCACGCCGCACGAAGCGGTCTCACGCCTGAGTTTCATTCAGCGGA
>JAHEFO010000071.1:9575-16452 GCA_024640135.1 Acidobacteriota bacterium
CGGCACGGCTGCCAAAGTGACGCCCCCAACGACGTCGGACCACACCTGGCGACGCGTCGCGCGATCGAAGCACGGCATGGTCGCCACGGCCCACCATGAAGCCACGGCGGCCGGTGCCGAGATGCTCGAGGCGGGCGGCAACGCGATCGACGCGGCCGTCGCCGCCGCATTCGCCCTGGGTGTCTGCGAGCCGGCCGCTTCCGGGCTGGGCGGTCAGACCATGATGCTGATCCATCTGGCCGAAGCAGAACGTACGGTGGCGCTGGACGGATCCTCTCGGGCTCCGAATCGAGCGACGGTGGATGCGGTGAATCGCAAAGCCCGCAGTACCGGCTATCGCGCCGCCACCGTTCCCAGCACGCCCGCGACCCTCGACTACGCCCTTCAACGATACGGCACCCTGCCGTTGTCCCGGATCCTGGAGCCCGCGATTCGGCTGGCCGCCGATGGCTACGCCGTGAGCGCCCTGCAGGCCATGCTGACGAAGCGCGAAGCCAAGAAGCTCCGAGCCGGCACGGCCGGACAGTTCTTTCTCAAGAACGGACGGGCGTACAAGGAAGGTGCGCGCTTCCGCCAGCCGGTGCTGGCCAATACGCTCAGGCGCCTCGCCACTCATGGTGTGGACGACTTCTATTCCGGCGAGATTGCCAGGCTCATCGAAGAGGACATGATTCGGCAAGATGGGTTGATCCGGTTGGACGACCTGGCTCAAGTGCCGCGCCCCGTTGAGCGTCGGCCGCTGCGGTGCCGGTTTGGAACCAGCCGCGTGCGCACCTTTCCGCTCCCTGGCGCCGGCCGGACGCTGGTGGAGATGCTCCATGCCTATCCGCATCTGCCGGCTCGACTCCGTCGGCTGGATACCCCGGACGGCTCAGTCGCCCTTGCGGCCCTGATTCGGAGGGCGTTCATCGACCGCCACGACCGCCCCTTCGACCCGAACTTCTACGCCCAGATTTCTGAAAAGCAGATGCTGAGCACCGAGTACGCCAAGGACATCGCCAGGCAAATCACGCAGCAGATTCCGACACATGGCGAGACGACCCACCTGTCCGTCATGGACGCGAACGATAATGCCGTGGCGCTCACGCAGTCCATTGAGAAGGTCTACGGCTCGATGTCTGCCACATCCGAACTCGGGTTTCTCTACAACAACTACATCAGCGCGTACGAATACGAAGACCGGTCTCATCCCTACTACCTGCGTCCCAACGCCGTGCCCTGGGCCAGCGTAGCGCCGACGCTTGTCTTCCGCGGAACGACACCCTGGCTGGCGATTGGCTCTCCCGGAAGCGAGCGCATTACGTCGTCGATCCTCCAAGTCATGCTGCGGCTGGCCGGAGGCTACACGCCGCTGGCCGCCGTTGAGGCGCCACGGTTGCACTGCTCACTGGAGGGCAAGGTCTCGTTCGAGGCTGACAGAATGCCTGACGCCATCTCGGGCGCGCTCGAGGCGGCAGGGTTCACGCTGGATCCCCGGGAGGACTACGCGTTCTACCTGGGGTGCGTCCAACTCGTCCTCCGCGATGGTGACGAGTTCGTCGGTGTCGCCGACCCCCGTCGCGACGGGGCCGCGGCCGGGCCTCGGCGATGAGGCTGCCCCTGCTGCTTTCCGTCCCGCATGCCGGCCTGCGCGTCCCCGCCGAGGTAGCGGACCTCTGCCAACTGACCGCTTCGGAGATTGCTGACGACGGCGACGGAGGGGCGGCGGAGATCTATGCGCTGGAACCTGACGTGGCCGCGTTCGTGACGACTGATATCGCCCGCGCCATCGTTGATCTCAACCGTGCAGAGGATGATCGCCGGCAGGATGGGGTCGTCAAGACTCACACCTGCTGGAACATCCCCGTCTATCGAACGTTCCCGAGCCCGGCGCAGATTGAGGCGCTGCTGGCCAGCCACTATCGGCCGTACCACGCCCAACTCACGCAGTGCGCCAACGCCGGCGTGCGCCTGGCCGTGGATTGCCACACCATGGCGGCCTCAGGCCCTCCGGTTGGTCCCGATCCCGGTGTCGTTCGCCCTCACGTGTGCCTGAGTAACGCTGACGGGACGTGTTCAGACGCCTGGATGGCTGCGCTGCTCAGGTGTTTCACGCGGGAGTTCGGTCCCCACGTGACGGTGAATACGCCCTTCAAGGGTGGGCACATCACGCGGACACACGCCGCCGAAATGCCCTGGGTTCAACTGGAACTGTCTCGCGCGCCATTTCTGCCAGACGCGGACAAACGCCAGGGCGTTCTCCGCGCCCTGCGCGCCTGGGTTGAACTCACGAATCACGGATAGCACGGTCCGGATGCCCCGGTCGAAGACCGGGGCACGTTTCAGGGGAACACGCCACTACTGCGGCGGGCCGTTCAACAGCGCGTTGAAGACCATCTTGAACGTGCCGTGCGTCTGATCGCGATGCTGCGGCCGGAACCCGACCAGCACCACTTGCCCCTTGCCGTGCTTGACCGTCACGGCTGCTGCCTTCCTGGCGATGACCTCCTCGCCCAGCAACCAGCCGCTCTGCAGAATGTCGCGGTCGACGTACTGCGACAGAATCGTGACGTCCTGGCTTGTCGTCGTCGACGTGACGGCGTACGCCTGACTGCCGGCAAGAAACAGGGCCAGGCCGCGATCCGGCATGCCGTACACGAGAGGGTTGGAGTTGTCGAACGTCACCTTGAGTGTCGACCCCGGAGACCAGAAGCTCTTTGACGGCAGGCCATCCACGACGTTTTGCAGCGGCAGTCCGAACCGCTCGATGGGCAGGTCTCCGGCCCCCCCGAACGTGAGCAGCGTCCCGCCGGCCTGGACAAACGCCTGAAGTGCCTGCACGCCCTCCTCGCCAAACCCACTGCGGTACTCCGGTGGTGTGGAACCGCCGCGCCCCCCGCCGCCGCCGATCATCCCGCCCACCGAACTCGACGGCAGGACAATGGTGTCGTAGCTCGACGCCAGCTGACCGGCCCTGACTTGCGCGTCGGTGAGCGAGGTGAATGGCACGTCGAACTGCTCGAACATCAGGCGCGTCCACCCTTCGTCGCTGTTGCCGCCGCCGAACTGCTTCAGCAACCCGACCCGCGGCTGCCGAATGGCGTAGGCCCCCTCCGACACCGGCGATCGCAGCGCCACGAAGTCGACCCCCGATCGCGTGGCCACGTCCGTGACGTCGCCGGCGGTCACCAGAAAGTCTCCCTGCCTGACCTGGCCGTCCGCGCTTGCCTGGCTCGCCCGTCGCACCCCGATACCTTTGGCCAGCAGCAGAAACGCGGCGCGGAAGCTGTCGTTCTGGCGCCCGTCGAGCACGTAGCCGTTCGGTGCCGTCGCCGCCGCCGTCCCCACCATCAGCACATGCGACGTCAGCTTCACCAGGTCAGCCGTCATCGGACCACGGACTGGATCGGCGCGCACGCCCATGAACTCCCCGAAGGTGTCCGTGGACATGTCGTAGGGCCGGATCGGATTCCCTTCGGGGTCACGTGTGTAGCTGTTGTCGGGATAGTGCGTCTCGCCCAGCATCCACCGAACCAACCCCTGCTTTGGCTGCGCCATCGTGACCACAAACGACCCGGGTCCGTAGACGCGACCGTCGGCGAAGAACTGGTTCGTGGACTGATGCACCTCGATGTTGGAATCAAGCAACAGGTTGACCAGCTTCTTCGTGGTCAGCGCGTCGTGCTGATCCGCCGCAATCGCGTACGCCTTGACATCCGCGTTGGCCCCGCGCTCGGTCTGGCGGATGCCCTTGAGGTACATGTTCCAAAGCAGATCTTCCCGACTCCTGGCTGCCAGATCGACGATTGACCACGCGACGATCTTCTGGTTCTCGACAATATCCCGGACGCGCCACCACCCCCCGGGCCACAGGCTGGGCATCGTGGTCTGTGCTTCGTACTCCGGCAGTCCCCGAGTGCCGCCACGCAGTTGATCGAAGTGCTGATAGATCGGTGTCGCAAGCCGGGCGCTGGCCGACTCATTCAACATGCCGGCGATGTTGTGGAAGGGCGTGATCCAGTGGAACCCCATGTGGCCCCACCCGGAATAGATCGCCGCACCGATCACGCCTGTCTTCCCCACGGCCTCGAGCTTGGTCCCCATGTGCGCGCCGAATTGCGTGATCTCGCGCCACACCAGCGGGTCACCGCCAGGACGAATGGGTTCGGCGTACGGCGGAATGAACAGACGTGCACCGCCGTTGCCCATCTGGTGATGGTCCATGTAGGCCTGCGGCAACCAGTCGCGATACATCAGCTTGCCGATGTGCTGCGACTCAGGCAGATTCAGCGCGAAGCCATCCCGGTTGTTGTCGTGGCCCGAATAGGTCTGATACAACCACGGCATCCCGGAAGCCTCGTACTCGGTTCCGACATACTTCATGTACCAGTCGGCGATCATCTGGGTGCCGTCGGGATTGATCGACGGCAGGACGATGCTGATGACGTTGTCGAGGTTGCGCAGGGCTTCGGCGTCATTGCGCGACAAGCTGTCGTACACGAACTCCGCGGCCGTCTGGGCAGCCGCCACTTCGGACGAGTGCAGCGCAAAGCTCTGAATCGTCACCGCCTTGCCTTCCGCGGCGAGCTTTCGCCCCTCGGCCTCACTGAGGCCCCTGGGATCCGCCAGCCTGGCGTTGATCTGGCGGTACTCTTCGAGTCTGGCCAGATTGGCCGGTGATGAAATGAAGAGCGCGATGAAGGGGCGGCCCTCGCTCGACTTGCCGAGTTCCACGAGCTTGACGCGGTCTGAGTTCTTGGCGAGCAGCTGGTAATACTCCAGCAACTTGTCCCAGCCGGCCAGCTGCCGATCGGCGCCCATCCGGAAGCCAAAGAACTGCTCGGGCGCCGTGAGCGCCTGAGCCGCAGGGACGGATACCGGCGCGACAACGTCAGACGCAAACGGCGCCGCCGACGTCAGCGCGAACAGCGCGAAGAGCGGGAGAAGGATGCGAAAAGAACGAAGTCTGACAGTCATGCGCGGATCCTACCTGCTGAAGCGCAAGAAAGGAACCGGCTTGGCCTGCTACGTCAGGGGCTTGATCGCGCGAAAATTGATGCCGACAGTGCCGAATTCACCGGCGCTCGACGCCTGCGGAGCGCCTGCAAACACTTCCGCCTTCCAGGTAATCTCGAAGTCGGTAAATCCTGCGGCGGCGACCGTCGCCTCGAGCTCTGCTTCCAGCAGAGCACCGGCGATTCAACCCGTCCACAACGCAATCTCCTGTTTGGCGTTGGCCGGCACCTCGCGGCTGACCATGATGTCCCCAATCTGCAGGCGTCCGCCAGGACGGAGCACGCGGAACATTTCCCGGAGGACCTTCTGCTTGTCCGGTGTCAGGTTGAGCACGCCATTCGAGATCAGCACGTCGGCCCAGCCGTCCGGCACCGGCAGTTCCTCCATGTAGGCTTCACGGAACTCCGCGTTGTCGATGCCTGACTCAACGGCGGCGCCACGCGCCTTGGTGAGCATCTCCGGCGTCATGTCGACGCCGACAACCTCCCCGGTGGCCCCGACCATCCTGGCGGCGATCAGCGAATCGATACCGCCACCCGACCCGACATCAACCACCTTCTCACCGGCTGCCAGTTCGCCCATCGCAAAGGGATTCCCGGTCCCGGCGAACGATTCGATCGCCGACTCAGAAATCCCGGTGAGCCACTCGTCCTTGTAGCCGACGATCCCGGCGAGCCGCCGCCCGGTGTGGAAATGGAACCCCTTTCCAGGATTCTCCGCCACTTCCTTGTATTCGTCCTGGATAGCCTTCCGCAGCGTATCCGTGTCAACGTCCACAGGTTGAGCCACACGCGCTTGGTTTTCCATAGACCCAACATGTTTACATCGGCTGGCGCCTGGTGCAACTCTTCGCTACCCGCCGGCGCCGCTCAACAGGTCGCGAATCAGAGGCTGACACTGTCCCTCGACATGCGCCAGCAGGTCAGCCGTTCCCTGCATGGCCTCCAGTACGCTGCCCAGGGGCGCACTCGTGAGAAACGCCTGGATGCGTTGGTCGGTCCCCCCGGCGGCAACAAATGGCGGCCTGAGCCTCAAGACGGCCATCGTCGTGGCCGTCAGTCCCAATGCCGCCTTTCGTCGGCCCTCGGCATCCGTACTCGACTCGAATCGCATGAACAGCGCCATCGTGCAGATTTGATAACCCGCCATGGCGTCGAGGTGAGCCTCGTTTGCTGTCGGAACTGTCAGCTGCGGAAATGCCGGCGTTCTCTCGATGGCCACACGGTCGGTCCACGACCCGAGCTTCTCGCCAATGCCTTTGACCGTCTTGCGCGCGGTATCAGACACGGCGGCAGGATCGGCGGCAGGACGGGATTCAATTGACGTGAGCCGTCCGGCCAACTGCTCCGCAAGACCTTGCTCAATGGCCGGTGGCAGCCACTGAGTCTGGGCCACGACGCCGACGCCACTGGCCGCAACCAGCATGGAAATCACAACACGCGTAGAGAACATCATGGGCCTGATGATAACCAGTTTCGGCAGGCCGGCGCGTTGACTGAGCTTCACGTCTCCTACCTGACGACCGGATCCGCAGGCGCCTTCTGGCGCTTCAGGATCACGACCGTGGCATCCGCGTCGCTGAACATCAATCCAGCCGTCTCCCATCCCTCAGCTCCGGCGGCGCTCAGTTCCTTGAGAAGACTCTTGTACGCGCCGGGCGCCGTGGGTGCCCTCAGCTCCTGATACTCCCACTCGGGAGGTATCACCCTGACCACCGCACCATCCTTGAGCGCGGCTATCGTGTCCGGACCCAGTTCGACCACCGAGCCTGGTTCCAACGGAACGGCCGGCATCCCCGTGACGACGGCCGACACGGGCACGCGCTCACTTGTCGTGTTGGCCACGACGAATTTCGGATGCTCAGGTTCTTTCGTCTGACCTC
>JAHEFO010000299.1 GCA_024640135.1 Acidobacteriota bacterium
GCCGTGCTGGGCATCTCGATCTTCGGACACCTCGGCCTCCAGTTGTTTCTTGGAGGAGTGCTGCCCATTCCCACCTGGCGCGGTGCGCTGGTGGTGTACCTGGGTTTGACCGGAACGATTGCGGCCGTGTGTCTCGCCATCTATGGCTGGCCCCCGATCGAGGACTGGGCCTCCACGTGGCTTCCCGCGTTTCTTGGCCCAGCCATTCTGGTCGGCGCCTATTCACTGGTGGCCTGGGTGGGGCAGCGACGGATCGACCGGCGGATCGCCGAATAGCGTGGATTGAGGTGTATCCTGAGGTTGTACGACGTCTGCGTCGTGCAAGGAGTGGTAGGACCATGGTCACTGTCACTGTTTCGAACAGGATCGACGCCCCGCTCAACAAGGTCTTCGCACTGTTTTCTGATCTGGAACATTGTTGCGAACTCGTCGACGGCATCAAGAAATGCGACGTGCTGACCACCGGCCCCTTCGGTCTCAGGACCCGCTGGCTGGAGACGCGGGAAGTGCTGGGCCGCGATGTCACGCAGGAACTTGAAGTGACGGCGTTCGAACACAATCACTCGTACACGGTCACCAACGATCAGCACGGCGCTCGCGTGGATACCCAATTCGTCTTCGAACCGGACGGGGACGGAACCAGGGTCAACATTGTGTTCAAGCTGGAACCACAGAGCCTGTCGTCAATGCTGATCTCGCCTCTCGGCTGGATGGTGGCGGGGAAGGTCCGAAAAGCCCTCGAAGACGAAGTGCTCGACTACAAGCGCTTCGCTGAAAAGGTGTGAACGCCTGATCCCGGAACGGCCGCACGGCCATTCCTGCGCGGAGGGCAATTGTCCAGCAGGGCCAGGGCGCACCTGCGCGCCGCGGCGAGCCTACTTGCGCTTGAACGTGCCGACGGCCACGGCCTTGCCGCGAATGTGACCTTCCATCGCTTCAACGACGTCGGCGCGCGTCTGTGTCACGGGCACGCCTTGCGCCGAGACTGCCGGCACGTTGATGGTGGCATCCAGCGCGTAGAGTTCGAACATGTAGAGATGCGCAGGCCCTGAAGCTGGCGCGGCGGGGCCGCGGTAGTACGGACCACTGACGCTGATCTGGCGCGAGCCGTCGGGTAACTGCGGGCCTTGCGGCACGCCCTCCGGCAGCGCTCGAGCAGCAGCCGGAATGTTCCACACCATCCAGTGCAGCAGGTCGTCCGTGCCCTGGCCCACCGGGGCGGTAACGTCATGCACGAACAGCACAAAGCTCTCGGTCGTGTCGGGGGCGTTGTCCCAACTGATGGCGGGAGAGACTTCGTCGCCGGCCTGGGTGTACTTGAGTGGGATCTCGGCGCCTGCCGGCCAGGGGGTCGTCAGCGTCATGATTTGTACGGCACCGCGTCCGCGGCCTCCGCCGCCTCCGCGTGCGCCCCGCTGGGCGGCAGCCGGCGGAGGATTCTGGGGCGGAGGGCCGCCGGCGCGCTGCCCGTCGGCCGGACCGACGGTTCCGGCCGACGGCGGCAGTGTCCGCACCGGCACGATCGCAGCAACCGCCAGTGTCAGCGTCAACGTGAGGGTGAGTCGAGCCATTCGCATCCGTGGGTCTCCCTGACTCGTGCTACTTGAAGTTGGGCGGCTGCATCTTGCGCCAGGTGTCGTAGCGGGCGCGCAGTGTCTTGACCGGGTTGAGGTTCTCACCATCGCGAATGGCGCCCGGACCACGGTCGGGTCCCGGCTGCGCCACCGTGAGGTACATGGAGTACTTGCCGTTGTTGTGCGAGTCCCCATTGGTGTCACCCGGGTCCGACATCAGGATGTAGGCCACATGCGCCGTCTTGCTGTCGCAGGCGTTGGCCGGCTTTGAGCCGTCTGTTGGCCAGGGCGGGCACTGGCAGCGGCTGTCGCCCCCAGAGCCGTCGGCCGCCTCCATCGCGGCCATCACGCGATCGGTCAGGGCGCCCTTCTCCGCCAGGAATGCGGCCACCGCGTTCGGCACCACCTGGCCCGGCCGCAGGATGTTGCCTTGAATCGAATAGTAGATCTCCGTGCCCGGCACGCGGCCCTGGATGTCCTGGGAAACATAGCCATTGGTGAGGCCCGAATGGCCCGAACTGCGCCCCTGCAAGTCGAGGATGCCGAACTGCCTGGACTGAAATGCCGGATCCGCGCTGAGCATGGCCATGATCTGTTTGGGGTCCGTGCCCTTCTGTAGCTCGCGAAACACCAGCATCTGATTCTGGTGCGTGCCGTCCACGCTGGCCTGACACGCCGCCACGCCCATGCCGGGGACGACCACGGCCTGAACACCCATCAGGAACTGATCGTCCCGATTCACACATGTGGCCGAGGCAATCACCACGCGTTTCGTGGACAAGTCCACGGCGATGACGGACCAGGTAGCCGACGCAATGGCGGGATACAGGCAGGCCACGACCAGGGCCAGAGCGAACGGGATTCTGCGCATGCGGCGGATTATGCCATCGTGCGCCCGTCATTGGCGAGGTTCTTCACCATCAAGACCATGAGGGTCCATGGAGGTATCAGGAGCACGTGGGGTTGAGGCCGCCTCCGGCGGCTGGCGCACTCGGAGAGAGGCCGGACACGACACACCGGGTGTGTCGGTCGGTGCTGTCGTGTCCGGCCTCTCTCCGAGCGCGCGGCCCGGCAGAGCCGGGCCCTCAACCCCGCGCCTTCACGGCCCCGCACGCGCTTCATGGCAGAGACTTGGCGACGGGCAAAATGTCGTGACCCCGCCAGGGGAGACCATGGTCCCCATGTTGCAGGGTCTGCGTTCATGGTCACCGTTGAACGGGATCCTGTCGCTTCCACGATCATTGGGGCCGCGATTGAAGTGCATCGCTGCCTGGGTCCGGGGCTCCTCGAGTCTGCCTACCAGGCGTGTCTGAGGTATGAACTGCTCGAACACGGCCTCTCCTTCGAGACGCAAGTCCCCGTGCCGGTCTTCTTCAAGGAAAATCGGGTGGATTGCGGGTTTCGACTGGATTTCCTCGTCGAAGGCGAATTCATCGTCGAGATCAAAAGCGTCGAACGACTGATGCCGATTCACGCGGCTCAAGTTCTGACATACCTGCGACTGACAGGTGTGCGGCAGGCTCTGCTTATCAACTTCAATGAAGTCACCCTCAAGAAAGGCCTAAGAAGCTATCTCGGAGCCCAACAGACCCGTTCTCGTTGACGCTGGCCTACTTGGGTCTCGAGCGACCCATTCATAGTTGTTCACCATGAAGACCATGAGGGTCCATGGAGGTATCAGGAGCACGTGGGGTTGAGGCCGCCTCCGGCGGCTGGCGCACTCGGAGAGCGGCCGGACACGACACACCGGGTGTGTCGGTCGGTGCTGTCGTGTCCGGCCTCTCTCCGAGCGCGCGGCCCGGCAGAGCCGGGCCCTCAACCCCGCGCCTTCACGGCCCTTCATGCGCTTCATGGTGCAAACCAGGCAGTGGCCCTGATCTGCTCCGTGGTGCAAACGAGGTAGTGGCGCTGATCTGTTCCATGGGTGCAAACCAGGCAGTGGCCCTGATGTGCTCCATGGTGGAAGCCCTGCCGGCCCCATCCCGCCGGTTTCGTGGCATGATTGGCGCCACCAATCAAGGCAGACACGGCATTTCCAGAACTTGAGGAGCCACCGATGAGTGACGTCCCGACGACCCTCTTTCGCGACTACGACCTTGGCCGAATCACCCGCCGCCAGTTGCTGCAGGCGCTGGGCTTCGCCATCGCAGCCAGGCCGCTGTCGACGCTGGCCCAGGGTCAGTGTGGAGGTGCCCGTGCCGGGACGCCGGGATGTGACACGACGCCCGCCAAGCTGCCATTCGAGCCGACCGGCTGGAAGACCGTGCTCCTGGACCACTTCACGATGCAGGTGGCCGACTACCAGAAGGAAGCGGCCTACTTCGCGGCGCTCATGAACTGGACGATCAGGAGCGACGATGGGACGAAGGCCGTGCTGGATATTGGCGATTGGGGCGGCATGGTGATTCGTGGAGGTTATGAGGCTCCGGTACCAGCCACTGCTCCGGCCCCACCCCCTGTGGGCGCGGACCCGGCCACGGCCGGTGGGCGTGGCGGCGGTCGTGCCGGGGGGCGCGGAGGCGGCGGACGAGCGCCGCGGCTGGCGGCCGTGGACTCCTTTTGTTGGGGCATCGAGCCGTGGAACGCAGAGACAGTGGAAGCCGAACTGCGCAAGCGCGGCCTGAATCCCGTGGCTGACCATGACGGCAATGGCTTCGAGAGTTTCCATATCAAGGACACTGACGGATTCGCGTTGCAGATCAGCAACGGCAACAGGATGAATCGGCGGCGCGGGCCCGCCAGTGGCAAGGTGGCCGCGCCTGCGCCATTTGATTCCACGGCATGGAGGACGGTGTGGCTCGACCACATCTCGTTCGAGACGTCGACCTACAAGGAACAGGTGGCGTTCTACCACGCGCTGCTCGGCTGGACGCCCGGCGCCGACGAGGGCAGCCAGAACGAGTGTCAGATTGGCGACATCGGCGGCATCATCATCCGGCGCGGAAGCGGAGGCGGTCGCGGCGCCGCGGCTGGGGCACCGGCGGTGAGGCGCGCGGCCATCGGCCACATCTCATTCGGC
>JAHEFO010000300.1 GCA_024640135.1 Acidobacteriota bacterium
TCGGCGGTGGGCGGAATGTTCCCCCGGGGGCCTGATCCCGAGTCCGATGCGACGCTCGACGACGGTTCGGAAGGGGAGCTTTCTTCATGACAGGGTCTCTCCCGTCCGTCCGTCGCCTGGTTGTGCGCGCGCCGAACTGGCTGGGTGACGCCGTCCTGGCGTTGCCGGCGATGGCGGCGTTGCGCCGCCACTTCGCCACCGCCTCGTACACGATCGCGGCGTCTGGCGGGGTCGCGGCGCTGTTCCGCGAGGATACGGGCGTGCGGCCCGATGCCGTGCTGCTGTTGCCGGATTCGACACGCGAGACGGTTCGGGTCCTTCGCGACGGGCGGTTCGACCTGGGCGTCCTGTTCCCGAATTCGTTCCGATCGGCCTGGG
Organism: Acidobacteriota bacterium; assembly: GCA_024640135.1. Taxonomy (GTDB): domain Bacteria; phylum Acidobacteriota; class Vicinamibacteria; order Vicinamibacterales; family SCN-69-37; genus SYFT01. The sequence goes on from JAHEFO010000300.1 coordinate 379, forward strand.
TGCTTCGCCGTGCCGGGGTGCCGCAGCGATGGGGGATTGCTCGCGGCGCGCGGGGGTGGCTGCTCACCCGTCGGAGCAGCGGTTCGGGCGGGCCGAAGAACGAACATCATGCCGACTACTATCGTGGGATCGTGCGCGGCCTCGAGATTCCGTGCGGAGACGGACCGCCCACGATCGCCGCGTCGCTCCAGAGCCGCGCGGCGGTGACCACTCTCCTGGCCCGTGCCGGCGTGGCGCCCGAGGCGCGACTGGTGGGCGTGGCGCCGGGCGCGGCGTACGGTCAGGCGAAGCAGTGGCCGCCGGCCCGGATGGCCGCGGTCATGGCGCGCCTCGTGCGTGATTGTGACGTGACGTGCGTGGTGGTCGGCGCGGCGCACGACCGGCCTGCCGTTCGTGAGATAGAATCCTGGCTCCGGTCGCAGGCGCCCGACACGCAGTCGCGCGTCGTCGACTTCGCAGGGCGCACCGATCTCGGCGGCCTGGTGGGATTGGCATCGATGTGCCGTGTCTTTGTGTCCAATGATTCAGGAGCGATGCACGTGGCGGCCGCGCTTGGACGTCCGGTCGTGGCGATGTTCGGGCCGACCGATGAACGGGTCACCCGTCCGATCGGCGAGAGCGACGTGCTGACCGCCAACGTGTTCTGCCGGCCGTGCCACCTCCGCGATTGTCCGATCGATCACCGCTGCATGAAACGGATCGGTGTTGACGCGGTGTTCAACGCGGTGGCGCGGCACCTCGCCGGCTCCGCGCTCCCCAGCCTGGATGTCTCGCCGTGAGCCGTCCCGCCGTATTTCTCGACCGGGACGGGACGATGATCCACGAGGTGGGGTACCTGAGTCGACGTGAGGACGTCCGGTGGTTTCCCTGGACGGTGGACGCCATCCGGTTGCTCAATCGTGCCGGGTACCTCGTCTGTGTCGTGACGAATCAAGGAGGCATCGGGTTGGGGTTCTTCGATGAAGCGTTCGTCCATGACCTGCATGCGTCGCTGGACGACACGCTGCGCGATTCCGGCGCGACGGTTGATGGCTGGTTTCTGTGTCCGCACCATCCGCGGGCGGTGGTCAACGGCCTTGAGACACCCTGCCCGTGCCGCAAGCCCGGCAGGGGGATGATTGACGACGCGTGCCGGCGGTGGGATATCGACCTCGCCCGTTCGTGGGTCGTGGGAGACCGGGACGTTGATGTCATGATGGCGGCCACGGTTGGTGCGCGTGGCATCCTGGTGCGGACCGGGCATGGCGAGCGGGATTGGCGCAGGAAGGCTGCGACGTTCCCGGCGGGAACGCCGGCCGTGATGAACCTGATGGAAGCCACATCCTTGATTCTGGCGGAGGGAGGCCCACGCGTGTGAGTGGCAAAGAGACCCAGCGGTACGTCGACCTCATTGCGCGCTTCAAGGGTGCGCGGGTTGTCGTGGTCGGCGATCTCATCGCAGATGAGTTCTTGTACGGCGAGGTGGAGCGCGTCTCGCGTGAAGCGCCGGTGCTCATTTTGAAGTACGACACGACGGAGGTCGTGCCTGGCGGTGCGGGCAACGCCGCCAACAACGTCGTGGCGCTGGGAGCCCGGGCGAAGGTCGTGGGCGTTGCCGGGCATGATGACGCGGGGCGACGGTTGCTCGAGGCGATGCCTTCGCGTGCGAATACGCGAGGGGTTGTGCGCGTGCGAGGGTACGCGACGCCCATCAAGACGCGCGTGCTCGCCGGTGGCGTGCACTCCGCCAAACAGCAGGTCGTGCGCATCGATCGGGTGGGCCCCGGGCTCACGCCCAGGCAACGCGCGACGGTGGTGCGGCGGGTCGAAGAGGCGCTGGCGACCGCGCTGTCCAATGCGGACGTGGTCATTGTGTCCGACTACGGAAGCGGTCTCTACACGCCGGAGTTGATCGCGCGGGCCGAGGCGAACGCGGCTGGCCGCGCCACGCGCACTCCATCCGGCACCTCGGGGCGGCTCGTGGACCCGACCTACGTCGGGCGTGTGCCGATGATTCTGGTGGATTCGCGCTACGGACTTGCGGGGTTCCGCGGCATCACCGCGTGTACCCCGAACGAACCGGAAGTGGAGGCGCTTCTCGGCGTATCGATTGGCGATGATCCGGAGTCGCTCGAGAAGGCCGGCCGGGCCCTGCTCCGGAAACTGCAGTCGCGCGCGGTGCTGATCACGCGGGGGAGTCGGGGCATGGCGCTGTTCGAGCCGGGACGCCCGACCGATCACATTCCGATTGTCGGGTCGGATCAGATCGCCGATGTGACCGGCGCCGGGGACACCGTCATCGCGACGTTTGCGCTCGCGCTCGGGTCCGGGGCGACGTTTGGTGAGGCGGCCAGGCTGGCCAACCATGCCGGCGGACTGGTGGTGATGAAGCGCGGGACCGCGACGGTTTCCGCCGCCGAATTGCTGGATGCGATCAAGTGAAGGGGACGGGTGTCGATCTGTGGAAAACTCCAGGCAGATCTCTTCGCTGGCTGCCTGGAGTTTTCCACAGATCGACACCCGTCCCCTCTGAGCTCTAATGTTCACTGAACCCCAACTCCTCGAACAGGTGAACGCCGACCGGCGCGCGGGCAGGACCGTGGCTTTCGCCAACGGCTGTTTCGACCTTCTGCATGTGGGCCACGTCCGCTACCTGCAAGCCGCGCGGGCCGAGGCTGACCGGCTGATCGTTGCCGTCAACTCCGACGCTTCGGTACGTCGTCTGAAGGGCGAGGGGCGTCCGATCCTGGACGAGAACGCGCGGGCGGAACTGGTAGCCGCGCTCGCGTGCGTGGATTACGTGGTGATCTTCGGCGATGCCACGGTAGACCGCCTGTTGACCCTGTTGAAGCCTGACGTCCACTGCAAGGGGACCGACTACACCGTGGAGACCGTGCCTGAACTCAAGACGGTCCGCGCCTACGGTGGCCGCGTGGCCATCGTCGGTGATCCGAAGGACCATTCGACCGGGGAACTGCTGGCGAAGCTCTCTGGTTCCTCAACCGCATGAGTACAGAGGCGCCCACACGTATTCTGATTGTTCGCCTGGGTTCGCTGGGTGACCTGATTCATACGTTGCCGGCGGTCGCCGCGTTGCGTGACGCATGGAAAGATACCGAGATTGACTGGGTCGTCGAACGGGCCCATGCCGAGTTGCTGGCGTTGGTTCCGACCCTGTCTCGGGTAATCGTGCTCGGCGATCGCACCGCGGGCGGCTGGTGGTCGGTGCGGCGCACCCTTCGGGCCCGGCGGTACGATGTGGCGATGGACCTGCAAGGTCTGGTCAAATCGGCGGGCCTGGCCCGGCTGTCAGGCGCGCGACGCGTGGTGGGGTTCGACGCGGCCGCGTTGCGTGAGCCTGCGGCGCGTTTCTTCTACTCCGAAGCCGTGCAGGTTGGCGAGGGGCGCCACGTGACCGAGAAGAACCTCGCACTGGTCCGTCACGAGATCGAGCGCGTCGGCGGGGTGCCGGCAGCCGGCGGCGGACTCAGTTTTCCCCTTCGCGTCCCCGAGTCGCCTGCCCTGGGCACACTCCGGTCACAAGGCGTCGACGACTATGCCGTGATCAATGCCGGCGCGGCCTGGCCGAACAAGCGGTGGCCCCCGGAGTCCTTTGCCGCCGTGGCTCGTCACATCCGGTCCACCTATGGCTGGACGCCCGTCATCTTGTGGGGGCCAGGCGAACAGGCCATTGCGCAGGCCATCGCCGACGCCTCGGGTGGTGTCGCGGTTTGTGCGCCGGCCACGACGCTTGCCGATGTCCTGGCCATTGCAGGTGGCGCGAAGCTGTTTGTCTCGGGCGACACCGGGCCGTTGCATATCGCGGGCGCGGCCGGCACGCCGATGGTCGCGCTCTTCGGCCCGACCACTCCCGCGCGGAACGGGCCGTGGGATGCCCGGGACGTCTCGATCAGTCGCTACGATTCATGCCAGTGCCACTACAAACGCCGGTGCCGGCAGCCGTCCACATGGTGCCTTGAGACCATCACCGTGGAAGAAGTGACGCGGGCCATTGCCACCCGAGTGGGGACTGCCTGATGCTGAAGCGCCTGGCCCGGTTGCGTGTGCCGCTCGGTTTTGCCTCTTTTGTCGTCGCCTTCTGGCTGGCCTCGCCGTTGCCGGTTTCGCTTGGGGTTGGTGGGGTGGTGGCCGTTGCCGGGCTGGCGCTGCGGGTGTGGGCGGCCGGGCACATCGAGAAGGGCCGGGAAGTGACGCG
>JAHEFO010000301.1 GCA_024640135.1 Acidobacteriota bacterium
GAGCCAATACTCGAAGTACCGGGCCAGGCACTCGACTGAACCGCCCCGGCACAATGCCTCACCCACCGACGCGCCGAGCCGAAACAGCCGCTCGTTCGCCATGGCGTCCGGTGCCCACTCATCCAGCAATTCGGCGAAGTAGCTGGCGTGACTCAGGACTTGTGCCGCCTCGTCGTCGGCCCGGCCGCTGGCCGCACGCATCGGGCTGTCGAATGGCTCAATACGATTCAGCATGACCAACTCGCGCCCCTCACGCTCCACATACGACATCCGGCCGTGGGTAAACGGCTCGAGCGCCCCGCCAAAACGCCGGCGCGACTTCGTCGCGTTCTTGGCCACGCCGCGTTTCTTGCCGCGGTCGGCCGTCAGGAACACGACAATACGATCCGCTTCACCATACCGATGCGTCCGCAAGACGATCCCCTCGGCCACATGGGTCTGCATGCCTACGACCCGAACCGATCGATCATACCCTGCTGTTCCCAGTCTTCCGCTGTCATGGCGTTGGGGCCATGTGAAGGAATCTGAGGAAGATCGTGGCCAGACCAAGAAACGACAGGAACCCGAACACGTCCGTCAGGGTCGTAATGAAGACCGACGAGGCCAATGCAGGGTCCACATTCGCGGCGCGCAGCCCGAGCGGAATCAGCGTGCCGGCAACCGCCGCAATGAACATGTTGATCACCATGGCTGCGCCGAGAATGGCTCCAAGCGTCCAGTCCCCGGTCAGGGCCCAGGCTCCCAGTGTGGCGACGATGCCGAGCGCACAGCCGTTCCCCAACCCGACCAGCGCTTCCTTGACCAGGGCCTGACGCGCATTGCTCCAGGTCAAGTCGCCCAGCGCGATGCCCCGAACGATCACGGCCAGCGTCTGGGTGGCCGCATTGCCCCCCATGCCGGCCACAATGGGCATCAGAAAGCTCAGGGCCACCACCTGGGTGATCGTCGCTTCGAAACGGCTGACCACCCAGGCCGCCCCGAATGCCGTCACCAGGTTCACCAGCAGCCACGGCATCCGGCGTTTCAAAGACTCCCGCGGCGCCGTCAGGACGCCATCCTCTGCCGACACGCCCGCCAGCCGGAATACGTCCTCGGTGGCCTCATCCTTCAGGATGTCGATCACGTCGTCCACGGTGATGACACCCACGAGCTTGTTCTCCGGATCAACAACCGGAATGGCCAGCAGGTTGTACGACGCGACGCGCTGGGCCACCTCCTCCTGGTCCGTGTCCACGCGCGCGCTGTAGAGCTCCGAGGTCATGATGCGCTTGAGCGGCGTATCGGGTGCGACCAGCAGCAACCGTCGCAGCGACGTCACGCCCACCAGATGCCGGCGCTGGTCGACGACGTAGAGATAGAACACCATTTCGACGTCGCGAGCCGTCTGAATCGCGGTGATCGCTTCACCCGCCGTCAAATCTTCCGGCAGCGCAAAGACGTTGGGGTTCATCAAGCGGCCGGCGGTCTTGTCCTCGTAGTCCAGGAGTTCGGAGACACCGCCACCCGGCTTGGCGCGAATCAGTTCCAGCACCGAAGCCGACAGTTCCTTCGGCAGGTTGTCAATCAGGGCAGCCGCGTCATCCGACGGAATCTCCTGAACCAGGCGGGCAATGTCATCGGCGGGGCGATCCGCCAGGAGGCCGGCGCCCTGCTCGGGCCCAAGTTCGCTCAGGGCCTCGACGGCAAGTTTGCCGTTCCGCTCAACCAGAATGTTGAAAACCGAGTGGCAATCGCGGTCATTGAGTTCAGAGAACACCCGGGCCAGATCCGCCGGGTGCTGCTTCTGCAGCAGATTCAGCAGGTTCGGAGCCGCGCCCATCCGCAGAAGACGGCGGACCGACTCCAACACGAGATCTCCTCTTCGGGGCACCGTCATCTAGCTATTCTAGACTGGTCTGGGTCTTGCAGGCACGCACCAAATCAGTAATTTGGCGTGGCGCCGCATGGCCGCCGGCTCCCCGGTCAGCTCCGCTTCGGCAAGCCGATCTCGTCCAGCAGCCGCTCGTCTTCACGCCAGTCCTTGCGGACCTTGACGTGCAAATCGAGGTAGACAGGCCCTTCGAGCATCTCCTCCAGGTCCCGGCGCGCTTCCGTGCCGATGCGCTTGATCATCTCGCCGCCCTTGCCGATCACGATTGGCTTCTGGGAGTCGTGGTCGACGAGGATCGACGCATAGATTTTGGTGATCTTCCCGGGCGCTTCGGGTTCGACGAACTGGTCAATCACCACCGCAGTCGTGTACGGCAATTCGTCACGCGTGTGGGCCAGGACTTTCTCCCGAACCAGTTCAGCCGCCAGGATGCGTTCGGATTGGTCTGTGAAGTACTCCTCGTCGAAGAGGGGCTCCTGTTCCGGGAGCGCCGCCAGCATCTCCTCGAGCAAATGCTCCACCTGGTCGCCCGTGAGCGCAGAAATCGGAATCACGGCGCGACACGGAATCCCCTTCGCATAGCTCTCGATGCGCGGCAGGAGTTCAGCCTTGGGCTTCACCCGATCGACCTTGTTCAAGGCGATGATGAGAGGTGTGTGCAGATCGGCGAGCAGGTCCATCACGAAGCGATCGCCGAACCCCGCTTCCTCAGCCGCATCCACGACAAGGACGACGAGGTCCGCTTCCCGCAGCGTGTCGAGGGCGGCCCTGACCATGCGCCGGTTCATCGTGTGTTCGGGCTTATGAATACCCGGCGTGTCGATGAACACCAACTGACCACCGGGGGTGTTGAGCACTCCGGTGATCCGGTGGCGGGTGGTCTGCGGCTTGTCCGAGACGATCGAGAGCTTCTGTCCGATCAACCGGTTCATCAGTGTGGACTTGCCGGCATTCGGCCGGCCTATCAGCGCGACGTATCCGGCCTTCACGATGTGCGCTCGTCACCGGGCTCGACGGCTGGCAGCCGGCGGACGCGGATCTTGTGGATCCGACGGCGCTCCGCCTCCAGCACCTCCACAGAGATGCCGTCAGCCTCGAACTGCTCTCCGGCAGCCGGCACGCGACCGGCCCGGGTGAGGACGTAGCCTCCAACGGTCTCGAAGCCCTCCTGGTCGATGACGATCCCGAGGCGGTCGGTCATCTCCTCGATCGCCACCTTTGCGCTGAACACGAAGGCGCCATCCGGCTCCTCGACGATGGGTTCGGCTTCCAGGTCGTATTCGTCTCGAATCTCCCCAACCAGTTCCTCGACGAGATCCTCGACCGTCACCAATCCGGCGATGCCGCCGTACTCATCCACGACGATGGCGAGCTGGACCCGCTTCTGCTGGAACTCCCGCAGCAGGTCGGCCACGCGTTTGGTTTCGGGCACGAACGAGGCCGGCCGCATGATGGTCGTCACGGCCGCCGTCCCCGGCACCGCCTGATGGAGCTGAATCAGATCCTTCACGACGACGACGCCCACGATGTTGTCCAGATTCTCCCGAAAGACCGGCAACCGCGAGTACTTCTGCTCGCGGATGAGCGCGCGCAATTCATCGACCGTGGCATCCTCTCGAATCGCCACCACGTCCGGCCTGGGCGTCATGACCTCGCGCACCAACGTGTCCCCGAAGTCCACGACGGACCGCAAGAGCCGGCCGTCCTCGACCGTTGCGGCCTCCTCGGCCTGTTGCTCCCGCGACGGCGTCCGAATCCCGTCAGCTCCAACGACTCCACGTTCCACGGCGCTCAGCCAGCCGATGATCAACGAGGTCAACGGAGTCAGGAGATTGCTCATCGCGGTGAAGGGCGGCAGCAGGACCCCCAGCAGGCGCTCCGGCGCCCGCCTGACGACCAGCGTCGGCACCAGGTGGCCGGCGACGAGGATGAGCGCCGTACCGGAAAAGAACAGGATGAGGCCGCCGTACCAGCCCGTGCCGATCGGCTGTGCCATCAGGACGATGGCGAGGATCAACAACAACCCGCGCGACAGACGCGCCGGCACGAAGAACGTCAGCGGGTCATCCAGGTAGGCTGCCAGCCCGTCAGCTTCGCTTTCGCGCTCGGCTTCGAGCCGCTCGGGCAGGCGCATCAATACGCCAAACGCCGTTTCGACCACGGCGATGTAGGCAATCGCACACGCCACCAGAAAGACGACGAGAGGAATCATCGTGTGTGTCTGCGGGTCTGGCGCGTGATCAGGCCGGTCGGCAGTCCCGCCCGCCGGCGCAATCGCTCCTCTACCTTCCGCATTTCTCCCTGATCACTCTCGTGATCGTATCCCAGAAGATGAAGCAACCCGTGCAACGCCAACGTCTTCAACTCCGTCGATTCGGAATGTCCCAGACGCTTCGCCTGGCGGGCCGCCACCCCACGGGCGATGGCAATGTCCCCCAGGGCGCCCGGAACGTCCGACGGGAACGACAACACATCGGTGGCATAGTCAGCGCCACGAAACGTCGCGTTGAGCCGGCGCATGGCGGCGTCACTCACCAGCGCAATCGTGGCCGTGCCGCGCGCGCGCGCCGGGGCGTGCCGGGCCAGCCAGCGCCCAAGTGACGCCGACGGCCACGGGCGGCCACGCCCATCGGTCACCGCAATCGTCAATGCCGGTCGCCTTGAACCTGCCGCCATCTCAGACCTTC
>JAHEFO010000302.1 GCA_024640135.1 Acidobacteriota bacterium
CCGGTCCCTGTGACGCGTGCAGGCGCGCCATCAGTTTTGCGAGGCCTTGGCGCGACACGCCCAGCTCCCGGGCGGCGGCAGCCTGCTGGCCGGCGTGCCGCGCCAGCGACGCCGCAATGACCCGGCGGTCGCACAGCGCACGAGCCGCCGCCAGGGACAGCGGCGGTGCCACGCCAGAGCCCGTGGGTCGCTCGGCCAGCACCGCGGCCACGTGACGGGCGCGGATTCGACCGCGGGTCGGGCCGCCGACCGCCAGTGACGCAATCACGTTCTGGAGTTCCCGAACGTTCCCCGGCCAGCTCGCCCGGCACAGCGCGGCGACGGCGTCGGGCGTGAGCGCGGCGCGCGTCGCCACGCGCGCCGCAGCCGCCCGCCAGAAGGCCTGTGCCAGCAGCGGGATATCCTCGATTCGATCGCGAAGAGGCGGCACCCGCAGACGAATGACGGCAAGACGAAACACCAGATCCTCCCGGTAGCCGCCTTGCCGGGCGACCTGCGCGAGCGGACGATTGGTCGCCGTCACCAGCCGCACGTCCACGCGCCGCGGGACGTTCTCGCCAATCCGTCGTATCTCTCCTTCCTGCAGCACCCGGAGCAGTTTCGCCTGGGCGCGTGGCGAGAGCTCGGCAATCTCATCCAGAAACAGCGTGCCTTCATGGGCATCTTCGAGCAGCCCGACGCGCGTCCCCATCGCCCCGGTGAACGCGCCCCGTGCGTGTCCGAACAACTCCGCCTCAACGAGTTCGTCCGTCAACGCCGCGCAGTTGACTGCGGTCCAGCGTCGGTCGCGCCTGGGACTGAGGCGATGCAGGGCACGCGCCACCAATTCCTTGCCTGTGCCGCTCTCGCCTTCAATCAGCACGGAAAACGTCGAGCCGGCAGCCCGCGCCACCGCGTCGCGCAGTGCCCGCATCACCGGACTCACACCCAGCAACTCACCCGCCAACGACTCACCAGCACCGGACACCTGGCGTTCATCGAGCCGCGCCCGCAACGCCGGCGCACACGCAGTCGCCAGCGCCATCGCCACCGCGTGAGCCTCGGCCTCATTGCGTGCCTCTCCCTGGAAGACCACCTCACCGATCCGGACTCCTCCGTATCGCACGGCCTCTCTCACCGCAGCCCCGCTCGCCTGCCTCTTGTGGCCGGCACACACGGCGGCCGAGGCCGCTGGCCGCAGTTCCTCGGGATCGCACGCCAATACTGCCGTTCCGTCGTGCGAGACAATCGCCACACCTTCCAGCCCCGTGTACTCGCGCGCCCACCGGCACCCCTCGCGAAGTGCGCTCGACGAATCGTCCGCCTCCTGCACTCGCTGCAACAGTGACAACACCCCTGCCCATACCTGCATGGTCTGTCTCCGAACTCCCCACCGGCGAACACCCTCCACCCCCAGGCGCCGCACGTCGATATCAAGGCTGCCAGACCCCTCCGCCGGCCTCCCAAACGCAGCCCGGGTCACCCACCGCCACAGCACGTCTTCGGCGGGCCCTCGCCCGCGGCCGGCCACCGATCGCCTCCAGTCGGCCGCTTCTTCGTCTGCGCCCACCATTTGCAGACTTTCCAGCACCAAGGCATCGCGCCAGCGGGCCGGGCCGTCACAGTTCCGAGCAGCCGTGATGGCGCCGGTCAGACGAGACCGGTCGCCGGCGGCCGCCGCGGACATCACCTCCAGCAGCGCGCTCCAGTCCGTATGCCCTTCCCCGGCCGATGCAGCCGCCATCCGCGCCGTCTCCCAGTCCTGCCGGCCAAACGCGGCCAGGGCGCGCCACCCGGAATGTCCCGACTCGCGCGCCCTCCGATCCGCCTCGTCCCATCGACCCTGCCAACAGGCCACCTCACTCTGCCTCGCGCGAATCCACGAGGGCACCGCTGTGCCGGCCAGCCTGCATTCAACATCCACGGCACAGAGCGACGCAGTCGCCGCCTCAAACTCGGCCTCGGTCATCCACAAGTCCGCCAGGGCCGCCACAACATGACTCCTCGCCGACAACTGATCGAGGCCGGAGAGCAGACGCCGACCACGTCCGATAAGAGCCGCTACGGCGGTCTTTGTCCGACCCACCGGCAAGGCAGTGAGTTGCGCAAACGCCTGCGCCGCCCCCATCTCGTCCGACAGGCGGCGCGCGTGCTCCAGGGCCGCACTGGTCCATCGCCTTGCGGCTGCGCGCCGGCGGCGCTGCCGCAATCGAATCGCTCGCAGTCCGATGCCGTTCCGGGCGATCTCTGGCAGCGGGTCGAGCAGATGAACCAGTGGCGACGAGGTTTCGCGGGCCCGATCGGGCTGCGGCGCCACCGCAACCACACCATGCGCGCGAGGGCTCGCGTGCGCCAGTTCCCGGATCCATCTGACGCTGACCGGTGTCGATGCGCCCCTGTGAATCAGGACGACATGGCGATACCAGAGGGCCCGTCGCGCGTCGTCCGGCAGGTTTGCCTGCGCGTCTATCGTGACGTATCCCAGACGTGCCGCCGCCGCCCCGAATTCGGCGATGACGTCCTCCCCCACGTCGGCCGGAGCCCTGCCAATGAGACGCACGCCTGGCCCCTTCGCACGTTCGAGCTCCGCGCACCATGCGCTACAGTGGGTGTCCACGTCGCCACGGTGAGTGCAAGATGCGCACCCGCCCGGAACGGGCGCGCGATCGCCATGCGCGCCGGGGCCATTGCAGGAATTTCGATAGAATGACGCGGCCATGATTCGATATTTGACAGCTGGTGAATCGCACGGCCAGGCGCTCGTCACGGTCCTCGACGGCGTGCCGGCAGGTCTCGCGCTGTCGGCGGCTGATATCAACCGCGACCTGGCCCGGCGCCAGCTTGGCTACGGCCGGGGCCGCCGCATGGCCATCGAACAGGACCGGGTCGAGATTCTCTCGGGCGTGCGGTTGGGTCAGACGATTGGCAGTCCCCTGACGCTGCTCATCAGGAACCGCGACTGGGTGAACTGGCAATTCACCATGAGCGTAGAAGCCGAGCCGGACTCATCCCTGCCGGGCGCCCGGCGTGAACCGGTGACGCGACCCCGGCCGGGCCACGCGGACCTCGCCGGCGCCTTCAAGTACCAGCGCCAGGACATGCGCGATATTCTCGAGCGCGCCAGCGCGCGCGAAACCGCTGCGCGCGTGGCGGCCGGGGCAGTCGCCCGCGCACTGCTCGCCGCCGTCGGCGTCCAGGTGGCGAGCCACGTCACCGAGATCGGCGGCGCTGCGATCGCCGACCCGGCCGCGTACGACTTCGCGACCGTCGCGGCGTTGACCGACGAGGACGGTGTCCGGTGTGCGGATGCTTCAGTTGGTGCCGCGATGCGCGCCGCCGTGGATGCCGCCCGCGCAGCCGGCGACACCGTTGGCGGAGCCTTCGAAGTGATCGCCCACGGTGTTCCGGTCGGCCTGGGCAGTCACGCGCAGTGGGATCGCAAGCTCGACGGCCTGCTCGCCCAGTCCGTCATGTCCATCCAGGCCATCAAGGGAGTGGGAATTGGGCTTGGCCCCCAGGTCAGCCGTGTGCCGGGCTCCCAGGTTCACGACGAGATCCGTCTCGCGGACGGAGCGCCCACCGGCACGCTCGCCGAACTGCGCCGGCCGACGAACCGTGCCGGCGGTCTCGAAGGCGGAGTCACCAACGGTGAAGACGTTCGCGTCTCCGCGTGGATGAAACCGATTTCCACGCTGATGGCTCCCCTTCGGTCGGTCAATCTCGCAACCATGACCGAGGAACCCGCCACCATCGAGCGCAGCGACGTGTGTGCCGTGCCCGCGGCAGCCGTCGTCGGAGAAGCGATGGTGTGTCTTGTGCTGGCCAACGCCGTGGTCGAGAAGTTTGGCGGTGATTCCGTGGAGGAAATCACCCGAGCCGTGCGGGAGTGGGAACGGGTGGTCCATGAGCGCCTCGCGCATCGGCCCGGGGCGCCTGGAGACGCGAACCGGGGGGACACGCACTGATGTTGCGTCCGATCGTGAAACTTGGCGACAAGGGGCTCCAGACGCCCGCGCTGCCGGTGACCGATTTCGACGAATCACTCCACACATTGATCGACGACATGATCCAGACGATGTATGCCGCCCCGGGGATCGGGCTGGCGGCACCACAGGTCGGTGTGCCATTGCGGGTCTGCGTGATCGATCTCAGCATCGGCAAACGTGACGGCGAGGTCATCACACTGGTGAATCCGGAGTTCGTCGAGCGCTCGGGCCTGATACTCGAAGAAGAAGGGTGCCTGAGCCTGCCGGGCTTTCAAGCCACGGTGGCACGGCCTCATCACGCCGTGGTGAAGGGACAGGACCGCGACGGTCGCGAGGTGGTCGTCGAAGGCGAGGGGTTGCTGGCCCGGGCGCTTCAACACGAACTCGATCATCTTGAAGGCCGCTTGTTTCTCGACCGCCTGCGAAGTCTTCAGCGCGACGCCATCGTGAAGAAGATTCGCAAGATGCGGCGCAGCGGGCGGTGGTGACGACTATGCGTGTCATCTTCTTCGGGACCCCCGCCTTCGCCGTGCCGTCGCTGGCCCTGCTTCTGGCCCAACACGAGGTCGCGGCGGTGGTTA
>JAHEFO010000072.1:0-1791 GCA_024640135.1 Acidobacteriota bacterium
GATGAGCAACTGCCGCCGGACGGGATGGCCCGGTGGAATGGCGCCCGCACACTTCACGCGGACAGACCGCCCGTCGCCGCCGGGAGGGGTACATCGGGTGGGCCGAATTGACGCCAGCGGACACCCTGCGAATCTGCGGGCCCACAAACACGTCGGGCGCGGTCAGTGTCAACCGACCGCGCCCGTGAGATCCTTGTTCTGACGGCTGAGGATTTGGACTACTTGCCGATCTCACCACCAGCACTTGCCTGGGCCTTCTGCACCTCCAGCGCGTGATTACGCAGGCGATCGGCCTCATCAATGAGCACCTTGCGCTTGGCCAGGTCGGGCTCCATTGAGGCCTTCAGACGCAGGATGATGTTCTTGTAGGTCAAGGCCTCGAAGTAATCAGCGTGGAGCGCGAGCGCGCTGTCCTCGGCGCTTATCGCCCGCTCGATGTACGCCCGCTTGGTGGCCTGTGAGAGGGTGAAGTCCTTCAGCGCCTTCTCATAGAGGTACGTTCCGATGGTGTGATGGGCCTCGGGGTTATTCGGCTCGATCTTGGCCCGCTGTTCCCACGCTTCCATCGTTTTCTCAAAGTTGCCCTGCCGATTGTGAAAGCCGGCCATGACCATGTACCCGAGGGGCTCGTTCGGGCGAACCTCGATGGCCTTGTTGAACATGGTCTCCGCTTCCTCGTATCGGCCCTGGTCTTCATAGAGCTTGCCGAGGGACTGGTAGTTGCCAGGCTCGTTGGGTTCGAGCTCAATCAACTTCAGCGCGATGGGTTCAGCCTGTTCGAAGTCGTCGATCTTGTCCACGCCATAGGCAGCAATCAGGTATTCATAGGCCAGTTTTCGAATCTCAGGGCCCTGAATGTCCTCGTCCTTGATCTTCTGCGTGGCCAGGGTGTAGTTCTCCACAGCCTTCAGCAGGAAGGCGTCGTTGTCGGGTTCGCCCTGGCGGGAGGGCTTGTACATGTTGTCGTACGAGTTCCCGAGGAAGAAATAAGAGACGCCAAAATCTGGGTTGTGCTCGATGGCACGCTGGTACGCCTCGATGGCCTTGGGAAATTCATTCCTCTGATAGAAGGTGTTAGCTTCTTTGAACGCCATCAGGGAACGGAGATTGCCGATCGCATACTTACCGCAGGCCGTCGTCGATAATCCAACCATCAGGACCAGCGCGACGACGCGAATCAGCTTGAAGGGAACGTGCATGTAGAACCTCATGTGGCGCCAGTATAGTGAACCCAAAAAAGGGCAGTCAAGGTGCCTTTTGGCCATTTCCGGTATTCTTCCATTCTAGTTAGACACCGACACCATGATTCGGTTCGAAGATCTCATCGATAAGGTCCGGAATACGACCCCGGACGCAGACACCGAGCTGCTCCGGCGGGCCTACGTCTTTTCGGCCTACGAGCACCGGGGGCAGGTCCGCAGGTCCGGGGAGCCCTACCTCGTGCACCCCCTGGAGGTGGCCGACCTGCTGGTGGATATGCGTCTCGACGTGGTGGCCGTGGCCGCCGGACTCCTCCACGACATTGTTGAGGACACCACCATCACAATCGAGAGGATCCGGGAGCTGTTCGGAGAAGAGGTGGCCCACGTGGTCGAGGGCGTCACGAAGCTGTCCGCGCTGCAGTTTGCCTCCAGCGAGGAGCGACAGGCCGAAAGCTTCCGGAAAATGCTGCTGGCCATGGTCGATGACATCAGGGTCGTTCTGGTGAAATTGGCGGACCGCCTTCATAACATGCGGACTCTCGAGCACCTCCCCGAAGACCGACGACAGCGCATCGCCCAGGAGACCCGG
>JAHEFO010000072.1:1801-16237 GCA_024640135.1 Acidobacteriota bacterium
CCGGGACATCTACGCGCCGATTGCGAACCGTCTCGGGATGAGCAAGGTCAAGAACGAGCTGGAGGAACTGGCGTTTCGCCATCTCGATCCCCAGGCGTATGAGGCACTCCGCACCGAAGTGGAAGCGAAACGCAAATCCACGGAGGGCTTGATGGAGGAGCTCCGCCAGAAGCTGGTTCACAAACTGGCCGACGCGCAGATCCCCATCGTGTCGATCGACGGCCGCATAAAGCGCCTCTGGTCCATTCACCAGAAACTCGAGCGTCGGAAAGTCAGCCTGGACCAGGTCTACGACTTCATCGCCCTGCGGGTGGTGACACAGTCGGTGAAGGACTGCTATGGCGTCCTCGGGATCCTCCACCAGACATGGTCGCCAGTCCCCGGCCGGTTCAAGGACTTCATCGCGATGCCACGGCCCAACGGGTATCAGTCGCTCCATACGTCGGTCGTCAGCGAACGGGGGACCCCGTTCGAGATTCAGATCCGGACGCAGGATATGCACCGAGTGGCGGACGATGGCATCGCGGCCCACTGGAAGTACAAGGAGGGGCGCCAGGGCGCGGCCCGCGACGAACAGTACTTCGCCTGGCTGCGTCAGTTGCTGGAGTCGCAGCAGGACGTTCGCGATCCGGCGGAGTTTCTCCGGAACCTCCGTATCGAGCTCTATCCCGATGAGGTGTATCTGTTCACGCCCAAGGGCGAGGTCAAGGCCTTGCCGCAGGGCGCCACCGCCGTGGACTTTGCGTACGCCGTGCACACGGATGTGGGCCACCAGTGCGTTGGCGCGCGTGTGAACGGCCGGATGGTTCCGTTGCGGACCAGGTTGTCGAACGGCGACATCGTGGAGATTCTCCGGCAATCAGGGCATACGCCGAGCCGGGACTGGCTCACGTTTGTCGCCACGACCCGGGCCCGGAACAAGATCAGACACTTCATTCACGGCGAGGAGAAGACCCGGAGTATTGAGTTTGGCAAGCGGCTGTTCGAAAAGGAGGTTCGCCGGTTCAACCTCGACAAGGCGTTGACCTCCGACGAGGCGCTGGCAGCCGTGGCTCCGGAGTACGGCGTCCAGCGGGTTGACGACCTGTACGCGGCGATTGGCTACGGAAAGGCGACGCCCCGGGCGGTGCTGACCCGCCTGGTGGGGCAGGACGGCTTGAAAGAGCGTCCGCCTGACGGCGCGATTGCCAGCGTCGTCAAACGCGTGTGGGGCAAGGGTGACGCCAAGATCAAAGTGCGCGGTGTCGACGACCTGATGGTCTTCCGCGCGCGGTGCTGCAATCCCATCCGTGGTGAGCAGATTGTGGGTTATGTCACCCGCGGGAAAGGTGTCTCCGTGCACGCCGCGACCTGTTCGAATGTGGTGAATCTGCTCTACGACCCGGAACGCCGGATGGATGTCGAGTGGGACAAGGGCGGAGACGCCGCGCCCTACGTCGTCCGCCTCAAGATTCATGTGGCTGATCGAAAGGGGATCCTCGCGGATGTGAGCTCGCGGATCGCCGGGATCAACACCAATATTCGGGACGTCGAGGCGACCACGGATGCCGACCATCAAGGGTCGATTCGAATGACGGTCGAAATTGCCGACGTGAAGCACCTTGATCGGGTGATCAAGTCACTGAAAGCGATTGATGGGGTTCTGGCCGTGGAACGGGCGAGCCGTTAGAACGGTCGGGGCTTCTAGTCCAGAACCGCGATCAGGTCGATCTCGACGAGAACGCCCTTTGGCAGACCCGCCGCCTGGACGGTGGCGCGCGCGGGAGACGGCGCCGGGAAATACGACGCATAGACCGCGTTGACGGCGGGGAAATCTGCCATATCCGCGAGATACACCGTGGTCTTCACCACACGGTCGTACGACAGCTCAGCGGCCTTCAGCACGGCCCCGAGATTCTGGAGCACCTGATGCGCCTGGGCAGTGATGCCGCCCTCAGTGATGGCCCCCGTGGCCGGGTCGAGCGGAATCTGCCCGGACGCGAACAGGAAACCTCCGGCCTTGATGGCCTGGCTGTACGGCCCGATCGCCCCAGGGGCGTCGGGACTCGACACGGGCACGAGCGGGCTGGCCACTACGCGGCCTTGGTGACCTTGTTTGAACGGATGCACCGCGTGCACACGCGGATGTGCTTGGTCGCGCCCTTGACCACGGCACGGACCCGCTGGAGATTTGGCTCGAACCGGCGCGAGGTCACATTATTTGCGTGACTGGCATGACGCCCAACCACCGGCTTCTTTCCGCACACTTCACACTGCTTGGCCATGAAATCCTTCTTCCAAAACAAACATCACAGTATAGCAGCATGTTACCCATCGGTGACATCGACAGTCCAAAACAATGGAGAACCGAAACCGGGTCGGCACACGTCTAATGCAGCAGAAAGTGGGACCGGCGACGGTCCCAAAACGGGCGATTGCAGGCCGCAACCTCGATTTTCGGGCAGTTGCGGAGTGTTTTGTTGTCGCCGATGTATCCGGGCGGCGGTCCGCATCGTAGTAGGAGTTACCGGGGTCCGATGCAGGAATGGGACACTCGAAATGCTTTGTTATTAGCAGGTCTTGAGTTATTATTGGCATTTTATTTGCAGGGCATAAGGGCACACAGAGGGTCCTGATAGCGGCGGGCGGAGAGTAAGGAGTAAATCATGAAGGCACGAACAACCACTTCAAGAAAAACAGTGAAGACAGATACGGCTCGCACGCGATATGTGGAGCTGAAACGAATCCTCGAAGAACGCCGGCGCGAAATCCTCGCTCAGGTGCAGGGAAAAATGCGCGACGTGCGGTCCGAGGGTGGCACCGGTGAGGGGCAGGGCGTGCTGGATGCGGCGGAGTCGTCCGAGGCGGATATTCAGGACGATATTGAGTTCGCGCTGATTCAGATGAAGTCGGAGACCTTGACCCGGATCGAAGAAGCGCTGACGCGTCTGGACGAGGGGACTTTTGGCGACTGTTTTGAGTGCGGAGCCGAGATTTCCGGACGTCGCCTGCGGGCGCTGCCATTCGCGGTTCGATGCAAGGATTGCGAGGAAGCTCGCGAACTGGAAGATCACCGCGAGCGTCTGTCCTCCCAGCGGCGGCCTGCGGGGCACCTGCTCGACGTGAGCTGACCTCGATGCCGGCAATGCCGGTATTCTCGTGACAAGGTTCAGGCTCCGCCAGTGGCGGGGCCTGATTCGTCTGGAGGCCTCCCGATGACCGATCACGATCCGACGACAGCTTCAACCGGCGATCTTGCGCCAACGGTTCCTGCCGAAGTCCCGGTGCTGCCGTTGCGTGACACCGTCTTGTTTCCGAACTCGTTCATGCCGCTCGCGGTGGCACGCGAGAGTTCCGTCCTGCTGATCGATGCGGCGATCGCGGGTGACAAGCAGGTCGGCGTCTTTGCGCAGCGCAAGGCGTCCGACGACGAGCCCGGGCAGGCCGACCTGTTTCCGATCGGCACGCTGGCGCATATCCACAAGATGTTCAAGTTGCCCGACGGCAGCTTGCGCCTGATCGTTCAGGGGATCACCCGTTTGCGCCTGGACCATGTCGTCCAGTCGTCGCCTTATCTTCGCGCCGCTGTCCAGGAAGTCACCGAGGTGGCGGCCGACGCGGAGTCCGTCGAGACCGACGCGCTCGTGCGGAACATTCGCGCGAATCTCCAGCAAATCGTCCATCTGTCGCCGGTCTTGTCCGAGGACCTCGCATCCGTCGTCGCCAATATTGCTGAGCCCGGGCCGCTAACTGACTTCATCGCGTCGAGCCTGAGTACCGTGCCGACCGCGGTCAAGCAGGATCTGCTGGAGACAACCGACGTGCGGAGCCGCATGGAGTCACTCAACCGGGTCCTGACCAAGGAACTCGAGGTGCTCGAAGTGGGCTCCAAGATCCAATCGCAGGTCGAATCCGAAGTTGGCCGGACGCAGCGGGAGTATTTCCTGCGCGAGCAAATGAAGGCGATTCGCCGTGAGTTGGGCGAAGGCGACGATGAGGCCAAGGAGCTTGATGAACTCTCCGCGGCCATTGACGACGCGGGAATGCCGGACAATGTGCTGAAGGAGGCCCGCCGCGAATTCGATCGCCTGTCGAAGATGCCGCCGGCTGCTGCCGAGTACACGGTTGCTCGCACCTACATCGACTGGCTGGTCTCGACGCCCTGGTCGAAGCGCTCCGATGATGTCATCGACTTGAAGCGCACCAGGGCCACCCTTGATGCGGATCACTCAGGGATCGAGAAGGTGAAGGAGCGCATCCTCGAGTACCTGGCCGTGCTGTCGCTCAAACCTGACGTGAAGAGCCCGATCCTCTGTTTTGTGGGCCCCCCGGGGGTCGGCAAGACCTCCCTGGCCCGTTCCATCGCCAGCGCCATCGGCCGGAAGTTCGTCCGGGTCTCCCTTGGTGGTATGCGGGATGAAGCGGAGATTCGCGGGCATCGCCGCACGTACATTGGCGCCATGCCGGGGCAGATCGTCCAGGGGCTCCGCAGAGTGGGTGTCAAGAACCCGGTGTTCATTCTCGATGAGATTGACAAGCTCGGGAGCGACTTCCGCGGCGACCCCGCGTCGGCGCTGCTGGAAGTGCTCGATCCGGAACAGAACAACACGTTCCGCGATCACTACCTTGATGTGCCCTTCGACCTGTCTGAGGTCCTGTTTATCACGACGGCAAATGTGCTCGATACCATCCCTCCACCGCTGCGCGACCGCATGGAAGTGATCGAGTTGGCCGGCTATACGGAACGGGAGAAACTGGAGATCGCTCGCGATCACCTCGTGGCCAGGCAGGTGACGAACCACGGTTTGGATCCTGAGGCCATAACCTTTCCAGATGCCGCGTTGGCCGCCGTCATCCGCGGGTACACGCGCGAAGCCGGCGTGCGGAACCTCGAGCGGGAAATCGGCTCGATCTGCCGGAAGATCGCACGGCGTCGTGCAGAAGGTGACCTCACCCCGGTGACGGTGACCCCCGAACTGATCGAGACATTGCTTGGGGCTCCCAGACACCTCGACGAAGCGCTTGCGGATCGAACCAAAGAACCTGGCGTGGCCATCGGCTTGGCATGGACGCCAGTGGGCGGTGACGTGTTGCTCATCGAAGCCTCGCGAATGATGGGCGGCAGTTCGCTCACGCTGACTGGTTCGCTCGGTGACGTGATGAAGGAATCCGCGCGCATTGCCCTGTCCTGGTTTCGGGCCCACGCGTCGTCGTACGGTGTGGAGCCCCAGTTCTACAAGGACTCGGAAATCCACTTGCACGTGCCCTCCGGCGCGATTCCAAAGGATGGCCCCTCCGCAGGAGTGACGATGGTCGTGGCGCTGGCGTCAGCGCTGTCAGGCCGACCCGTGCGCGGAGACGTCGCAATGACCGGCGAAGTGACCCTGTCCGGCCGGGTGTTGCCCGTCGGGGGGATCAAGGAGAAGGTGCTTGCCGCACGGCGCTACGGCATCAACCGTGTGATCCTGCCGCAACAGAACGAGACCAATGTGCGCGAAGATCTGACGGATGAGATTCGTCGCGGTCTCAGGGTGCATTTCGTGACCGAGGTCGATGAAGTGCTGGCGCTGGCGCTGACGCCCGCGAGCGCGGCGAAGAAGTTGACTCTGGCATAGGGGCGCACTCACGGTTGTCGGGCCGTCCGCCAGGACGTGCTCGCATGGATGTGGTGGCGCGAAGTGCTGTTGCGAGCTGAGGCGCCGACCACCTGAGCAGTGCGCTCGGGGTGCTGCATGCTGGGCCACCCGTGGCCAGCGGTCACGCCAGGAACGCGATCAGCCTGCCTGCATGTCGGTCACGTGACTGATATCGAACAGTCGTTGGACACGCCGTGGGATGTTGACCATGGTCAACTGTCCGCCGTTGCGCTTGAGCGTCTGGCTGACCTCGATGATCTCGCCAAGACAGGTACTGTCCATATACGAGACGCCGCCGAGGTCCAGAATCAGCCGCCGGACACCCTTGTCGATCAAGCGCTGGACCCTGCGGGGCAGGCGTTCGTCCTGGCGTTCTGCGGTCATCCGCCCCTCGAGGTGCAGAACAACTGCTTCGTGTGTGTGCTCAGTGGTTGTGACCATGCTGCAATCTCTCTGGTGAAGGGTGCTCTCTCTCGTTTGACGGAAGTCATCGGCAAATGGACGGGTGAACTTGGTCAGGACCTCAGGATGCTACGATTCCCCCCAATGGAGACCCGCCTCTTCCGGCGGGCACTTGTCGTGTGCGACTGACGCCTGTGTTGCCTGGCCGTGGGCGGCCGGACACAAGCGGATAGACTGAGCCGCAAAGGTGTCGCTGGGACGAGCACACCGGGTGTGTGAGGGGATGAGCAGGATGACCACACGAACCGCATGGACTGCGCGCGCGACGCTCCTCGGGGTGGCAGTGATCGCGCTCCTGGCGCTGCCGCTGCTCGCGCGGCAGAATCCCTGGGACCTGTCGCAGTCGTCCGCGCCCGACGCGGGGGCGGGCGTGGCCCCCCGGCCGCAGGCGGTGCCGATCGCATTACGTCCAGGTGACATCGTCATTCTCGGAGGCCATCGCTTTGATACGGCGCGCGAGACCATGGTGCCGAATACGGGTCTCGTTGTTCGCAGCGGGATTCTCGTGGAAGTGGATGCGGATCTCGCTGGCCGTGACGTCTCTCTTGCCCAGGTCGTGCGCCTGTCCGACGACCAGTTCGTCCTGCCGGGGCTGTTCGATCTCCACGCGCACTATGCCGTCGATCTGTTTGGCGCCGGGCGCGTCGATGAATCCACGGTGAATCCGATCGTGTTTCTCGCCAACGGCGTGACGTCCACGTTCCCGGCCGGAGAGGTCGATCCGGAGGGCATGTACGAGGCGCGCCGGCGCATCGAACGCGGCGAGCAGGTCGGGGCGAGGATTCACAGTTCAGGACCGTACTTCGGGACGGCTCGTCCTGGCTGGAATCGCGCTGAACAGACGCCCGCGAAGGTGCGTGCCGACGTCGACCTGTGGGCGGCGCGTGGCGTCAGGGGCTTCAAGGCGAAGGGCATCCAGGCGCCAGAACTCCTGGCGCTCATTGATCAGGCCCATCGATATGGCTTGCCGGTCACCGCGCATCTCGATTCTGGATTCCGGAATTCAGTGAACCCGCGCGATGCCATTGCCATGGGCATTGATCGTATTGAGCACTTCATGGGGGGTGATGCGATCGCGGCGGACAAGTCAGCCTACGCCTCGCTCGAGGCGCTGGACGTGACGCAGCCGGCTGTGGACGCGATCATCGACCTGTACCTGCAACGAAACGTCTATTACGACGCGACATTGAGCGCCTACGGGTATTGGTACGACCCCAAGGACACGCGGGTCTATACGCAGTGGGTGGACGAAATGGGATTCCTCACGCCCCATGCGAGGGCCGTGGCGCAGGCCCAGTTGCCCCGGCGTCCGCTCGACCAGTTTCAGCGCATCTATGAGAAGAAGTTCCAGGAAGTGAAGCGCTTCTACGACAGGGGCGGGGCGGGCCTGATTACTCTCGGCACCGATCACCCCAGCTGGGGCGAGTTCCTCTCAGGGTTTGGCGCCCATCGGGAATTGCAGGCCCTGGTCCTGGCTGGCATTCCACCGGCCGCTGCGCTGAAGATTGCGACCATCAACGGTGCGCGCGCCCTCCGCGTCAGCGATCAGCTCGGTTCGCTCGAGCCAGGCAAATCGGCAGACCTCTTCGTCATTCGTGGCAATCCACTCACCGACATTACGAACACCCGGCACGTTGAGCAGGTGATGGTGGCGGGGGTGCTCCGGGACGCCAGAGCGTTGCTCGATTCGGTCAAAGGGAAGATGGGACCTGCCACGGCCGCCGACGATGGATGGTGGAAGGGCAACGACCGGTTGCGATAGGAGTCCCGATCATTCGCGCAGGACTGTCACGGGATCCACCCGTGTGGCTCTGAGGGCGGGGATGATGACCGCTGCCAACGCGACGACGGAGAGCAATGCGCCGGCCGCCGTGAACGTGGTCACGTCCGAAGGCTGAACCTGATACAAGAGCGTGTCGAGCGTCCTGGCGGTGAGCCAGGCTCCGACGAGCCCAAGCGCGAGGCCCGCACCGACCATCCGGGCCCCCTCGGTCACCACCGGTCGGAGGACATCCGACGCGCTCGCACCCAAGGCGATTCGAATGCCCATCTCGCGCCAGCGGCGAGTGACCGCATAGGCAATCACTCCGTACACGCCCACCGCCGAGATCAGGACGGCCATCACCGCGAACGCGATCAAGAGGGTCCCGATAAAGCGAGGCAGCGCCTGTGATCGGGTGACCGCATCAGATCTTGATGCCAGGATCGACAGCCGCCGCCAATTCGGTCAGGGCGGGAAAAAGACCGGGGAGTCCATCCAGAGAGGGTTGATGGCGCATCAGGAGCATGCCCTTGTTCCATGAGGCGGTAAACGGGCTGTAGATCAGCTCGCTCACAGGACTGCTGCGGCCCGCCGCCCCGGGCCGCGGAATCGTGACGTCGCCGGCGACGCCTACGATGAGTGACCACGGTCCGTCAGACGACAACCGAAGACGTTTGCCGACTGCCGATTCGCCAGGCCACTGCTCACGTGCCAGTGTCTGGCTCACGACGATTTCGTTGTCGGACGCGGCGCCTGACCCGAACACGCGGCCTTCGATAATCGGCGTACGCGTCAACCCGAAGTAAGCGGGCGAGACGATGTTGAAGCCGAGGAACGTGCGGCCCTCAGGTTGGAGATCACGGTCCTCGATCTGCAGCGCCCCCACCGAGACTCCGATCTCCGGCGGCACGCCAGTCGACCACGTGGCCTGGCTCATTCCCGGCAGGGCCTGCACCTGGTCCAGCAGTTGCGAAAACACTGACGCCCGGGCGTTCTGAGTGGCATACCGATCCTCGGGGATGACCACGGTGGCTCGATAGAGTCCGGCCGGCTCGAACCCGAGCGGCGCTCGTTGCATCTCGACCAGCGTTCGCACAAGCAGGCCGGCGCCAATCAGCAACATGACCGATAAGGCGACCTCACCCATCACGAAGATCGCGCGCCACCGTCGTGCGCCGCGGTCAGCCGTGGCCGATCGCGTTTCGATGCGCAGTTGGCCAGATAGATGTCGACCCGCCGCGAACAGTGCGGGCGCCATCCCAAAGAACAGCGAGGTCGTGGCCGCGACCATGAGACTCCACCAGACCAGTGGCGCATCAAGCGACACGCCGTCAAGCATGGCGAACGCTTCGGGTCGCAGATGCTGCACAAGTTCAAGACAGCCCCTTGCGACTCCCAGGCCCAGACTCCATCCCGCCAGGGCCAGCAGACTGCTCTCGGTCAGAAGCTGGCGGATGACCCGTCCGCGACTCGCTCCCAGTGATTGCCTGATGACGAACTCATGTCGCCGGACCTGCGCGCGCGCCAGGAGCAGATTCGCCACGTTCGCACAGCCGGCGAGCAGGACGATGGCCATCGCACCGAAGAGCACGAGCAGGGAATCCCGGGTGGTCGCGCCGACATCGTCGAAGGGATGAGAGACCTTGGCGCGCCACTCGCCATCAGATCCCTCCCCGTCGAGTGAGTGCATGACCGTCTCGAGTTCTCGACGCAACTGGGCGTCCGGGACGTCCGGTCGCACCCGGGCGATCACATGCGGGAAAATGTCGGCGCCGCGAGGAATCCAGAGGTCGCTGTCGCTGACTGCCGCGACAAATGGAATGGTGAACCGCCTGGGGAGTACTCCGACGACGGTGTACGGGCGGCCGTCGATTGCGATCGTTCGGCCGATGACGTCCGCGCGCCTGTCGAAGCGCCGTCGCCACACCGCATCGGTCAGTACCACCACGTCGGTCTCCGCCGGACCGAACACGCGGCCCACAGCTGGAGCCATTCCCAGGACGGACAGGACGTTCGGTGACATCACACCGACGCTGAGGGCTTCATTGCCTGCGCCGAGATCGACCGAGCCTTCGCGCGAAGCAAATACCGCGACATCTTCCAGGGATGACACGCCCGCCGCCCAGGCGTCGGCCAGTTCAGCGGAGGGCGTCACCGAAAACGTGCCGGCGGCATTCGTTCGCGAGATTCTCACGAGGCGGCTCGTATCGACGCCCGGAATCGGGTCAAGCATGAGCTTGCGGACAGCCGCGTACGTTGCGGTCGTCCCTCCGATTCCCAGGGCCAGCGTCAGCACCGCCACAATGGCCAGGGCTGGGGCGCGCGCGCCCTGCCTGAGGCCCTGCCGCAGATCGATCCGGAGGTCTGACAACCACATGCGCCGCTTGTGGCGACGGGCCGTGCGCGCTTGAATGCGTCCGGAGTACTCCTTCAACTGGTCTACGTCTCCCATCCGCGCTCGGGCGCGCGCAGTCGCCTCTTGCCGTGTGGCTCCCTGTGCCATGAACTCAGCCACGCGCTGCTCCAGATGGAACTGCAGTTCATCGTCCAGTGCGGAGTCCGGTGTGGGGGGCGGCGTCGAATCCGACTCTGGCGGTTTCATGGCTTTCCAAGAACGGCACCGACAGCTTGAGCAAACCGG
Organism: Acidobacteriota bacterium; assembly: GCA_024640135.1. GTDB lineage: Bacteria > Acidobacteriota > Vicinamibacteria > Vicinamibacterales > SCN-69-37 > SYFT01. The sequence goes on from JAHEFO010000072.1 coordinate 12,282, forward strand.
TGCCAGGTGTCGGTCTCGGCCTGCAGCACCTTGCGCCCTCGCGCGGTGAGGCTGTAGAAGCGGGCTCGACGGTTGTTGTCTGAAACGCCCCATTCAGCACGGATGGCACCGTCGGCCTCCAGCCGGCGCAACGCCTTGTAGAGGGCGGCATCTTCGATCGGGAGCACATCCCGGGTTCGGATCTCAATCGCCCGGGCGATGCCGTACCCATGCACGGGTCCGTCCGAGAGAGTCTTGAGGACCAGAGCATCGAGGGTGCCGTGGAGAAGGTCTTTGGGATCGCGTGACATGGCTATTCACTAACTAGGTTAGTGAATACATGGCGAGAGTGCAAGTTCCGGTGCCCATGGTCCCTTGACGGCAGAGAGTCTGAAATGTAGACTTAGTCTTCTTTCTAGACACAAAAGGGCGACCATGACGAGTTTGGGTGAATTCGAACAACTGGTGTTGCTGGCGGCGCTTCGATCTGGGGACCAGGCATTTGGTCCTGAGATTGCCAGGGAACTCGAGCGGTCGATCGGCCGACTGGTGACCAGAGGCGCGTTGTACTCCACGCTGAACAGACTTGAGGCCAAGGGTCTTCTGACATGGGCAGCCGAGAAACCGGGGCCGGATCGAGGGGGACACATCCGGCGGCTGTTTGAGGTCACGCCCGATGGACTGGCCGCGCTCCGAGAAAACCGTGCCGCACTGTTGACTTTGTGGTCGGGCCTGGAGCGGACGCTCGGAGGACCCAGGCGGTGAGTCTTCGACCACCACACTGGGCCGACGCTCTTGTGAAGCGTGCGCTGCCGCCCGGACCTTGGGGCGCCGGCGTCCGGGGCGATCTCATCGAAGAATTTGCCCATCGAGCCCGAACGGGCCGGCCGTGGCTGGCGCGTCTCTGGTTTGTGGTCCAGGCCGCGAGCATTCTCGTGTGGTCCTGGCGTGACCGGTCGCGCGGGGAAGCCTGGGGCGCTGGAAAGACTGGCCACAGCCATAGGAGAAAGCCAATGCATCTCACCGGAATGGGCGCTGAGTTGCGTCAGACGATTCGCAGCCTGACGCGACGGCCTGCCCGTACAGCGCTGGTCGTTGTGACGCTGGCCGCAGGCATCGCGGCGACAACGACGATCTACAGTGTCGTGGATGCGGTAATCGTGCGACCGCTGCCCTATGCCAGGAGCGAACATCTGGTGACGATGGGCATGTTGTTTCCTGACCGCGAGTGGCGTGCGGACGCACCAGGTCTGCAGCGACTGGCGGGCACGTCTGTCGCCACCATGGTGGACTGGCGGGAACGGACCCATTCGTTCAAGACGATCGAGGCCGTCGAGCAGCGCTCAGGCTTGATGTCCGACACGGGGAATGGACCGGAGTTGGTGCCAATGGCGACGGTGACGCCAGGATTCCTCGATCTGATTGGTGCACGGATGGAATTGGGACGGAGCCTGCAGGGGGCTGACTTCGAAGAGGGCGCTTCGGCGGTTGCGCTCCTGGCCCATCACACCTGGGTGCAGCGTTATGGCGCGGACCCGAACATTGTCGGCCGGGTCGAGGCAGGCATGTCCATTGTCGGCGTCCTTGCGGCCGGCCTCGTTGAGCCAGAGGCCATCTTCGCGTCGTCGCCGGAGTTCTGGACGCCCCTGAGCACCAAGGGAAAGCGATATGCCGATCGCGGACGCCGTTCGGTCTCGGTGATTGGTCTCCTGGCGGAGGGAGTCACACTTGAGGCCGCCCGTGCCGACCTGGCGTCCACCCAGGCGGTGTTGGCCGACACCATCCCGGCTGGAAATGTCTTTCCGGATGGCAACCGCTTCGGGGCCGGCGCCAACCTGCTGCACGCGCAGACGATTGGAGCGGCCGCCAGGCCATTGTCGATCTTCTTCGGTGGTGCGGCCATCCTGTTGCTCATCGCTACGATGAACAGCGCCAACCTCCTGCTTCTCCGAAGTCTCGAGCGTGAGGGAGAGGCGACGCTGCGGCGCGCGCTCGGCGCCACTCGGTCGCGCCTGGTCGCCGGATTACTGCTTGAAGGACTGATCCTGGCGGCTGCCGGAGGTGCCGTCGGCGTCCTGTTGGCGAATTTCGGCGTGGCGGCGTTCCTGCAGGTGGGACCAGCCTCGATTCCACGCCTGGCTGAGGTGAGTCTGAACCCACGAGTCCTGGCCATCAGCGCGGTTGTCTCGCTGTGCACGGGACTTCTGGCCGCGTTGCTGCCGGCCCTGCGCCTGGCCAGTCGGCAGAACCTGGGCACTGGTCTGCGGGCCATCAGTTCGCCCTCTGTGACCTCGTCAGGGCACCGGTTGCGCACGAGTCTGGTGATCGTTCAGCTGGCGGCAGCGATGGTTCTCGGTATCGGGGCCAGTCTGCTGATGAACGCGCTTCTGCATGTGTCGGCCAGCAACTTGGGGTTTCTGCCAGACAACCTCATGGCGATGACGGTGCCGATGAAGCGACCGGGAGCCGAGAGTGTGCCGGCATCCGTGTCGTGGGACCGCGCCCTGGCCGAAGTGAGTCAGGTGGCCGGTGTGGAGAATGTCGCGGCGGGTTCCGATGCGCCGTTCATGGAGCCCAGTTGGGCGCCATGGGTGTGGATGCCTGGTGACCTTCCAGACACCCGTCGCGAGGGCGTGATGGGATTTGTCGTCACCCCGGGATTCTTCGACACGATCGGGACGCCGCTGCAGCTGGGCCGGGACTTTGGTCCGGCTGACTCGATCGACAGCGAACCAGTCGTCATCGTCAACGAGGCCTTCGTGTCGGCGAACCTCGGTTCGCGCGATCCCATCGGTGCGGAGGCCAGGGCAAACGCCGACGACGGTCAGACCAGAAGCTTTCGCGTGGTGGGTGTCGTGGCCAACGTCGTACAGCGCCGGGCCGAAGATGCGGTGCCTCCTTCGTTGTACCGGCCGCATGGACAGGAGCCCTGGCCGTACGGCATCAATGTGCTGGTGCGCAGCACGCGCACAGGACCGGCCTACAACGATGAACTGCGCCAGGCTGTCAGCAGATTCAGTCCAGCCGTGCCGATTACCGCGATGTATCCGTTGTCGAGCCGGATGGACAGCACCTTGGCCGAGCCCACGTTTCGGGCGGCCATGTTCGCGTCATTCGCGGCTGTTTCAGCTCTTCTGGCGATTATCGGTCTCTACGGCTCGTTGTCTCACGCCGTGGGGCGGCGCACCCGCGAGCTCGGCCTGCGCATGGCGCTGGGCGCGGACCGCCGGTCGGTCTTCTCGCTCGTCTTGAAGCAAGGGGCGATGGTTGCTGCCGCCGGCCTGGCCGTCGGTCTGGCGGGTGCCGCGCTCCTGGCGCGTTCGCTCCAGAGTTTCCTGTACGGAACGAGCCCGCTCGATCCGATGACGTTTGTCGCGGCGGCTGTCACCCTGGGGGGCATTGCCCTGCTGGCCGCGCTGTCACCCGCGCGCCGCGCGGCACGGGTCGACCTGACAACCAGCTTGCGGGAATAGCCCGGTCACCGACGCGGCCCCGCCTGCATCTGCGCCTGGATTCGTCGGTAGAAGGAAGCTTTCTCCGTCTTTCCCATGGCATCACACAGTGCGATCAGGTTGGTGAGGTGTCCGGGGCTGCCAGGAACGGCTCGTTCGTAAAGCTCGAAGGCTTTCTCACGGTCTCCCAGTTGCTCCAGCGCCATGGCGAGATTGCCCAGGATGAACATGTTCGCGGGGTCTATGGCGACGGCCTCTTCCAGAAACTGGACTGCGAGCTGGCTTTCCCCCCGATTGTAGTGAATCAATCCGATGTTGTTCTTCGCGCGTGAACTCGTCGGCTCGATCTTCAGGCTCTGCTCAAACGCGCGCATCGCGCCGACATCTTCGTCCAGGGCGTAGTAGCTCGTCCCGAGATCGATCCACGCTTCCGTGAATCCTGGGAGGATTTCCACCGCCCGGGTGAAATGGGCAACGGCCTCGCGGAGTTTGGCCTCGCGTCCCTGGGGGCTGGGATCCTGCTCA
>JAHEFO010000003.1 GCA_024640135.1 Acidobacteriota bacterium
CATTGCCCCGGCCCCCCCGCCCCCCCCGGGCCACGAGGACTCGCGCCCCGACCGTGGCCAGATCCCCGAGGGGAATAAGGTCGCCGTCTTCGCTCTTTTCGTAGACAACGGTCCCCGGCGACACTTCCAGCGTCAGGTCGTTGCCATGAGCGCCGGTGCGGTTGGAGCCTTGGCCGTGTTCGCCGCGCTCACCGTTGAATTCAGGATGGAAACGATACTGAACAAGCGTGTTCTGGTGGAGGGTGGCCACCAGATAGACCGAACCTCCCAGACCGCCGTCCCCGCCACTGGGGCCGCCGCGAGGAACGAATTTTTCCCGCCGGAAGGCCAGGCAGCCATTGCCGCCGTCGCCCGCCTTCACGCGAATGTCGACTTCGTCGACGAACAACTACGCCTTGTCCGCCTCGATCGGAGCGGTCTCGATAGCGATGCCGGGCGCGCTGTCAGACACGGCGCTTGGGATGATGCTGATGAAGCGTCCGCGCTGACCCCGATCGCTGAATTTGACGGTGCCCGTGACCTTGGCAAATAACGTGTCGTCTTTTCCGAGGCCGACGAATGGACCCGGCTTGAACTTCCGGCCGCGCTGGCGTACGAGAATGGAGCCGCCGGACACGAGATTGCCGTCGTGCCTCTTGACGCCGAGGCGCTGCGCGTTACTGTCGCGACCGTTGCGTGAACTTCCCTGACCTTTTTTAGTAGCCATCGTGCCGTCCTGATATCGAGAGGCGCCTGACGATCAGGCGTTGATTGCCATCACCTTCACGCGAGTCGATTGCGTGCGGTGGCCCATGGTCTTTCGTTCCGTCTTGCGGCGCTTCATCTTGAAGACCCGGATCTTCTTGCCCTGAGTCTGCTCGGCGATGATGCCCGTCACCGTGGCGCCGGTCACGTACGGGGCGCCAGCGACAATCTCGCCGTCCGCCGTCTCCAGGAGCAGCACCCGGTCAAATGTATATTCAGCACCCGGCTCGAGGTCCAACCGATCCACAACAACGACTGCGCCTGGCGTGACCTTTTCCTGCCGGCCTCCGGCTTCGACAATGGCGAACATCTGACACACTCCCAAATCCACATCCATACCGCACGGGGGCCCAATCTGGACTCCACCGGAACCTCCAAGGCTACCACTTGTGGCCGCCCCATTTCAATGAGCCCCGAGCCGGCAGGGTCGCAGGGGGCACGTCGCCTCAATGCTTCCCGGGGCTTCCCGGGGCTTCCCGGTCCGGTTCTGTGGCCCTCAGCTACCGCAACAGGGTGCGGGTGCCCTTGATCTTCTGCGTGCTCAGCGTGCTGAGGAATCCCGGCAACAGGCGATCCACCAACTCGAAGTAGGACGAAAGCGGGGGCGTGTTGTTGGTCACGCTGTAGAGCGTCTCTTCGCGGAAGGACTCGCTGTAGAGCTGGACCCCGGTCCGACCATCAATAAAGATGAACTTCGGGACCAGCGCGTAGCCCTTCTGGTTCTGGAACGAGCGCGTGGGCGTGACAGACCGGCGGCCGTACTGGTCCAGGGTCTCCGTCGAACTCGCCACCATGCCGCTGCGCTGCAAGTCGGTAAAAAGGATCGAGCCCGTGATAATCAACGGGGCCTGGTACTCCTCGCCGATAGTTTTCCAATAGTCGACGTCAGCAAAGATGGCCTCGTACTCCTGCAGGTCGCTCTCGTTCTTGATCTTCGGCTCATCAGGGTCGACCGTCGCCGGGTCGGTGAGGGGCTCCTCGCCCGCCGCGCGACGACGCCGATCCACTTCGTCCACCAGTGAGAGGACATCCGAATCGATCACCCTCAGGTCAGACTTCGTGCGGATCTGGCTGCGCAACAAGCGGACCGTCTCCGTATTCGGGTCGACATCTTTGGACCCGCCGGCGAGAAACCCCAGAATCAGCACGCGCTGAAAGGACGAAACATCAAGCTTGGCCTGTATCGGGGTCTCGATGACGATGTCATAGAAACGCAGGCAGCTTGAGGCGCCGACCGCCAGCGCCAGGCTAGCCAGTGCGGCGACGGTTTTGGCGCTCATAGATCTCCATGAACAAGTCATAGTTCTGCCTGATGTAGTTATTCTTCGGGTCCAGCGCCACGGCCTTGTCATAGGCCTTCTTGGCTTCGGCGAACTTGCCCTGCTGTTCATAGGCAATGCCGAGGTTGTTCCACGCGGCGCTGTACGTCGGATCCAACTCGGCGGCTTTCTCCCACCGGAACTCTGCCTCTTTCCAAAGTTCCTTCTGGGCAAGTTCAATCCCAAAATCCACCTGGGCCCGGGCCTCCGACCTGCGGTCGGCAGACAAGGGGGCGGTGAAGCTCAGCGCCAGCACCAGCGCTACCGCTGGCGCGAACGCCACCTTCCGGACGAAGTTCGCTGGCGAATATCCCATAGCTGTGTATTCCCACTATACCCCCGTACTCGCTCCTGGGGATCCTGCGATCTTCCTGTCACATTTTGCAGGGGTCTTGCCGCAGCGCCATGGCAACAATTCCACTGTTCCTGACCAATTACAGGTCCGGCCTGGGTCTTCCCGTGGCACCAAGGATGCAAGCCGAGAGACGGCATGTTCTCTACGGCTGACATCCGCGCGGTGGCTCTTTCGCTGCTCAGGCCAGGCCCTGACACGCTGGCGTGCCGCCTGCTCAAGGAAGCGCCGATGGGCCTTCGAGAACTCGCGCTTCGGATCGGCCTGCCGGAGCGAGACAGGGCGGCCAGGGTGGCCGACGCGGCCCACAGGGCCGAGGCGGTCCTCCGGAATGCGTCGAGGCTGGGCCTTCAGCTGATCACCGCGAACTCCACTGTCTATCCTGCCCGTCTGAAGGAAATTGTCGATCCGCCGATCGTGCTCTGGGCCAAAGGAGCGGGCTCGCTTGAGGCCCGCAGCGTGGCGATTGTCGGAGCCAGAAGGGCGACGCCGTCCGGGCTGCTCATGGCCCGCCAACTCGGCCGGGATTTGGCCGCCGCCGGCTGGACGGTTGTGAGCGGAATGGCTGCAGGCGTGGACGGTGCCGCGCATGAGGCCGCCCTGGACGGCGGAGGCGAGACTCTGGCGGTTCTGGGCTGTGGGGCCGATATCGTGTATCCGAGTCAGCACCGGGGCCTCGCGCGACGGATCGCGGAGCGAGGTCGTCTCCTGAGTGAATTCCCGCCGGGCACGGCGCCGCGACCCTGGCATTTTCCGCTCCGGAATCGCATTATCAGTGGTTTGGTCCAGGCGGTTGTCGTGGTGGAGGCGTCCGAGCGGAGTGGCTCGCTCATCACCGCACGGCTGGCCATGGAGCAGGGACGGGACGTCCTGGCGGTGCCAGGCAGCGCGGCGTCAGGACGCTACCGGGGGAGCCACGCGCTCATCAGGGACGGCGCCCGTCTGGTCGAAACCGTGGACGACATTCTTGACGAACTGGAAGGGGTTTCCCGCGGCACAAGCTCCGGCCGGCCGATCAGAACGGTCAACCTGAGCAACCTGGAACTCGAAATGGCGGTGGGTGAACCCTACTGCCTTGACGATTTGGTGGCCGCGACCGGCCGCCCGACGCCTGATCTGCTCGCCGAACTCGGCGCGTTGGAGGTCGAGGGCAGAATTCGACGAATCGGCGGCGGAAATTTCCTCCGGCTTGACGCTCCTGCTAGTGTTAAGTGAATCGGCTCACATTTATGGCAAAGACATTAGTAGTGGTCGAATCGCCGGCGAAGGCGAAAACGATCAATAAATATTTGGGGAACAACTACGTTGTTCTCGCATCCATGGGGCACGTCCGCGATCTTCCCAAGAACAAGCTGGGCGTTGACGTCGACGAAGGGTTCAGACCCGACTACGTCGTCATTCCGGATCGAGCCAAGGTCATCAAGGAACTGAAGGCGGCTGCCAAGTCGGCTTCGGAGATCTTTGTCGCGACCGACCCTGACCGCGAGGGTGAAGCGATTGGCTGGCATCTGGCCGAGGAACTGGGCACCAAGAAGCGCAAGGTGCGGCGCCTGATGTTCAACGAAATCACCAAGAAGGCCGTTCTCGAGGCCGTGGCCAACCCCGGTGAGATCGACATGAACATGGTTGACGCCCAGCAGGCGCGGCGTGTCCTCGACCGGCTTGTGGGCTACAAGATCAGTCCCCTCCTGTGGGACAAGGTGCGACGCGGTCTCAGTGCCGGCCGGGTGCAATCGGTGGCGCTGAAGTTGATCTGTGACCGTGAACGCGAGATCGAAGCGTTCGTTGCCGAGGAGTACTGGCACGTCACGGCCCGGCTCGCAGCGGCGCTGCCTCCTGAATTCGATGCGCGTCTGGCGCGAAAGGGCAGTGCCGCGGTCAAGATCACGAATGAGGCGGAGTCGAAGGCGGTACTCGCTGATTTGGCCAAGGCGCCGTTCGTCGTCTCGTCGGTGCAGACCAAGGAGCGCAAGAAGAACCCCGTTCCGCCGTTCATCACGAGCAAGCTGCAGCAGGCGTCACGCTTCCCGGTCAAGAAGACCATGATGGTGGCGCAGCAGCTGTACGAAGGAATCGAGTTGCCGGGTGAGGACGCGGCCATCGGCCTGATTACCTACATGCGAACCGACTCTGTCCGGGTGGCCGACCAGGCGCTGGTCGACGCGCGTGAGCATATCGGGAAGGTGTACGGCGCTGAGTACCTGCCGGCCAAGGCCAATCAGTATCGCGTGAAGCAGACGGCGCAGGACGCGCATGAAGCGATCCGGCCGACGTCGATGGCGTATCCGCCCGAGGCGGTCCGCGCCCAGCTGACTCCTGATCAGTTCTCTCTCTATCGCCTGATCTGGAACCGGTTCATCGCGTCACAGATGGTGCCCGCGACCTTCGACGAGACGACGATCGAGATCTCTGCGGGTGACTATTTGTTCCGCGCCAAGGGATCGGTGCCGAAGTTTGCGGGATGGCTGGCCGTGTATGGATCGGCGAAAGAGGAAGCGGAGGAAAGTGAGCGCACAGAGCGTCCGGCGCCGAAACCAGGTATCCAGGCCGACGGCGATGACGAGGGAGGCAGCACCCTGCTGCCCGCGGTCAAGGAGGGGCAGACCCTGAAGGTGAAGGGGTTGACGCCGGAGCAGAAGTTCACGCAGCCGCCCGCGCGGTTCAATGAAGGCTCCCTCGTGAAAGCGCTGGAGGAAAACGGAATCGGGCGCCCGAGCACGTACGCGTCGATTATCAACGTGCTCCAGTCGCGCGAGTACGTGAACAAGACCGAAGGCCGATTCAAAGCCACGGTGCTGGGTCGCCGACTGGTCGACACGCTGCTGCACCCCGCGTTCGACGACATCCTCGACATCGAGTACACCGCGCGCATGGAGGATCAGCTCGACCAGATCGAGGAGGGCACAGGGCAATTCGCCAAGGTTCTTGCGACCTTCTACAAGAAGTTCGTCAAGGACCTCAAGCACGCCGAAAAGATCATGCCCAGCTTCAAGGAAGGGCTGCCCACCGAAGTGGTTTGCGAGAAGTGTGGCGCACCGATGGTGGAGAAGGCAGGCAAGTTCGGGATCTTCCTCGCCTGCAGCACCTATCCGGCCTGTGACAGTACGAAGGAAATCGAAGCTCCCGATCCGGCCACTGAGGAAATGGAGGAGATCTGCGACAACTGCGGGAAGCCGATGATCCTCAAGAGGGGGCGGTTCGGCATGTTTCTGGCCTGCACGGGGTATCCCGAGTGCAAGACGACCCGTAAGGTCATCGCCACGAAGCTGGGTGTATCGGCGGCGAAGGCCGATCAGGTCCTCGACGAAGTGTGTCCGAATTGCGGCAAGAATCTGGTCGTGAAACATGGCCGTTTCGGCGAGTTCACGGCCTGCACCGGCTATCCCGAGTGCAAGTATGTCAAGCAGCAGTTGACAGGCCTCAAGTGCCCGAAAGACGGTGGTGACGTCGCCGAGCGGAAATCACGCCGGGGCAAGGTGTTCTACGGGTGTGTGAACTATCCGAAATGCGACTTCACGTTGTGGAACAAACCGATCCTCGAGACGTGCCCCAGTTGTAAGCGGCCGTTCCTTGTTGAGAAGATCACCAAGCGGCACGGACGCCAGTTGCTGTGCAGCAACGAAGAATGCGGCTACGCGCGAAGCGAGGCGCTTGACGAGGTGACGGCCTAGTCCCCCGTCCCCCTGATACGGGACACTGAGTCAGATGGTGCACATCATCGGCGGCGGACTGGCCGGTTGCGAGGCAGCCTGGCAGGCCGCCTCGATGGGGGTTGACGTTGCTCTGCACGAGATGCGTCCGGTTCGTCCCACGGCCGTTCACCAGACTGATCATCTGGCCGAACTGGTCTGCAGCAATTCGTTTCGGGGAGACAAACTCGACAACGCGGTTGGTCTCCTGAAGGAGGAGATGCGCCGGCTGGATTCAGTCATCATCCGTATCGCCGATGAGGTCCGTGTGCCGGCGGGGGCGGCGCTGGCGGTCGACCGGCACTTGTTTTCCGAACGCGTCACAGCCGCCATTACAGCCCATCCCCGCATTCGGGTTGATCGCTCCGAGGTCACCTGCTTGCCGCCGCCTGCCGAAATGTCGCCGCTCATCGTGGCGACAGGTCCACTCACGTCGGATGCATTGTCGGCTGAAATCGCGGCGTTTGTGGGGCGCAAACACCTGGCGTTCTACGACGCGATCAGTCCGATCGTGTTGGCCGAGACCATTGATCGCTCGAAGGTCTTCCGCGCATCACGGTGGAACCGCAGCCTGCGGCCCGAGGACCGCAAGTCGGCCTCCGGCGGCGCGCCATCAGACAGTCAGGCGCCCGGGCCTGCCCATCTTCAGTCGGCTGATGCTGCTGACGGCGACTACCTGAACTGTCCCTTCACCAAGGATGAGTATCTGGCGTTTCACCAGGCTATCCTGGGAGCAGAGAAGGCAACGGTGCACGACTTCGACAACACGAAGTTCTTCGAGGGGTGTCTGCCGATTGAAGTCATGGCCCACCGTGGCACGGATACCCTGCGGTTTGGTCCCATGAAGCCCGCGGGCCTTGATGATCCCCGCACGGGACGGTGGCCGTATGCGGTCGTGCAGATGCGGCAGGACACGCTGGCCGGCGATCACTACAGTCTCGTGGGCTTCCAGACGCAGTTGAAGTGGCCCGAACAGCGGCGCGTGTTCACGATGATTCCCGGGCTCGAGCAAGCGGAGTTCGTCCGCCTGGGGATGATCCACCGGAACACCTACATCAACGGGCCGACGGTGCTGACAGACACGTGGCAGACGCGGTCTCGTTCAGACATGTTCTTCGCAGGTCAGGTGTCAGGGGTGGAAGGGTACGTAGAGTCCGCGGCCTCCGGTCTCGTCGCCGGCCGGAACGCTGCGCGGCTTTCGCTCGGGAAGACTCCGCTGGCGCCGCCGCGGACCACTGCCATCGGTGCTCTGGGGCATTACGTCTCTCACGCGGACCCGGCCCATTACGCGCCGACGAACATTACCTTCGGGATCCTGCCCGCGCTGGATTCGCCGCCGCGGAGCCGTCATGACCGCAACCTGGCGATCAGCGCACGGGCCCTCGAGGATCTCGAGCCCTGGAGGAAGGCATGATGCTGAAGGGCGCCAGCCGCGACTTCCTGCAGTTCCTGAAGCTCAATCGGAACGCCTCGCCACATACCGTGCGCGCCTACGACAGCGACCTGACCCAGTTTGTGGAATACCTCGGCGTGCGCCACGGCGTGAAACCAAGCCGTGTCCCGATCACGGCCCTCGATGCCGAGGGGGTTCGCGGGTTTCTTGAATCACTCCACGATCGGGGAAACAGTCGCGCGTCAGCCGCTCGTCGCCTTGCGGCACTGCGGGCGTTCGCCCGGCACCTGGTGCGCGAGGGCCGATTGGCGGACGATCCGACCCAGATGGTCGGCGCCCCCCGCAAGGAGCAGACGCTGCCCCAGCATCTGGATCTTGCCCAGGTCGATCGAGTCATTGAGACGCCAGACCCGAGTCGCCCCGCGGGGCGCCGAGACCGCGCCATTCTCGAGCTGTTCTATGCCTCGGGGGTTCGACTGAGTGAACTGGTCGGGCTGGACATCGAGGATGTCAACTTGTCAGGACGTGTCGTGCGGGTGCGCGGCAAAGGCGGAAAGGAACGGCTGGTGCCCTTCAATCACTCCACGGCGGAGGCACTAAAGGCGACGCTGCTCGATACTCGCGCGATGCCGCCAGCGGCGACCCGGCGCCGTGCGGCCGGGTCCGGTGCTCGGGCGCGGCCGCGCCATGCGCTGTTTCTGAATCAGCGGGGCGGCCGACTGACGACGCGCAGCGTCGATCGCATCGTACGCCAGGCGGCGCGGACTGCCGCCGTGCCTGGCGGTCTGAGTCCGCACGGCTTGCGGCACACGTTCGCGACGCACTTGCTGCAGGCTGGCGCCGACCTCCGGGTGATTCAGGAACTGCTCGGCCATGCCCGGCTCAGCACGACCCAGCGGTATACCCATCTCGACATCGGGCACCTGATGGAGGTCTACCGGGCCTCACACCCGAGAGCGCGCAAGTCCTGACGTCCCGGCCCGGCTTCCACGGCGTCCCTCGTCAGACGCCATCGAGGCTGGCACGTGCCGCCGGGATCCCGGAATCTCGATGTTCAGGATCTTGATCTTGTAGTTCATCACCCGGGGACTGATACCCAGCAGGTTTGCGGCGTCCTTCTGAATCCAGTTGGACATCTTGAGGGCTTCCATCACGGCCTGCCGCTCGATTTCCTCCAGAGGAATGCCGGTCGGAGGGATCTTCACCACAATCGAGCGTTGTCCCGACGCCGCCGACGCCTGATCGCCGATCTGCAAATCGTCCGTCGTGATGGCCTCGCCTTCCGTCAGCAGGACGGCGCGCTCGACGACATTCTCCAGCTCCCGGATGTTGCCCGGCCAATGATGCCGCATCAACACCTTCTGGGCCTCCGGATCGATGCAGTCGACCCGCTTCTTGAGTTCCGCCGAGAAGCGGTGCACAAAGAACTCGGCCAGCGCCGGGATGTCGTCCTTCCGGTCGCGCAGGGGCGGCATTTCCAGCGAGACGACGTTGAGACGGTAGAACAAGTCCTCGCGGAACAGCCCGTCCTGCACCATCTGGGACAGATTGCGGTTCGTCGCCGTGATGATTCGGACATCCACCCGCACCGTGCGAGTGCCGCCGAGCCGCTCGAATTCGTGTTCCTGCAGCACCCGCAGGATCTTCGCCTGCGTGCTCTGACTCATGTCCCCGACTTCGTCCAGGAACAAGCTGCCGCCATCGGCCTGTTCGAAGCGGCCAATCCGCTGTTTGTCCGCGCTTGTGAACGCGCCCTTCTCGTGCCCGAAGAGCTCCGACTCCAGAAGGTTTTCCTGCAGCGCCGCGCAGTTGACTTTGACGAACGCCTTGTTGGCCCGCATCGAATTGTGGTGGATCGCGCCGGCGATGAGTTCCTTGCCCGTACCCGTTTCGCCGCGAATCAGAATCGTCGAATTGCTGCGCGCCACCTTCGACACGACACCGAGCACCTGCTTGAGGGCCCCGCTGCCTCCCACAATGCGATCGACATCGTAGAGGTCCTCCTGGGCATGACGCAGGTAGTCCACCTGATTCTTGAGATGCCGGAGGTCGATGGCCTTCTCGATCTTGAGTTCCATCTCCTCAATCTCGAAAGGCTTCTGAACGAAGTCGATGGCGCCCATCTTCATCGCCTCCACCGCGGTGTGGATCGATCCAAAGGCCGTCATCAGGATGACGGCCGCATCCGGCTGGACCGAACGCGCCGTGCGCAGGACGTCCATGCCGTCGGCGCCTCCCATGCGAAGGTCCGTCAAGACCACGTCAAACTGGCCGCCTTGCAGCCGCTCGATCGCACCAGTGCCGTTCGGGGCATCCTCGACATCGTGCCCGGCGTTTGAGAGCGCTTTGACCAGCCCCTTGCGCAGCGAATCGTGATCGTCAACTATGAGAATTCGACCCATATCTACTCTTCCTGAGTTCAGAGGTGGCTGGTTTGACCGGCAGGGTCACCACAAACGTGGTGCCAAGCCCCGGCGCGGAACTGACCTCGATGATTCCATCGTGTGCGACCACCACTTTGCGCACGATCGACAAGCCGAGCCCCGTGCCTTTGGGCTTCGTGGTGAAGAACGGACTGAAAATACGCTCAAGATCGTCCTCAGAGATGCCGGGGCCGTCATCGCGGACCTCAATCGTCACCTGCGCCGGCAGCGGTTGTCCCGCGCTGGCCGGTTCCGAGTCTTCCGGAACGTGCGAGATCCTCACGTGCACCCCGCCACCCGGACTCATCGCCTCAATCGCGTTGGTCATCAGGTTCGTGAACATTTGACGCAACTGCTGAGCATCCGCCAGCAGTTCCGGCACGTTGTCAGCCACCCTTACGGAGACCTGAGAGGCGCCGCGTTCGAGTCCCTCGATGGCATCCTGGACGACGTCCCTGACACTGAGGTGGTCGACTTGCAGCCGAATCGGACGGACGAACTCAAGGACCTCCACGACGATGGCGTTGGCAAGCTTGGATTCCTTGATGATCTCTCCGAGCGTCTCCATGGCATCCGGCTGGTCCCGCAACTGGCGCCGCAAGGTGCCGGCCATGATCTCGATGCTGGTGAGGGGATTCTTGACCTCGTGCGCAATGGCCGCCGCCATCTCGCCCAGCGTGGCAAGGCGGTCGCGCAGCCGTTCGCGCTCCTCAATCTGTTCCACCCGCGTCAGGTCCTTGAAGAAGAGCGTCAGCCCGACTTCCTCGTGGGCGTCATCGTGAATCTTCGACATCGTGTAGCCGATCGCCCGGCCGGTCTTTCGGAGGCGGAGTTCTGCGCGGTTGGCCAGGCGCGATGTCTCGAATGCTGACTGCAGCACCCGCACCACTTCAGGGCAGTCCTGGAGAACCTCCTGGAACGGCCTTCCGAGATCACTCGGGTTCGGCTTCAGCCCGAGTACCCGATAGGCGATGCCATTCATGGCCGCGATGCGCCCATCGCGTGTGATGGCCAGAACCCCGTTGCGGAGATTGAGAACGAGGTGACGGAAGAACCGATCAGGCAGCGTCCCGTAGGCTTTCGGGCTCCTGGGGGCACGAGTCGAAGCGGCTTTCCCCCCGGTCTTCGACCTTCTTCTCGGCGCTACTTGTGGCGTTGAGGATACTTGGGTACTCATCTAACAGTACCTCAGTGCAGGCAAGGGACGTACCGAGTCTGATGGCCAAAGAGGGCGGCATTATGGCGTTTTCGTCGAAAACCAGGCACCCCGAATAATTACAAAATCAGCCGAGAATTACAAAAGTGTCAGGTTGGCCCCGGCTTTAGTCATCCGGAGCTTCTTGAAGCGCCTCCCAGCTGTTCATCAAGTCGCCAACCTCCCACATGAGCTGTTTGTGTCTTGCGATGGCGGTTTCGGCGGCGGCCCGGTCGTCATAGAATCCCGGGCCCGCCATTTCGGTCTCGATGGCCTTGACTGCCGCTTCGTGCGTGGCAATCCGCTGCTCGAGGTCGGCAATGCGATTGCGGCGGTCGTCAGTCGCCCGTTGGCGACGACGGGCCTCGGCATCCGCCCGTTTCTTCTTCTCGTAGGAGAGGTGCGGCCGGGCCGGCGGGGGCGACTTCCTGCCGGATGCGGCCGGAGAGACGTCCGGCGCGGCCAGCGCCTGCTCGCGCTGTTTCTTGCTCCAGAGGTATTCCTCGTAGGTGCCTGGATAGATCTCCACCTGGCCCTGACCGACGGTGACAATCTTCGTTGCCAGGCGGTCGACGAAGTACCGGTCGTGGGAGACAAAGATGAGGGTGCCGCCGAAATCTGCCAGCGCGGCAAGCAGCACATCTTTTGAATCAATGTCGAGATGATTCGTCGGTTCGTCGAGGAGGAGCGTATTGGCTGGTTTGAGGAGCATTCGCGCGACGGCCAATCGGGTACGTTCACCGCCCGAGAGGACGCCGGCCTTCTTGTAGATGTCGTCGCCGGCGAAGAGGAAGCCGCCGAGGAGGTTCCGAATCATCGGCACCATGGCGATTGGGGCGTCCGCTTCGAGCGTTTGATACACCGTCTTCTCCGGATCGAGCAGGGCAGCCTCGTCTTGCGCGAAGTACTGCATGACCACCTGATGACCGTGGCGGCAGGTTCCGGCATTGGGTGCTTCGGCTCCAGACAACATGCGCATCAGCGTGGACTTGCCGGCGCCGTTGGGTGCCACGAGGGCGATTCGATCACCCCGCTCCACATGCATGTTGAGGTGATCGAACACGACCAGGTCGCCGTAGGCTTTGCGCACCTCTTTCAGCTCGATCACGATTCGGCCGCTCTTCGGGCAGGCCGGAAACGTGAAGTGCACATGTTTCCGTTCAGGCGGCACCTCGATGAGTTCGATCTTCTCGAGCATCTTGATGCGGCTTTGCACCTGAGCGGCTTTTGTCGCCTGATAGCGAAACCGGTCGATGAAGGCGCGCATCCGCCCGACCTCGTCGTCCTGCTCCAGCTTGGCCTTGCGCAAGCGTTCCATGCGCGCGTCGTACTCAATGAGGTAGGCAGAGTAGCTGCCGACATAGTCGGTGATGGTCCGCAGCGACAAGTCCGCGATCTTCGTCACGACTGCGTCGAGGAAGTACCGATCGTGTGAGACCACGATGACCGGGTGGGGATACGCGATGAGGTAGGACTCCAGCCAGTTCCGGGCGTCGAGGTCCAGATGGTTGGTCGGTTCGTCGAGCAGCAACAGACCGGGGCGACCCAGGAGGAGCGTCGCCAGGGCGATGCGCATCTGCCAGCCCCCGGAGAAGGTCTCTACCGGCTTGTCGGCATCCGATCGTGCGAACCCAAGGCCGTCGAGCACCTGCGTGACCCGGAGGTTGATGCTGTGGCCTTCTTCGCGCCGGAACAACTCCGACAGGTCGTGGTAACGCACCAGCAGGCGCTCATGTTCGCCATCGGGAAGCGCTGGTTCGGCCAGGGTGTGTTCGATGCGTGAGAGTTCGTCGCGGGCGTCGAGCAACGGGCGAAAAGCCTGCGAAACCTCCTCGACGAGCGTGCGGCCGGAGTGCTCGAGCCCGTCCTGCGGCAGGTAGCCGACCGTCAAGCCGCTGGGCCTGATGACGAGGCCGCTGTCGGGTTCGTCCAGTCCGGCCAGCATCCGTAGCAGCGTGGTCTTTCCGGCGCCGTTGGGCCCGCAGAGGCCGACACGGTCACCATCAGAAACCTGCCAGCTTACGCGGTCGAGGAGGACACGCTCGCCGAAACGTTTGGTGAGTCCTGAAAGCTGAATCAAGCTTCGGCTGGGGGGGCTGCGAGAATCCGCGGCAGGTGGGCAGGTCCCGGTGGCACTGCGTGGCTGGCCCGTCGGAGGACCGACGAAGGGCCCATGATCGGCATTCTCAGGTGTACGATGAGCAAGTTGCGGTCTCTTTCGCGCCGAAAGTCTCTGATCGCTGCGCGTCGGCCCCGTAATTCACGGTGAGGGCACACTCGGATCGGCAGCGCTTTTCGGCCTCTTGGGACAAAGTCTAACACTGCGGCCGCCGGGCCCGAAGAGACCGCGACCACTATACTGATGTGGATCCTTCCGTCCGTACAGACTCTTCGAGCTGTCGGGTCGTCCAAACAGGCAAATGGGCCCGAAAGGCGGACAGGATGCCGGGGTTGGCTCTGTCCCCCGATGAGAATCGATGACGTCAGACGAAGAACTGGTTGCTCGCGCGACCGCCGGAGATCAGGACGCTTTCAGCCAGCTCGTGGCGCGCTGGGAACGGCCGATCTATGCCTTGGCGTATCGGACGCTCAGGCGCGAGGAGGAAGCGCGCGACGTCGTCCAGGATGCGTTCTTGCGGGCCTATCGCGGCCTCAAAGGGTTCAAGGGCGAGGCGAAGTTCTCCTCCTGGTTGTATCGCATTACGCTCAATCTGTGCCGGGACTGGATGCGCAAGCAACGCCGGGCGCCAGTGGTCCAGGTGTCAGAGGGGACGGACCCGTTGGACCTGGCGGATCAGCAGGCCGCGCCAACTGAATCTGTCGAGGATTTGGTGGCCCGCAGGGAAATGTCGGCAGCGGTCCAGGTAGCGATGGCCGACCTGCCAGAGGAACAACGCATGGCCATCATGCTGAAGGAGTACCACGGGCTGACGTTTCAGGAAATTGCCGACATGTTGGACTGCCCCCTCAGTACCGTCAAGACGAGGCTCTATCAGGGACTCTCGGTCCTGCGACGGCGGCTGGAGCGGCAGCAGGCGGAGACGGCCCGCCTTCGGCGCGCGACTTGGGAAAGTACAACGTAGTGAGTGGTGAGGACGGACCAGATGTGTGAACAGCGCGAACGTGTATTGGACTACCTCTACAATGAGGCGTCGGCGGCCAGCCGGAGTGAGCTCGAGGAGCACTTCCTGGCGTGCGATGACTGCCGCGACGACATGCGGGCCTTTCGACGGGTACGAGAGGACCTGCTCGCGTGGGACGTGCCGGAGCCGGCGTCGGTATGGACGCCATTTGCACCGGCGCCTGTCGTGCCGTGGTTCCGGCAGGTGCCGGCGTGGGCCATGGCCGCGGCCGCGGGTCTGATGTTCGTGGTGGGTGGCGCCGGAGCGTCAACCGCGCTGGCGATTGGCAGCGCACGGGGCGCTGAGCCGGCGGTCATGGCTGCGGTGCCGGTCGCGGTTCCCGCTGAGCCCGCACTGGATGCCCAGGCGATCGCATCGTTGGTGCGCCAGGAACTGTCGAGCGCCCGGGCCGAGACCACGGCACGGATGACGCCGGTGGCGACTGCTGTGCCCGCGGCGCTGAAGCTGGATGCGGCGACTGAGCGGCGGCTGCTGGCCCAGACCAATCAACTGGTTGGCGCGAGTGAGGAACGTCAGATGAGTCTCGTCAGAGGCTTCCTGTTTGAGGTGGCGCTGGAAGCCGAGCGGCAACGGCGGGATGATGGCCAGCGGCTGGGCGCACTCCAGGCCCAGGTGAACCAGTTGCAGGATTATGTCAACCAATTGCTGGTTCTGCAGCAGACGAAGGTGCAGTGATGAAACGAATGAAGGTCGTCGTGGCAGGACTGGTGCTGGCCACCGGGGTAGTTTCTGGTCAGGAACCCCAGAGGCCGAATGTGCCGCTGGACGTGCAGATGCAGCAGCGCCGCTTCCAGTTCCAGTTGATGGAAAGCGTGCTGGAGAATGCCGTGCGGCAGGGCGCCCAGCAGGTTGCCAACCGCGCGCAGGGCGTGATGCCCATGGGGATGCTGTTTTTTGGCATGCCCAAGGCGCGGGGCTTTCCCCTCGAGCCGTTCGGTGTCGTCTTTGATGTGGAGATTCCACAGATTCGAGAGAGCGCCGTTCTGCTCAACCAGTTGCCCCGGCCCAGCCAGGCGCCACGGGCGCCGCAGACGGTGTCCAATGGCGGGGCCGCCGGCACTGCCCGCGCCACGGGCGTGGTGCCGGACGACCCGATGGCTCGCTCCCCGGTGACTGGCGACCCGTTCCTGGCTGATCCGGATCACTTCTACCGCGAGGTGATTACCGAGAAGCTGATTACCGCGATGCTGGACTACTCGAAATCGCTCGAGATCGCCGAGAATGAATGGCTGTCGGTGGTTGCGCGCGGCGAGGAGGAGCCGATTCAGACGAATCTCTACAACGATTCGCGGACGTTGATTCTCCGGGTCAAGGGGTCGGATCTTGCGCTGTTCTACAGTGGAAATATTTCACGTGACGAGATGAGGCAACGGGTCGTCCAATCGCAGTTTTGATCTACAATCGGCGGGACATGTCCCGCCGATTTTTTTTCGCTGGTGCGGTCCTCGTCCTGGCGCTGGTCACGTCCGCTGGTTGCGCGACGGTTGACCTGAAGACTGCGGTTGACATCACCGAAGTCTCGTCTGGGTACTTCGACGCTGGAATCACTGATTCGGGCCTGAACAAGCTCGTCCCAAGCATCACGTTCAATATCCACAACGCGGCCGACACCACGCTGTCATCCGTCGATATGGTCGTCCTGTTCTGGCAGGATGGCAGAGATGCTGAGATGGATGAGCTGGTTGTGACGGCCATCGGCGGATCCGGACTGGAGCCGGGAGCCAGCAGTGAACCGCTGGTGCTTCGGGCCTCGGTGGGTTACACGCTGGACCAGCCGCGCGCCGAACTGTTCGCGCACTCGCAGTTCGTCGACGTCACGGCGAAGCTGTTCGCCAAACGCGGCGGCCGCATCGTTCCGGTCGGCGAGTTCAAGATCGATCGGCGTATCCTGCTCGGCACGCCCACACATCCGGAATCCGAGTGACGGCGACTACCGCGGCCCGTCCCGGGACCGACGGACCTTCTCTCGAACGTCGCCTCGGCCCCCTTGATGCGGCCGCGATCGTTCTGTCCAATGTCATTGGAGGCGGCATCTTCTTCGTGCCCGTGATTGTCGCCGGCCTGGTGCCGACGGCGTGGGGCATGCTCGGCGTCTGGTTGTTCGGCGGGGTACTCGCGTTCGCAGGCGCCATGGCCTATGCCGAGCTTGCGGCTCTCCGCCCGCGGGCCGGCGGCGAGTACGTCTATCTGCGCGAGGCTTTTGGCCCGCTTGCCGCGTTCCTCACCGGGTGGACGTCGTTTGTCGCAGGTTTTTCGGGCGCGATTGCGGCCAGCGCCGTTGCGCTCGCCGCGTACCTCGGCCGGTTCATCCCGGCTGCAGCCGACCAGACGCCCTTGCTGACCGTTCCAGTGCCGGGACTGCCGCTGACGGTGACGCCGCAGGCGCTGGTCGCCCTGTCGGCCATCGCCGCGCTTTCATTCATCCACATGAGGGGGCTGGGGCCCGGTCGCCTGGTGCACAACGTGCTGGCAGGGCTGAAGGTCTCGGGCATCGTGGCGTTCATTGCGCTGGGGCTGACGCTTGGCACCGGATCGCTCAGTCATCTGGCCAGCACGCATGAGGTGGCGGCACCGGCGACCGGCTGGCTGCTCGCCCTGATTCCAGTGATGTTCAGCTATTCGGGGTGGAATGCGGCGGCGTACGTCGCTGAGGAAATTCGCAATCCCGGCAGAAATGTGCCGATTGCCCTGGGGCTGGGCACGGCAGCCGTCGTGATTCTCTACCTGCTGCTGAACTTCCTGTACTTCTACGCCATGCCACTCGCGGACATCTCCCTTGTCGAAAATGGGCGTCTGACCGACATCGTCGCCGAGCACCTCTTTGGGTTTGTCGCCGGCAATGTGCTTGCCCTGTTCACGATTATCAGCATCGCCGCAAGTATCAGTGCGATGGTGTTGGCCGGGCCTCGAGTCTATTTTGCGATGGCTCGCGATGGTGCCTTCCTGCCATCAGTGGCGCAGGTGCATCCCAGGTATCGGACCCCGGCTCGCGCGATTGTGGCGCAGGCGCTGTGGAGCACGGTGCTCGTCTTGTCGGGCACCCTGTCCGAGCTTGTGGCCTACACGGGGTTTGCCGTCGTCCTGTTCTCCGGCATCGCCGTGGTGTCGCTGTTCGTCCTCCGGCGACGGCATCCTGAAGTCGCGCGGCCTTTCAGTGCGTGGGGCTATCCGTACGCTCCCGCCCTGTTCGTCGTGGCGTCGGCGGTAATGGTGGGACACGACCTGTGGATGAACCCTCAGGCGTCATCGGTGGGCCTCGCCGTCATCGCCATCGGGATTCCGCTCTACTACCTCTTCGCCCGACGAGAACGGGGTTAGCCAGATTCCCGATCCAATCTAAGGAGCACCAGTGTTGCCAAGGCGAGTGTTCCGTCCGTGGCGGCAAAGAGGAGATAGGACGTGGGGGAGTCCCCGAGGATGTAGTACCAGACGAACACTGCTGCGCCCGCCCCCTTGAGCAGGGGGCCGAAAATCCAGAGATAGGCGCGATGGTGCGCGGGATCGCGCATCGGCTGGCTGTAGCCCAGGCCGACACACACCAGGAAGAGGCCAGTGAGGGTCACGAACAGGCGCGGCTCAGGTACCGTCACGCCGAAGAGAGACGCGAACCAATCGGTCGCCGCGAGCAACGCCAGCCCGATCGCGAGATCGTAGACCAGTGAAAGACCCGCGATCACCGACAACTGGCGTCGGATGGTCACGCCTACTTGGAGATCTTCTTCAGCGATCCGCGAACCGTGGACGTCTTCCCCGCGCTGACGTCGAATTCCGGCACGAAGGTCTCGTAGCCGTCAGCCTTGATCTCCACGACGTGGACCCCCAGCGTGAGCTTCAGGTGATTGCTGAGCCCATTGAAGTCGTCCACGATGCCGACCAGCGCGCCATCCACGAAGACCTCTGCTTCAGCCGGTGATACCCGCAATCGCAACGAACCGGTCGCCTCCGATGACTCGGCCATGTTGCCACCGCCGCCGCCACCCATTGCGTAGGAATCGCACGGCCAGTAACCGCCGCCCCCGCAGTAGGGATCGTACGGGTTATACCAGGAGCCATACCGCCACAGTGAGTAGCGTGAATTGCCATAGCGCCACGGGTCATACGAAACATACCCGTATCCATAACTCCCTCCGTACCAGGGATACCAACGGCCCCATGGACTGAACAGCGAGTAGTAGTCGTCGCCGCCACCGTAGTACCTGCCGGCAGGACGGTCCTGGGCCTGGCCTGTGACTGGCTGCGAACCTCGCGCGCGCGATCCGGAGGTTCGACCGATTCGGGAACCGACGTTACTTCCCGCAGCTCGGCTGCCGACTGATGTCGATGACCCACGCGACGAGGCCGACGTGGCGCTCGTGGGGCCCGAGACCGGCGATGAACTTGACCCGCCGCGGGAAGCGGCAGACCCCGTCTTCCTGCCGGAAGACGTGGGTGTGCGCGAACCAGTCGGCACCTGGACGGTGGGCAGCGATTGACCTCCGCCGGCCGAGGAAGGCGGCGGATTACTCGAGCCAGTCGATCCAGACGAACCGGAGGACCCTGACGAACCCGAACCCGTGGTACGAGGGATCGCCTGCGCTGACGAGATGGCCGGCACTGCCAGGGCAAACGCCACGGCGACAACAACCAGCGAATAAGTGTTTTTGTCCATTTTCGCGCACTCCTAAAATCCGAGAGGAACCGACAGGGTGGCTCTGTGCAATTGACAGTGCAACAATACTGCCATTAACCAACCACCAAAATCTCGCGTAATGCTGGGAAATCGGCCCACAATCGTCCTAATGGGTGGCCGGCTTGCCCTCTGCGGTGGACGGCCTTACGATGCCAGTTCAGGTTCTGGTACCAAGGATACGCTGGTTCGGGCCCGTTTTTCATATGACAGACACACACGCCACCACAGTGCTCGCCGTCCGCCATCAGGGAAAAGTGGTGATGGCGTCCGATGGGCAGGTCACCCTCGGCCAGGTTGTCGTCAAACATCAGGCGAAGAAGGTCCGCCGGATGTACGGCGATCGGGTCCTGGCGGGATTCGCGGGATCCGCCGCCGACGGGTTCGCGTTGTTTGCACGCTTCGAGAGCAAGCTCGATGCTCACCGGGGCAACCTGGAGCGTGCGGCCGTCGAATTGGCGAAGGAGTGGCGCACTGACCGTGTGCTGCGTCGTCTTGAGGCGATGCTGCTGGTTGCCGACCCGGGTGCGATGTACCTTCTTTCCGGCACGGGGGATCTGATCGAGCCTGACGACGGCATCATGGGAATCGGCTCCGGCGGCGCGTTTGCGATGGCGGCCGCGCGCGCCCTGGTCGCGCAGTCGCCGCTGCCGCCTCGTGACATAGTCGAGCATGCAATGGCGATCGCGGCCGACCTTTGCATCTATACCAACGCGCACCTCACGCTGGAAGAAATCTAGATGTCTCCTATTGCCCTTCCCGCTTCGACACAGTCAGATGTCGGCATGACGCCCCGCGCCATCGTCGCCGAGCTCGACAAGCACGTCGTCGGACAGGCGAAGGCCAAGCGGGCGGTCGCGATTGCGCTGCGCAACCGGTTTCGACGCCAGCGACTGCCTGCCGAGATGGCCGAAGATGTGGCGCCGAAGAACATCCTGATGATTGGACCCACCGGCGTGGGCAAGACCGAAATTGCCCGGCGTCTGGCCAAGCTGGCGCATTCGCCGTTCCTGAAGATCGAAGCCTCGAAGTTCACCGAGGTCGGGTACGTCGGGCGCGACGTCGAGTCGATGGTGCGCGACCTGGTGGAGATTGGCGTGAAGGTGGTGCGGGAGGAGCGCGAGGCCGAAGTCCGGGAGCGCGCCGCGCAGGCGGCCGAAGAACGGCTGCTCGATCTGTTGTTGCCGCCGTCCCCGCCGTCGGGCCCGGGATTCGGCACGGGGTCTCGCGACGAGCAACTCGCGCAGGATCAGTCTTCCACCACGCGCGAGAAGCTTCGTGAGCAGCTGCGCGCGGGGAAACTGGATGCCAAGATGGTGGAGATCGAGGTTGCCCAGCGCGCCATGCCTTCGTTCGAGGTCATTGCCGGATCCTCGATCGAGGAAATCGGCGTCAATTTGCGCGACATGATGCCCGGCATGTTCCAGGGCAAGGCCCGTCGCCGGCTGTTGCCCGTCTCCGAGGCGCGTGAACACCTGGCTCAGGAAGAGGCCTACAAACTGATTGACATGGATGGCGTCGCTCGCGCGGCAATAGACCGGGTGGAGAATTCCGGCATCATCTTTCTCGATGAGATCGACAAGATCGCCGGTAAGGATGGCAGCCACGGCCCCGACATCAGTCGTGAGGGCGTCCAGCGCGATATCCTGCCGATCATCGAGGGCACGACCGTCAACACCAAACACGGCCTGGTGAAGACCGATCACATTCTGTTTATCGCGGCAGGCGCCTTTCACGTTTCCAAGCCGTCAGATCTGATCCCTGAGCTGCAAGGCCGTTTTCCGATTCGCGTGGAACTGGACGCCCTGGGCCGTGATGACTTCGTCCGGATTCTCACGGAGCCGCGGCACGCGCTCATCACACAGTACGTGGCGCTGATGGCGACCGAGGGGCTGCGGTTGGAGTTCACGCCCGAGGCCATCACGCGCCTCGCGGAGCTGGCGACCCTGGTCAACGACCGTACGGAGAACATCGGTGCGCGCCGCCTGCACACCATCCTGGAGCGACTGCTCGACGAAGTGTCCTTTCACGCACCCGAACTGGACGGCCAATCGGTTACGATTGACCCGTCCTACGTAGACCGCATGCTCGCTGATATTGCCAAGAGCGACGACCTGTCGCGCTACATTCTGTGACCCGTCCCCTTGCCATCGTCATCGGGTTGGTTCCGGTCGTGCTGGTCGCGGCCGGCTGCGGCATCAAGGCCCCGCCCTTGCCGCCGCTGCGGCCCGTGCCCGTTCCGCCGACCCAGGTGTTCGCAAGCCGCGTGGGTGACCGCGTGACCCTGCGCCTGATGGTGCCCGCCGAAAACACGGATCCCGCCACGGCCGTGTCGGTTGGAGGCGTGGAGATTTACGCTCGGACGCTCCCCTTTGGATCGGTAGTCCCGACCATCGCCCAGCTTGTCCGGCAGGAGAACCTCGTGGGCACGATCGCGGTCCGTCCCGTACCCGAAGCCTCCGATGAGCCCGGGGTGCCTGCGGCCGAGGGCCCACCCGATCCGCGGCCAGGCCCCGGCGAGTTGGCGGTGTGGAGCGAGACGATCTCGGCCGCCGCGCCGCGCGAGTTGGACCTGACGCGCGAGCAGCGGGCTCGCGTCGCGGCTCAGCGCCCACTCTGGATGCCCCTCCGGCCGACGGGACTGATTGTGCCTCTGACGCGCGTGACCCTGCCGACCCGGTACTACGCGGCAGTCGGCGTGTCGGACCGGCGTCGACCGGGGAGGCCGTCGCCAGTCCTGGCTGTTCCGTTCGGTCCCGCGCCAGAGGCACCGGGCCCGCTGGAGATGACCTACACGGAATCCACGCTCAAGCTGGAGTGGACCACTCGCGAGCCGGGGGCCTCCGTGAGCGTCGTTGAAACGACGAGGAGCGGCGAGGAGCAGCCGGCTCCAGTCCAGGAGGCGCCCATTACGACCGGGTCGTGGTCAACGCCGGTCGCATTCGGCGTGGAGCGTTGTTTTGTCGTTCGTCAGGTCATCCGGCGCGGTGCCGTGTCCATCGAGAGCGCGACGGTGGGCCCGACGTGCGAGACGCCCGTGGACACGTTCGGGCCTCCTGCCCCGACCGGGCTCGAGGCGGTGTCCAGTCCCGATGGCGTCACCCTCCTGTGGGACGCGGTCACGGCGGCTGACCTCGCCGGCTACCTCGTGCTGCGGGCCGAGGGAGCCAGCGAGACGCCGGTACTGCTCACGCCGAAGCCCATTACGTCGCTTCAGTGGCCAGACCCGACGGTACGTTCTGGCGTCCGGTACGTGTACTTTGTCGTCGCGGTCGACACGGCCGGAAACGAGGGCGCGCGCTCTCAGGGGTTTACGATTGAACGCTTCACGCCGCAGGATAACGAATGATTCGTCTGTATTGTTTTGAACATGAGGGCGTGCCGAGGCACGCCGCGGAACGAGAGGGCACCTGGCGTCTTGTCGAGGGTGACATCTTCGGGGAGTGGTCCGAGGGGCCGGAGATTCCGTCAGAGGGCGCGCGGGTGCTCGCACCGGTGCAGCCTTCCAAGATCGTGTGTGTGGGCCTGAACTACAAGGACCACGCGCTCGAGCAGAAGAAGCCGTTGCCCGAGGAGCCGCTGCTGTTCATCAAGCCGTCCACCTCGGTCATCGGGCCCGGGGACCCGATCTGCGTGCCGTCCTGGGCAGGGCGGATCGATCACGAAGCTGAACTGGGCATCGTGATCGGCAAACGCGCGTACCGGGTGCCGCTGCAGGAGACGCAGGACTACGTTCTGGGCCTCATCGCCGTCAACGACGTGACCGCGCGAGATCTCCAGAACAAGGACGGGCAGTACACGCGATGCAAGGGGTTCGACACGTTTGCGCCGATAGGTCCGTGCGTGGCTGTGGGACTGGACGGGCGCGATTTGAGTGTGCGGGCTTACGTCAACGGCCAACTGCGTCAGGATTCGCGCTCGCGTGAACTGATCTTCACCATTCCCGAACTCATTACCTTTATCACCTCGGTCATGACGCTGATGCCCGGCGACATCATTTCGACCGGAACGCCATCTGGCATCGGACCCATAACCCCGGGCGACTCCGTGACGGTGCATGTTGAGGGCGTCGGCGCGTTGACGAACAGAGTGGTGCTGCAATGAAGATATTTCTCGACACAGGGAACGTGAAGGACATCGAGGCCATGATGCCTCTTGGCATCGTTGATGGCGTGACGACCAACCCGTCGCTGATGGCCAAAGAAGGAGGCGATCCACGGGCCATCATCAAGCGCATTTGTGAGGTCGTGCAGGGGCCCGTCAGTGCCGAGGTCGTCGCCACGGCGTGGGAAGCGATGGTGGCTGAAGGACGCGATCTGGCCGCGATCGATGCCCATGTGGTCGTCAAGGTGCCGTTCACCCGTGATGGCGTGCGCGCCACCAAGTTGTTGGCGGGCGAAGGCATTCGCGTCAACGTCACGCTCATTTTTTCTGCCACGCAGGCCCTGATCGCAGCCAAGGTTGGAGCCGCGTACGTCAGTCCATTCGTCGGACGGCTCGATGACATCGCGTCCGACGGCATGGGCCTGGTCCGGCAAATCGTCGAGATCTTCGAGGCGCATCGCTTTGCCACCGAGGTGCTCGTCGCGAGCGTGCGCGGCCCGATGCACATTCTCGAGGCGGCCCGTATGGGCGCTGACGTATGCACGTGTCCTTCCGCCGTGGTCGAGGCGTGTTTCAAGCACCCGCTGACTGACATTGGCCTTGAGAAGTTCTTGAAGGATTGGGAGAAAGCTCAGGCGGCCCGATCGTGATGACGCCACAGGAACGGCTCGCGGAACTCGAGCGCCGGGCGGAAGCCGGAGGCGGCGAGGCACGACAGCGCCGCCAACGGGACGGCGGGAAGTTGACCGCGCGTGAGCGCGTCGACCTGTTGTTCGACGCCGGCACGTTCGAGGAACTCGACAAACTGGTCACGCACCGGTGCCGTGACTTCGGCATGGAGAAGGAACTGGTGCCCGGCGATGGCGTCGTCGCGGGTCACGGGCGCGTCGATGGACGCCCCGTCTACGCATTTGCCCAGGACTTCACCGTGTTCGGCGGGTCGCTCTCGGAGACGAATGCCGCGAAGATCGTGAAGGTCATGGACCTGGCGATGAAGATGGGCGCGCCTGTCATCGGCCTCAACGACTCCGGCGGCGCCCGCATTCAGGAGGGTGTGGTGTCCCTGGGGGGGTATGCCGATATCTTCCTCCGCAACACCATGGCCTCCGGCGTGGTTCCGCAGATTTCGGCCATCATGGGCCCCTGCGCTGGGGGCGCGGTGTATTCACCGGCCATCACAGACTTCAACATCATGGTCGAGGGCACGAGCTACATGTTCGTGACCGGCCCAGATGTGATCAAGACCGTGACCCACGAAGACGTGACCAAGGAGGAGCTGGGAGGCGCGATGGCGCACAACGCCACCAGTGGCGTCGCGCACTTCGCGGTGCCCTCTGACCGCGAGTGCATCCTGCTCATTCGGGACCTGCTCGGCTATCTGCCATCAAACAACCTGGACGAGACGCCCAGGCTGGCCACAGCCGATCCCGTTGATCGCGAAGACGACGCCCTCGACACCCTTGTTCCCGAGCAGCCGAATCAGCCGTACGACATGCTCGACCTCATTCATGTGGTTGTGGATGACGGGGTGTTTCTTGAAGTGCATCAGTACTTCGCCCAGAACATCATTTGTGGTTTCGCCCGTCTCGGCGGGCGATCGGTTGGCGTCGTCGCCAACCAGCCGAAGGTCCTGGCCGGATGCCTGGATATTGATGCGTCGGTCAAGGCCGCGAGATTCGTGCGGTTCTGTGACGCCTTCAATATTCCGCTTGTGACCTTCGAGGATGTTCCCGGGTTCTTGCCGGGCGTGCGTCAGGAGCACGGCGGCATCATCCGCGCCGGCGCCAAACTCCTGTACGCATTCGCCGAGGCCACGGTGCCCAAGATTACGGTGATTACCCGGAAGGCGTATGGCGGCGCGTATTGCGTGATGTCGAGCAAGCACATTCGCACCGATTTCAATTTTGCCTACCCGATGGCTGAGATTGCCGTGATGGGCCCGGAGGGCGCGGTCAATATTCTCTACCGACGCGAACTGCAGGAGGCTGAGGACCCGGCGGCCATGCGGAACCAGCTGACCAGCGAATTCCGCGAGAAACTGGCGAACCCGTTCGTCGCGGCCTCGCGCGGCTATGTCGATGAGGTGATCCCCCCGCGTCTGACGAGAGCCAAACTGATCGCCGCGCTGGCCAGTTGCGAGAACAAACGCGACAAGAATCCGCCCAAGAAACACGGCAACATACCGTTGTGACACGACGCACGAAAGTCCTCATCGCCAACCGTGGTGAGATCGCCGTGCGCGTCATGCGCGCCTGCCGGGAGTTGGGTCTCGGCACGGTCGCCGTGTACTCGGAGTGTGACCGGACGGCGCTGCACGTGCGGCTGGCGGACGAGGCGCATGCGATCGGGCCAGGCCCGGCGGCAGACAGCTATCTCCGCATCGACAAGATCGTCGATGTCGCCGTCCGGAGTGGCGCGTCGCTCGTCCATCCAGGCTACGGGTTTCTCGCCGAAAACGAGGACTTCGCTCAGGCTTGTGCTGACGCGGGTCTGACGTTCGTTGGGCCGTCACCCAGTGCCATCGCGCAAATGGGCAGCAAGACGGCAGCGCGCCGAGTGGCGACGGCGGCCGGCGTGCCTGTCGTGCCTGGAACCGAGGACCCATTCGCAGACGATGCGCCGGATGCCATGATCGCGGCGGAGGCCCGGCGTATCGGGTATCCCCTGCTCGTCAAGGCGGTTGCCGGTGGTGGCGGAAAGGGCATGCGCACCGTGCGATCCCCGGC
Organism: Acidobacteriota bacterium; assembly: GCA_024640135.1. Taxonomy (GTDB): domain Bacteria; phylum Acidobacteriota; class Vicinamibacteria; order Vicinamibacterales; family SCN-69-37; genus SYFT01. The sequence continues at coordinate 25,755 of JAHEFO010000003.1, forward strand.
AGACCTGTCTGCGGCAATTCAGACGGCCAGGTCTGAGGCGGGATCGGCGTTTGGTGACGCCGCCGTCTATCTTGAACGGCTCCTGCTGAAAGCCCGGCACATCGAGATTCAACTCCTGGCCGACACATTTGGCACGGTCGTGCCGTTTGTGGAGCGCGAGTGTTCGATTCAGCGCCGTCATCAGAAAGTGGTGGAGGAATCGCCGTCACTGGCACTGACAGAACCCACTCGCCGGGCGATGGCCGAGTGTGCGGCGGCGGTTGCGCGCACGGTCGGGTACACAAGTGCCGGCACCATCGAGTTCCTGCTGGATGAAGACGGGGACTTCTACTTCCTCGAGATGAACACGCGTCTCCAGGTGGAGCACCCGGTGACGGAAGTCGTGACCGGCATCGACTTGGTTCAGTGGCAATTGCGCATTGCCCTCGGCGAGCGGCTGACGATCGATCCGGCGCGGGCCATCACGCCGCGGGGTCACGCGATCGAGTGCCGGCTCTACGCGGAGGATCCCGATCAAGGGTTCATGCCGTCGCCGGGACTCGTGCGCGCGCTGAGCGTGCCCGGAGGACCCGGCGTGCGAGACGACCGCGGGGTCGCCGCCGGTTTCGAGATTCCGCTGTTCTACGATTCCATGATCGCGAAGCTGATCGTGTCCGGCGACTCCAGAGCCGAGGCAATCTCCAGGCTGTCACGGGTGCTCGATGAGTACCGGGTGATTGGTGTCCGGACAACACTGCCGTTCTTCCGGTGGCTTGCGGCGCGGCCTGAGTTCATCTCGGGACAGTTCGACACGACCTACCTTGACACGCTGCTGGCTGAGCGAAAGGGCCAGGCCTTTGTCGAGGCGACCAGCGATGACGCCGATGATGTCGCCATCGTTGCGGCGCTGGCCGCGTGGTTTCGTGCGCATCAGGCGTCGGCCGGGGTCGCCACGCCGGCGGCCGGCGGTTGGCGGCGTGCGGCGCGCACGGAGGCCCTCCGATGAAGTTCGAAGTTGACGTGGCCGGCCGTCAGCGCACGGTCGGGGTCGATCGCGCGGCCGAGGGCGGGAAGTTCCGCGTGGTCGTTGACGGTCAGGTCCATGAGCTCGAAGCGCAACCGACCGCCCTGGGCTTGTCTGTCGTCTTCCAGGCTGGTGGCCGCTCGCTCGATGCCGCCGCGACCGAACGGTCCGGTGGCGAATGGCTGATCCAGCTGCCGCACCTCGACGTCGCCGTCGTCGTGGATGGCCAGCGCCATGCGCGGGGACGGCAGAACCGGGCCGGGGCAGACGGCGAGCAGCGGGTGACGGCGCCGATGCCCGGCCGTGTGCTGCGTGTGCTGGTCAAGCCCGGGGACAAAGTCGAGCATCGCCAGGGGCTTCTGGTGGTGGAAGCGATGAAGATGGAGAACGAACTCACGGCGCCCAAGGCCGGCACCGTCACTGAGGTGGCCGTCACCGAAGGGTCCTCGGTTGAGGCGGGCCGTCTGCTCGTGGTCATCGAGTAGTGTCGGGCTCGGGTAAGCTGAGAGGGTGACCGACGTCGAGACGCAGTCGACCGTGCCGCGGAATTCGCCGCGACGGCGATGGCATGCGCTGCGATGGTCGCGGCGAGCGATGCTGGTGCTGGCCGCCGTCAGTGCCGCGCTGCTCGTGTCCCTGTTCACGATCGATCTTGGCCCCTACCTGAAGACCCGTGCTGAACAGATGGCGTCCGAGTATCTCGAACGGCCGATGCACATCGGCCGGCTGAGTGCGGCGTTGAGGCCTGGCCGGTTCGTGGTCGACGACGTGGTGATTGAAGGGCTCACGTCCGACGCCATCCCCTTCCTGAAGGCTGACCGCATCACCGTGTCCGTTCCCTGGTGGACGATGTTCCGGCGCGAACTGATTCTCGAAGTGGAGATGGACGGATGGGCGATCACGCTCGAAGGTTTTCCCGGCAACCGGAACAACCTGCCGCGGCTCAAGCCGGGCCCACAACCGCCAGGACCGAAGCGCTTCACGACCACCGTCAACTATGTCTGGGCGCGCGGCGGCAGGTTTCGGCTGATGGACCACGCGCAGCCGTGGGAAATCATCTTCGAAGACACGACGGTGAATTTCACACGGGCGCGCAACATCGACAGATACGTCGCCACCATCGACGTTCGGGGCGGCGTCAACAACATTCTTCACTATGAGCCGATGCGCCTCGACTCGATGACCGCGCGACTGAGATTCGACGACGGCGGCATCATCGACGTGCAGGAACTCGAACTCGTGGCCGACGGTTCACGCAGCCGGATGCGCGGCCAGATCGAGGCCGACAAATGGCCCCAACAACGCCTGAGTTTCCAGACGACGTTCGATGTGGCCCGGATGAAGGAGATCTTCTTCTTCGGCCAGGATTTCACGGCCGTCGGCCGCGGGGAATTCAACGGGACGTTCAGCAAGTTTCAGAATGGTGACTACGATGTGAACGGCTCCTTCGCCACTCCGGCCCTCAACGTGAGTGGTCTGGAGTTTCCCGGACTCACCGGACGAGCGGTATGGGTCCCGAGCCGGCTCGAGGTCGTGGGCGCGAAGAGCGGTTTCTACGACGGAGACATGCGGCTGTCCTACGCCCTCGACAGCCGCGGCGACGCGCGCGGCACGGTTGCCGACCTGTCCCTCACTTATCAGGATGTGGACCTGGCCGCGTTCGGAAGGGCCATGGCCTGGGAGGGTTTTGAATTCGGCAGCCGCGCCGACGGCTGGCAGACCCTGACATGGCCGAGCGGCCGATTCGCCGACATGCGCGGCGACGGCGAAATCCGAGCCAGGCCGTCCGACGGCCGTGCGCTGGCTGAGGCCGCGCTGCCGGAGTCCGCGACGTTCGCGCCGAAGGAGGATCCGTTTGTCAAGGAACGGCCGCTGGGGCCTGCGCCCGTTGGCGGCCGCGTGACGTACAGCCTGACGCCGGACAGCATCGAACTGGCTGACAGTTGGCTCGCCACTCCGGAGACCCACCTGTCGTTTCAGGGTCTCACCGGATGGCACGACAACGCCAATATTCCGCTTCGCGTGGTCAGCACCGACTGGCAGGCGACCGATCGGCTGCTCGCCGCGGTCCTGACGGCGTTTGGGTCGCCGACAGGGGCCATCGAAATCGGCGGGCGAGGCGTGTTTGACGGCACGCTGACCCGCTGGTTCAGCCGTCCGCTGATTGTCGGCCACTTCGAAGGTGAGGGGCTGCGTGCGTGGGATGTGGTGTGGGGCCGGGGGCAAGCCGACGTGTCCGTCGAGAATAGTTACGTCACCGTGACGAACAGCCGCCTCGGTGAAGGCACGTCGCGGCTCGCTGCCGACGGCAAGTACTCGCTCGGATACCCCCGCGCCGATGGCGGCGAAGAAATTGACGCCAGGATTACCGCGGAAAGTTGGCCTCTGGTTGACTGGCGGCACTTCTTCGAACTGGACGATTGGCCGGTCGAGGGAACGATGTTCGCAGACATCCGGATCTATGGCCGATACCGTGGACCGGAGGGATTCGGCGTCCTGCGTGTCGAGCCTGGAACCGCATGGGAGGAGACCTTTGAGTCGTTTACCAGCCGCCTCTCGTTCGAGACGGAGGGGATGCGGGTTGATGGCGCTGAACTCATCAAGAGCACAGGGTTCGTGCGTGGCGCGGCGTATATCGGATGGCCGGAGACCAAAGGCGGGTGGGGGACCTACAGCTTCACCTTCGACGGCGAGAAGATTCCGGTGGAGTCGCTTGTCAGTTTCACCGTTCCGGATGCCGACCTGACCGGCGTCCTGAACTTCACCATGCTGGGCAGTGGCAGCACGGAGCATCCCCGATACGAGTGGGACGGGCGCGTCGCTGATTTGTTCTGGGCGGATGAAGGGATTGGCCAGGCCACCGCACACCTGATCATTCAGGAGGACGCTGTGACGATCGAGCGCCTCGATGTGGCGTCCGACCGTCTTGCGGTGTCGGGATCGGGCCAGGTGGCGATGAATGACACGTACGACGCGGAGGTCTCGCTGCGCTTCAACGAGACCTCGATTGATCCCTACCTGCGTTTTGTTGCGCCTCAGCTCTCGCCCTACACGCAGGCCGTCGTCAGTGGGGCGGTGCGCATCAGGGGCGAGCTGGCCAATCTGTCTCGGCTCGGTGTGGACCTGACACTCGATCGGGCTGACTTGCGCCTGTTTGACTACACGTTGTCCAACCCCGTCGACCGCGATGACGTGCGCGTGCCCATCCGCATGTCCTTCCTCGAAGATGTGCTGACGATTTGTGGTGTCGTGCCCGGCTCGGTGACCGGGCCCTGCGCCGGGTCGGCCGGCGCGTTCACGCTGGCGGGGGAGGGGACGAGCCTGACTTTTGGCGGCCAGGTGAATCGCGCCATGTCCACACTTGACGTGTCCATCGACGGGACGAGCAACCTGGCCATTCTGCAGGGTGTGGTGCAGGACGTGCGCAGTTCCGGTGATGCGACAGTGGCCGCCCGTGTGACCGGCACGTTCGAGGCGCCCGTCTACGCAGGGCGGGCAACGATCGTGGATGGCCGGTTGCGGCATTTCTCGTTCCCCCACAGCCTCGACAACATTCACGGCGCGGTGCAGTTTGACGAATCCGGCGTGAGGGTTGACGGGCTGCGCGCGCACATGGGCACGGGCGGGCGGAGCGGCGGGGGCGAAATCATCTTCGGCGGTTCGATCGGCCTGGAGGGTTTTGTGCCCAGCGCCTTCAACGTGACGGCCAGAGGTGATGGTTTGGACCTCCGTTTCCCCGAGGGCTTTCGCTCGATTGTTGACGCCGATCTTTCGGTGACGGGCACGACGGCGGACACGGTCCTGGCCGGCCGGGTGACGGTGCGACAGGCCCGGTACACCCGCCGCTTGCAGAGTAATGCGGGATTGCTCGGGTTCGCGTCCGGGGGCGGGTCCGATCTGGCATCCGCTGCCGCGCCGGCGGTGCCGACCGAGTTGCCCATCAGTTTCGACGTCGAGTTGGTGGGGCAGCGCCTTCTGGTGATCGACGACAGTGACGCAACAATCATCGTTTCACCTGACCTGACGCTGACGGGCACTCTCGACAATCCCGCGCTGTCAGGTCGTGTCGACATCGATCGCGGCGAAACGGAGTTTCTCGGAAACCGGTACACGATTGATGGCTCGGTCGAGTTCCTGAATCCGAATCAAATCGAGCCCTACTTCGTCATCGAAGCCCGGACGCAGATTCGGCAGCCCCTGCAGGAATATCGCCTGACGCTGACCTTCCAGGGCACATTGGATCAATTCACCTACAATCTGGACGCCGATCCGCCGCTGTCGGAGACAGATGTCATGTCGCTCATTCTCGGGCAGAATCCCAATCTTCAGCGCGCTGAATTGCGTGCTCTGGAGGCGCAGGAAGCTCAGAATCAGCTCATGTCCTCCATGGTGGCGCAGTTGGTCGCCAGTCCGATCTCCACGCAGGTCGGCCGCGTCGTGGAGCGCACCGGCCTTGTGGACACATTCAGTGTGACACCGCTGCTTGGCCCTGACGCTTCCTTGCAGACGCTTAACCCCGGGGCCCGTGTCACCGTCGGCAGGCGCATCTCACAACGCGTCTATCTGACCTACTCGCGCTCTCTCGACAACACGACCCTCGATCACGAAATTCTCCTGCTGGAGTACGCCCAGAACGAGCGCATGTCCTGGGTGCTGTCGCGCAACGAAGACGGCACCTTCGCGCTCGATTTTCGAGTGCGGTACAGATTCTGACGATGCGGCAGTTACAGGTGCGTGTTCTCCGGGCGGCGTTGGTGATCGCCACTTCGATCCTGCCGATGGCCGCGAGTGCCCAGCTGGTTCAATCCGTGCCGGATGTCAGTGCGTGGGTAGGACGGGTGACGACCGCGGTGCGCATCGAAATCGAGGGGCAACCGGTCAACGAAACCGGGCTGGCTGCGTTGTTTGCCGTGCGTGTGGGCACGCCCCTCTCTGAGGGTGACGTGCGCGAGACCCTCGCGCACATCGGCAGCCTCGGCCGCTTCGAAACGGTGACGGTATCGGCGATACCCGATGGCGACGGAGTCATCCTGGTGTTCTCGCTGAGTCCGCGGCATCCCATCGATCGAATCGAATTTCGCGGAACGCTCGGCCTGGATCGGCGATCGCTTGAGCGGGCCGTGCTGGAGCAGGCCGGCGGCCGCTTGTCGGGGATTGTCGTCAGCGCGGCCGCGACGGCCGTTGCGCGACTGCTCGCCGACGAAGGGTTCTTCCGGCCCAGGGTGACGCCGTCGCTCGAGTCAACCCATGAGGCGCACCGGTCCTCGCTCGTCTTCGACGTGGAGGCCGGGCCGAGACAGCGGATTGGCGGCATTGCGGTGACCGGCGCTTCGCCGCTGTCAGCAGAGGAAGTCATTCGTGCGGTCCGGATCAGTACGGGAGCGCCGTACCGGCGCCGCGCGCTCGAAGACGGGCTACGGGCCGTCGCGGAAGGGCTGCGCGCCCGTCGCCATTATGAGGCGTCGGCCAGCCACTTCGCGATTGGCGACGGCGAGGTGGTCGATGTGACCCTGACGGTCGAGGCTGGGCCGATTGTCGACATCGTGGCTACCGGTGATCCGTTGCCCTCGGGGGGACTCGATCAATGGATTCCGATCCGCCGCGAGAACTCCGCCGACGACGATCTCCTCGAGGATTCGGCGTTCCGGATTCGCAGCGCCCTGCAGCGTGAGGGGTACTGGCGGGCGCGCGTCGACGTGCAGCGCCTGGAGCAGCCGGAGGCGGATCGTGTCCTGGTCACGGTGAACGTCCAGCGCGGCCGGCGATACCAACTGCGGGCCGTGTCAGTCAGCGGTGAGTCGTATTTCGACGAGGCTGACGTGCACGAGTTGCTCGCGCTGCGGCTGGGCGAACCCTACCGGGAGGACGAGGTGGACGCGCGCGTTCAGGCCCTTGTGGCGGCGTACGCGTTCGCCGGTTTCGCGGCCAGCGTGGATGTCATCCCGGAAGAGGTCCCGGCGACACGCGACGATCAGATCGGTGAAGTCAACGTGTATCTCACGATCGTTGAAGGCCCCGCGAGGTCCGTCGGGGAGGTGATCGTGACGGGGGTGAGCCAGATTCCCGAGGCCGACGTGCGCCGCGCCATCCGATCGCGGTCTGGACAGCCGCTGCGCGACAGTCAGGTCCGGCAGGATCGACTGGCGATTGAGACGCTCTACCGCAACGCCGGTTTCTTGTCCGCGTCCGTGCGTGCGAACCTGGCGGACGGCCCGGTGTTCACCGTGACATTCACGGTGGTCGAGGGCGCGCAGACCATCGTTGACCACGTCATCGTCGTCGGCAACTCGCGCGTGAACACCCGGACCATTCTGAATCAGGTCACCCTGAAGCCCGGCAGGCCCTTCGGCCTGGCCGAGCGCGCCGAGAGCCAACGGCAGCTCAACGAGCTGGCGATCTTCCGCAGGGTCAATATCAGCCCGGCGCCTGGCGCTGTTGATGACAATCGCGTCGATGTGATTGTTCAGGTCGAGGAAGCGGCGGCCACAACCATCGGTTACGGCGGGGGGCTTGAGTTTGGCCGCCGGCTTCGCACGATCGACACGGGCGTTGAAGATCGGTTCGAGTTCGCCCCGCGCGGATTCCTGGAACTGGGACGGCGAAATCTGTTTGGTGGAAATCGATCGGTGAACCTGTTTTCCCGCGTCAGCTTCCGTCCGAACAACGAGCCGGCCGATTCGTCGCGTGATGGGCGCGGTTTCGGCCTGAGCGAGTACCGGGTGACGGCCAGCTATCGCGAAGCGCGCGCCTGGCGGTCGAATACCGATGTGGTGGTGAGCGCGACCGCCGAACGCGCGATTCGCACGTCGTTTACGTTCGTGCGGCGCGCGGCGAATGCCGAGGCCCTGCGGCGTGTGTCCAGGAGAATGAGCATCTTCGGCCGGTATGCGCTGGATTCGACCCGCTTGTTTGACACGAGGATCTCCACAGAAGATCAGCCCCTCATCGACCGCCTGTTTCCGCAGATTCGTCTGTCTTCCGTCTCGAGCGGCATCGTGTGGGACAACCGGGATGACGTCCTGGATCCCACGAGTGGAGGCTGGGTGAGTGTGGATGCGGAGCTTGCCTCGAGGTCGCTGGGGTCCGAGGTGGGTTTCGTGAAGACGGTCTTCCAGGCGACCGGATTCCGGCGCGTCACGAGAGCCAATCGTGTCGTGCTGGCCGGCCGGGTGCAGGTGGGCCTGGCGCGAGGGTTTGCCAGGCAGGTGACCCGCCTCGGCGCTGACGGACAGCAACTGGCGGACGCTGATGGGGAACGCATCACGGAGACCGTGGCCGACCTGCCGGCCGGGCGGCGCTTCTTCTCGGGCGGCAGCACCAGTGTCCGAGGCTATCAGCAGGATCGACTCGGAGTGCCGGGTGTGCTCAATGCCGCAGGCCTGTCGAATGGCGGCAACGGGTTGGTGGTCCTCAATGGCGAGGTGCGCACACTGGTGTGGCCTACGGTATCGCTGGTCGGCTTCATCGATGGCGGAAACGTCTTCGCGCGCGCGGGCGACATCAGGCCTGCCGACTTCAGGGGTTCTGTCGGACTGGGTGTCCGCTACCGGTCCCCGTTGGGGCCGCTCCGCCTGGATTTCGGATTCAAGCTCGACCGTCGATTTGTCAGCGGAAAACGCGAACGGGGCTGGGAGTTCCATCTGAGCATCGGCGAGGCATTCTGATCCGACGGTGGGCTACCGGCGGTCGTCCACTTGAATGCGAACGAAGTCGACAGCCGCGGCCAGCCGCCTGCCGTCTTGCCCGCCGACGTCGGAAGGCCTGGTGGCGCGTGTGAATCGCAGCGAGACGCGATTGATGCCGGCCTGCCACCACCCGGCGCTGGTCGCCAATTCGACCCGCTGCCAGATCCCCTCGATTTCTGGACCCTCAATCACGTGACCGTTGATGTCGATCGAGATCCGCTGTGGCGGTGCGCCCTCGTAGTCGAATGACCGCAGCTGAAGCTGCACCAGGAGCGGCGCGGCGTGGTCGAGAGGCACCAGAACATCGGCCCTGTCCTCGGCCCAGCGAAAGGTGATGTCACCGTCGCGTTCGGGTCCGTACCATCCGGCCCCAACGTACACCTCGTCGCCGGCGCCCACATCCACCCGGCCGTAGGGACGGGTGGGATCGCCCAGGAAGCGATTCGGTCGCAGAAGGTCGAATCGTTCCGGGGCCACGCCATTGCGCCACGCGAAGCCGAGGTTCGCGGGCATGGACCACGGGTGACCGAACCACCCGTGGAGGGTCGTGGCCTGCGCTGCCCCGAGATCGGCGAATGACACAATCTGCCCGATTCGATAGGTTCCTCCGCGAGCGACAGCCATCAGGGACACGTTCCACACGACCAGCAATCCCAGCAGGATGGCGGCCATGGCGGCAGGTCGTCTTGCGATAGCGCGCTGGCTGACGACGATGGCGGCGGCAAGAGCGGGCACGAGAAACGGAATCAGGCTGTCAAAGCGACGGCCGCCATAGCTGGCCCCCGCCCACCAGTCCTCCACGGCGGCATTGGTCCAGGCCATCAATGCAAACGTCAGCAGGCCGGCCGCGGCCAGGGCACGGTGGCGTTTCCAGAGCGGCAGCAGGCCGAGCGCCGCGAGGTAGAGCGCGGGTGACGTGGCAAACAGTCCGCTGCGTGAGGACCACAACACGTCGATTAACTGCGGATGCATCCAGAACATCCGCGGACTCACGGGTGGCTGGGTGATCCAGGCGCCGTAGAGCGCGTGCCACGTCAGCATCTGTGGCAGCGTGCCGGCGAAAACCCCCAGGCCAAACAGGGCGAAGCGCCTGGGCTGCCGCAGGAACAGTAGTGACGGCAGCACAAGGACGATCGCATTCTGCCACCGCATGATCACCATTACGCCGCCTGCCAGACCAAGCAGGACGAGCGACCGCCAGTCGTCGCGGGACCGAATCCTGGTCCAGGTGAGCGTGAAGGCCGCGACCGCGGCCATCGACACGGAGTGGCTCATCGTGGGTTCGCGGACGAGATACCAGAGCACAAATGAGCCCAGGCCAACCGCCACCACGGCAAGGGTGGCGGCGCGGGCGTCGCATGAGCGTCTGGCCAGCCGGTACGCCAACCAGAGTCCAAGCAGGCCGTAGAAGAGCCCGCCCAGACAGACCGCCTGCCGGTAGGGGAAGGAGGTTCCATCGGTCTTGATGTCACGGCCGCCTGCCGCGAGCGCCGTCGCTGCCAGGTGTCCTGCTCCGAAGAACGGTGCCCATGCGATCGCAGGTCCGATTGCCCACGCACTCTGGGCATAGCCGGTCACCGTCGGTTCCAGAAGGAACTGATGCTGGGCGTCATCCAGCCCGAGCAGTGCGTAGTCGTTTGTGAGATCGACGTCGTGGTCGAACCAGAGGGATCGGGTGAAGGCGAAGTAGTAGAAGCCGTCGCTTTGCAGGCGCGCGCCCAGTTGCAGTTGCGCGGCGATGCCGGCGGCGAAACAGGCCGCCAGCACGGCGGCGGTGCGGGACGCACGGGCACGAGGCGCTGCGCTGGCGAGGAGGAGTCCCGCGCCGGCGACCACGGCCACGACGCTCAACATTGGTGTGCCGCCCGCGTCGGCGCCGGCCCACTGCGCCAGAGGAAGACGGGTGAGTTGACGAAGGATCAAATCAAGCAGTCCCCCGGCGACCAACCCGACGCCGGCGATCGGCAGCGCCCGCATCCTCATCGCTGGCTCACCCGCAGAAAGTCGACGGCTGCCGCCAGCGCTCTGGTGTCGCCGCCAGCGCCCACGTCGACGGGGCGGGTCGCTCGCGCGAAACGAAGGCGGACGTGGTTGACGCCCGCGCGCCATGCCGATGCCCCGGTGGCAATCGAGACGACCTGCCACTCTTCGCCCACGCTGAATGGGCCGAACGTTTCAAGACCCGTGTCCAGGGTGACGCGCTGGACGGGGGCGCCTCCGAAGGAGAATGCGCGCAGGCGCAGTTGCACGTCCAGAGCCGACGCGTGCGCCAGCGGGACACGCAGCTGCGCGTCGCCGAGAGCCCATCGGAACGTCGTCTCACCGTCACGTTCCGGCGCGCCCCATCCGTCACCCAGCAGGGGCTCGTCGGCGCCACCGAGATCGACGCGGCCGTACGGTTGCCTCGGGTCGCCCAGGAAGTATGACGGCCGCACCACGTCGTACGACGCCACCGACATGTCGTTCCGCCAGGCGAACCACCAGTTGGCGGGCGCCGAAAACGGATACCCGATCCATGAGTGAAGCGTGCGCACCTGGTCACCGGCCACCGGACCAAATGGAATCGCTTCGCCGAGCCGGACGACGCCACGGTGCGCCGCCGACATCAGCGTGAGATTCCAGAGAATCGCGCCCGCGAGACCGGCACCGATCAGGGTTCGAGGCCGCTTTGCCGCCAGGCTCCGCAGCCACTGCCACGAGACGATCAGCCCCAGGGTGAGAATGGGCACCACGCCATCAAACCGCCGGCCGCCGAAGCCGTCCGAGCCCCACCAGTCCTGAATCGACGCATTGAAGTAGACCATCACCGCGGTGGCGGCCAGCAGTGGCAGTCCCGCCGCCCGATGGCGCACGGTGAATCCCACGAGGCCGACGGCCGCGACATACAGGAGCGGCGACATCGCGAGCAGGCCGTTGCGCGACGAGAACAAGGTGAGTTCCAGTTGCGGCATCGTCCAGCGAATGACGGGACCGATGGGAGAGACGGCGAAGTAGGTCCCGTAGATCGCATGCCAGGCCAGGAGTTGCGGCAGGCTGGCGATCGTTGCCCCTGCCGTGAACGCCAGGCCGCCTGTGACGATCGACCGGATGGACTCGCGCCCGGGAGAACGCCGGGCATGCCAGAGTGCGACGGCGACATCGCACGCCGGCACGATGGCGAAGAGGGCGTTCTGCCAGCGAATGAGCGTCATCAACCCGGCGAGGAGTCCAAGCGTGGTCCACCAGACGAGCTGAGTGCGTGACGGAGCCTGTGGGGTCCGCCGCTGGCGGCTCGCCGCCCAGCACCAGAGGAATCCCGCCACGGACGCCATCGAAGGCGCGTGGGTCATCGTGGGCTCAACCACGGTGTACCAGAGCATGAACGAGCCACCTGCCATCAGCGCCACGGCTGTTGCGGCCTCGCGCCTGGTGAACCACTGTTCGGCGAGACGCAGCGTGAACCACCAGCCCAGGAGCGCGTAGCAGAGACCCGCGATGACCACGGACTGGCGGTACGGATACGACGTGCCATCAGTGGCGACATCTCGTCCCGCGGCGGCCAGGCGTGTGGCTGCCACGTGTCCCGCCGCAAAGAACGGCGACCACACAATGGCCGGTCCGATGGTCCAGGCTGAGTGCGCGTAGCCCGTGCGTGTGGGGCCGAACAACTGCGGCTTGTCGCCCTGGCCGAGCATACGGTAGTCGTTGGCCAGGCTCACGTCGCCATCGAATGCGATCGATCGAAGATAGGCGTAGTAGTAGAACGCGTCGCTTTGGAGCCGTGCGCCGGTCTGAAGCTGCCACGCCAGGCCCGCCGCGAGCGCACCGGCGAGCACGATCGCCGTGGCACGTTGTCGCTGCGTCAGGACCAGCGCGGCGGTTGCGGCGCAGCCGAGGAGCATCAGCGCCTCAGGCGACTCCGGGAGCCAGGGCAGCGATCGGACCCGCGTGAGCTGTCGTCCGACGACTTCAACGATGAGGCTTGCGAGCAGGAACCATGCGGCGGTACCGATCACCAGGCGCACTCGCATGGCAGCTCGTGTCACGGCGTTGGAACGCGAAAGACGCGCCACTCCGCACCAGGGTGGTCACGATCGGGCACAAACGTGACCAGCGGTTCGAGCCGCCCGAACAATTCGCGGTACTGCATCGCCGTTCCCGATTGTGGCGGGTCGGTGTAGATGGGTGCGCCGAATGACTGTGACGAGGCGACCAGGTACTCGAAACCGTCAGCTTGATAGCCGGCAAAGTCCTTGTAGATGAGTCGGACGAAGTTCTCGACCTCGAACTGATCAGGGTTCAGCAGAATGCCGCGCGTCTCGATACCAATCCTGGCCCTCGGCGGCACGTGGTCGAGGATCCACTGGTAGGTCTGTTCGGCCGTGCTGACTTTGCGGGCATCGAGCACTGTGGCGACGCTGTTCGCGGCCGGCGTCCAGCACACAGCGAGCAACAGCCCCGCTGCCAGGGCCGCGACTCGGGCCGGGCGCATCTGCCGGGCATGCAACATCTCCAACCCCGTTGCCAGCGCCCCACCGGCCAGCACGCTGAGGAAGGGCAGCAACGGGAGGAGATACCGACCGTACGTGAGCCGTTGTCCTGAAATCATCCAGAAGTAGATCACGGCAAACGAAGCGGTCATCGCCCAGCACGACGTTGCAGTGGCACGTCGCCGGGACCACAGTGCGCGAGCCGCCAGTCCCAGGCCGGCACCCGCGACAAGGAGGCCCGGCATCGAGAAATTCAGGCGCAGGTGCTTGAAATAGATCAACCACCCCGGCTCCGGAGGCGGCGAGCCGACGGCGTACATGTAGGAAAGGTTCGCGAAGGCATCCAGGAATTCCGGCAATGCCAGAACGGTGTACGGGGCCCCAGCCAGAAACGCGACGCCTGCGCCGATCACCACCGTTGCAAGCGCACGCAGCTTCCACGACCAGTCGCCGGCGCCGATGAGCAGGACCAGCATCGGCAGGAGAACTGCAACGCCGCCGTTGTACTTCGTCGCCGCGGCGAGACCTGCCGCGACGCCCGTCCAGAAGAACGCGCGCAGTGTGTGATGTTCCTGCGCCCGCAACGCGAGTACCCATGTGAGCGCAACAAAGAACGTCGTGGGAACATCGGTCAGGACGAAATGCGATTCGCGAACGTGCATCGACTGGACGGCAAAGATGGCCGCCGACAGCAAACCGGCGAGTGGCGAGATGCGGCTGGCGCCGCGGTACACCAGAAGTACTGTGAGAGTGCCGAATGTGGCGGTGACCGCGCGACCCCACAGGTAGAAATCAGCCGTGCCGACCTCGTTGAGGCTTGCCCACGCGCCCCCGATGCCGCCCACGACGAACCGGAGGCAGGCGGTCAGGAACTGGATGTAGATGTAGAGTCCCGGATAGTCGAAGAAGTACGGATGGAAGTCACCCGTCTTCATCATCCGGACGGCCCGTTCCATGATCTCGGGCTCGTCCACGCCAACGGCGAACGGGATGCCCTCCCCGAGCGCCGTGAAGCGCAGGGCGGCACCCAGGGCGAGAATGCACAACAGGAGGAACAGGTGCACGTGTCGAGGAGCCGGAGAGGACGATGACATCGACGGCTTGATTGTAAATGGCATCATGTCCGTCCGAGCAGGTTGTTGTAGTCCGCGATTTGCCGTTCGGCCAGCACGGCCCAGGAGAACTCCTCTTCGACGATCCGTCGACTGGCGTCCCCCATCCCCGCGAGTGCCGATCGCGCGGCGACGACCTCCGCGATCGCCTGCGCGAGGCCGTCGGCGGAGTCGATGTCCACGAGCCAGCCATTCACGCCAGGACGGACCTTGTCCGGGAGGCCTCCTGCGCGGGTCGCGATCACGGCGCGCCGGTGGGCCATCGCCTCGAGCGTGACGAGCGAACTGCCTTCGTATCGACTCGGATGCGCGAAGACGGTCGCGGCCTCGTACCACGCGTGCAGGTCTGCATTTGAGACGCGGCCCGCGAACAACACGTGTCGTCCCAGGCCCCGGGCCTCGACGATCGCCTCGATTGCGGCGCGATAGGGACCGGTGCCGGCCAGGACCCAGCGCCATTCCTGCCCGTCGAGCGGCCCGCCTGGTTGCGCGGCTCTTCCAAGGGCCGCGGCCATGACATCGAATCCCTTGTTGTGCTCCAGGCGCCCGACGCTGAGCAGCACGATCGTCTCGGCACTGATGCCGTGTTGCCGGCGGATTCGCCGGCCATCGGCGGGACCGGCCAGTGCGCTCGTGTCAACCAGGTCGATGCCGTTCGGAATCACGACCAATTGGCCCTGTCGCGGCCGAAGGTGTCGCTCGACCACAGGCACAAGGGCGTGATCGGTTGCGATGATGGCTGCCGCCCGTCGTGTCGTGGCGCGGACGGCGGCGCGGAGCGGCGCATAGGCCCACCGCTTCAGGCCCGGCGGCGTGCCTGAGGACGCGCCGAATTCCTCCAGTCCCTGCGGGTTCACGACCAACGGCGGATCACCAGGGCGCTGCCCCAGGGCGTATCCCAGGCCGCTGGCGCCGAACGCATGCACGACGTCTATCGATCCTGCCCGTGCGAGCGCGAGCGCGACGCGCCCGGCCCGCCAGCCGAACAGCGGATAGGCCGTGCTCCGATCCAGGATGGTGGTGCCCCGCCTGTTGGCGAATGGAAACGTCAGGTAAGGCACATGCCGCAAGGTCACGCGCGCCGGCGCAAACGGGCTGGCCGAATCCGTCTGCCCACTCGACGGAGGCGGGGTGATGAGTGTGACCTCCACCTGACGCGCGGCAAGGTGCCGTACCAGGTCGTACACCGACTGCTCCAACCCGCCCAGGCCATGCAACGGGCGGACCGCGCGCGCAAGCACCGCCACTCTCAGAGGCGCATTCATCGGTCCCTCGACCGTGCCGCGATGACGGACGCGTAGAGAGCCTCTACCCGCTCGCCGACGAGGGAGGCTTCGAAGTGGGCCCGGGCGTGTGCGGCACCGGCGGCGCCAAGGCGCGCGCGCAGGGTGGCGTCACCCGCCAACCGCTTTAGGTCGCGGGCGAAGTCATCCGGCGTGGCAGACAGCAAGCCCGTCTTTTCGTGCTGGATCACGTCGCCCGTGCCGCCGGTGTCCATGGCGGAGATGGGCAAGCCCAGGGCGGAGGCCTCGATGAGCACGCGGCTGAGGGACTCCGGCCCGTACGAGGGAAACGCCAGCAACGTGGCGGCCCGCATCGCGGCCAGGACCTCTGTTCGATCGCGCCATCCCAGCCATTGCACGGTGCGGCCACGCTGACGGGCTTCGTGTTCGAGGCTCGCGCGCAATGGGCCATCACCAATCACCACGAGCGGCCATCGGATTCCTGCGGCATCCAGCGCCGGCAGCAGGAACTGCACGCCCTTGTTCACGGCGAGTTTGCCGGCGTACAAGACATGGGGCGCCGCTGACGCCGCCACGGCGGGCTCCAACTCAGACATGTCGACGGGATTGGGGATGGTCTCGAGACGTGTGTTCCCAAGTTCCGGCGCGCGCCGACGGAGGTCCCGCGCAATCGTGGTGCTGACGGCAATCACCGCATCGGCATGCGCGAGCTCGCGGCGCTTCGTCGCGAGGTTCCGGCGCATGTAGGGAATCAGTGACCAGGCACCCTTCCCCAGCGCGCCCGCCCGCGGCGGAATGCACGCGCGCATGCCACTGACGCTGCAGGCCGGACACAACGCCGTGGCCGACGGGCTCACGATGAGGTCGGACCAGTAACACACCGGCCAGTAGTCGCGGACAGTCGCCACCACCGGTACACCGGCGCGCCGGCCGGCGCGCACCGCCGGCACGGTCGTCATGACGTGTTGGGCATGAACGATATCGGCGGGCGCTGAGGCCAGCCGCGCAGTCAGATACCGGCTCAACGCGCTCCAGAGGCGTTCATTCTTCAGGACGTTCCTGACCACTGGCACGTTCGGCACCCGGCGGCAGAACTGGGTGACCGGAAGATCGTCGTAGGCCGTCTCACGCACATCGTCCTCGCCGCCCGGCTTGGCCTGCACCACGGCTACCGAGTGGCCACGCGCGCGGAGCTGGCGGGCCAGGGCGAACGTGCTCCAGCCCGACCCGCCCGCCTCAGGAGGAAATGAATCGGTGACCAACAACACACGAAGCGGCGTCATTGGTCAGATCCAGAGGATGCGGCCGCTGCGACCAGAGCGCTCAGCCTGACCGCCAGCACGGCACAGTGGGCCCGCCAGCTGTAGTGATCGACCGCGCGGCTGCGCGCGGCCGCACCGAGCCGTTCACGCAGTGCGCGATCGAGGAGCTGCACAAGCGCGGTGTCGAGCGTCCTGGGATCGGAAGGGTCGTAGAGCAGCCCTTCGTGGCCGTCCCTCACCAGTTCGGCAATCCGTGGCAGCCGCGGTGCGACGACGGGAAGTCCGGCCGACATGTACTCGAATATCTTGAGTGGCGACCAGTAGAATCCAAGCGCCAGGGGTTTGTGTTTCGCCGGATCAAAAGGTGCCACCCCGATATCGGCGGCGGCGAGGCACTCAGGCAGCCGATCGTGGGGGACCGCCCCGGTGAAAGTAATGCCGGGGATATCGCGCGCGGCGCGCTCAGCGGCCGCCCGTTCGGGGCCGTCACCGATGAAAACCGCGCCAAGGCGATGTTCGCCCTGGGCATGGAGGCGTGCGAGCGACGCCGACAGTTGAACGACTCCGTGCCACGACCGGAACGCCCCGGCAAAGACGCATAACACCCGGTCGGGATCACGCTGGAACGGCAACGGCCCCGTCGCGTCAGGGCGAAAGAGATCGACGTCAGCGCCCCACTCGGCCTCGAGCACTCTCGTCGGGTCCACCCACGCGGGCAGAATTTGTGAATGGGGTGTGACAAACAAATCGGTGTGCCGGCACAACGCATCACGCCAGCGGCGCATCGGTTCGATCAGCAGCGCGCGGTCGAGCCGCGACTTCGTTGATCCGGGGTAGTCGACGATCGGAGCGTTGACTTCGAGCACCGCCGGCACGCCGAGACGCCGCGCGGCCATGACCCCCTCGCCTCCGAAGTTGTAGTACCGCTCAATCACCACCTGCGCGCGGACCCGTCTGGCCAGCTCGGTAATCGCCCCGGCGCGCATCCAGCGCAACGCGGGGCGGCCGAGCGGCGGGCCCATCGCGTGCCAGTGCACGGGTCCTTCGGGCCACGGCCCACCGGGCGACACGGCCACATGCATCTCATGACCGAGCGCCGCGAGGCCCCCCGCGACCGCCCGCACATGAACGGACCCGCCCAGGGTGCCTGGCACCTGCTGATCGATGGCCACGTAGAGGATGCGCACGTCAGCGCTCCTGGCGCGGCCGCTTACGCAGTCGCGCGAAAAAGGGGCCGGACCGGACGCGACCCCAGAGCAGGACGTCGAGGTACATCAGGCCCGTCATCGCCCGCGTCGCCCAATACAGCGGTCCGCGCCGGCGCAGCCGGGCCTTGGCGTGAGCCCTGGCCTCACGCACGGCGGCGCCCTGGTCGTTGCCGCGGCGCGCCATCAGTCGCTCGGCCATGCGCATCAGGATGTTCTCGGCGAATGCGCCGATGATCGGCGTGTAGTACGTGATGCGCTCGACATCGAAACCGGCGGCGAAGGCCACACGAATGAGGTCGTCGTGGTCTGCAATGGGATTGAGATGATCCGACTTCCGCAGCCGTTCGGTTCTCAGGTCGATCAAGCCGAGGCGTTCCAGTCCGTGGGCCAGGCGATTGACGAGCCTGACACCCAGCGCGAGCGGGCCGTTCTTACGGACGTGCGTGTAGATGAACAGCGCACCGTCATCCGTCAGCACTCGACTGGCCTCGGACAGCATGTCGTGCAGGGCCTGCGGTGACAGATGCTCGAGCACGTCGAGCGACCACGCCTTGTTGAACGCTTCGTCCGCCAGGGGCAGGCGCCGGAGGTCGCCCAGGAGAAGATCGCATTCGTCCAGGGCCTCTTTGGCGAAGAAGGCGCTGATGTCGATACCGGTGAACGACGCGCCCGTGTCGCGATTCCAGATCATCGCGCGGCCGCTGCCACATCCGAGGTCCACGACGCGATCGCCAGGCGCGAGGTCCAGGAACGCGCGCAGTTGGTCGTTCCGGATCTTCGATCCCAGCAGCGGAGGGCCGACGGTTTCGTGGCGCGCGTCGACGTGCAGCGCCTCATCGAGATACTTGGTCTGTTCCTGAAACGCCTCCAGAGGACGCAGATCCAGGTAGCCACTCGCGTCAGTAAATGTCCGTTGGCATCTGGGACACACGGCGCCAGCCGGCTGAGGCGTGAGGGCCACGGCGCATTCGGGACACCGGGCGACCGTGAAGAGTGATGCCGAAATCATGCTGACACCGCCGACGTGAAGGCCTCGTCGAGCCGCTCCGCCCGGCGGTCCCAGGTGTACTCCGCAGACAGGGCCCGCGCCGCCTGGCCCAGGCGGCGGCGGCGTGACGGATCCGACGCCAGGGTGGACAACGCCGCGGCCAGGGCCGTGGCATCCCCGGGTGGGACCAGCCACGCCGTGACATCGTGCGTGACGATTTCGCGGATGGCCGGCAAGTTGGACGCGATGATCGCGCCGCCCTGCGCCAGGTACTCGAACAGCTTCAGTGGTGATGTGTAGCGTTCGGAGATGGCCGTGGCCGTGTTGGGGAGGACGAAAATGTCCGCCGTCCCGAGTGCCGCCGCCACGTCGGGCGGCGGCAGCAGCCCGGTGATCGTCAGTCGCGCGTTGAGTCCCAGCGACTGCGCCAGTGCCGTGACGCGCGCCAGGTCGGTTTCGCCAGGGTGGCCGCCGACGATGACTCCGTCAACGTGTGGCGTGGCCGCGAGGGCCTGCAGGAATACATCCACGCCCTTCCACGGATACAGGTGACCGGCATAGGCGGCCCGCACGCGCGAGGCACGCGGGAGAGACGCGGCGCCGCTGGTTTCGAGATTCGCGCCGTCGGGCACCACAAACACGCGATCGCGGACGCCGTACCGAACGGCGAGGTCGTCGGCGAGAGTGCGGGTGATAGTCACGTAGGCGTCGGCGTGCTTCCACACGAGGGCTTCGCGGCGATCGAGTCTGGCGATCTTCCGCTGCGAGGGCACCGGCGCGGAGGCTCCGAGCAAGAGCGGCATCGAGGCACTGACGATGGGGGCGATGCCGTGCGATTCATAGACCAGTCGTGGCCTCCGGGTCGCGGGCAGGCGCGCGAGCAGGGCGGCCAGACCGAGGTCGCGCGTGTAGATCACGTCAACGTCGGTCCCGAGGGCGCGCCTGAGTGCGGTCCAGAGCATCTGAACGCGACGGCCCGTGGTGCCTCCCGATGCGGGCACCGTCTCGATGACCAGTGCCGGCGTCGCCGGCACGCCGTAGAACTGAAACGGATCACGGGCAGGTTCCACCGAATCAGGCCGGACGAGCAGGGTGACCTGATGCCCGCGCGCCGCCAGCGCCCGGCACGTCGCCATTGTCTGCACACCGTTGGCGCGCTCGATCGGGAATCGGGTATCGGCGAAGGACAGGAGTCGCAACGGCGTCACCAAAGGCTTCGCCGTATCTCGCGTGTCACCACCGCGCGGTGGCAGGCGAGGACCCGCGTCACAACGACTGTGATCGTCTGGGCTCGGTGGGACAGGGAAAGAGATATCACTGGCGTGGTTGACGGTAGAACGAGTCACGATCCACGAGGTACCGCCAGGCCAGCGACGGCGCATCACGCGGCAACTCGACAAACGTCTGCCAAGCATTGTCTCTCAAAGTGAGTTGCTCGCGGTCCATTCGGTGAGTGCCGAATTGCAGGAGCAGCCCCAGGTTCCACCAGACACAGAGCCCGGTGAGGGTCCACATCAGGCGCCGCCAGCCGCGGCCCGACGGCATGGCCGCCGCCAGCCCCAGCACGAGGAGAGGGGTGAGCTCAACGAACCGCCGATGGCCGAAGGAGCCGGCGACCGTCCACGATTCCACGGCTCCGTTGATGTAGATTTGCAGCGCCACAATCGCCAGCGCGCAGCCCCCGAGCCACCGGCTGTCGTCGAGACGGGCTCGGACGCGTCCGGTGGCGAGTGCCAGCAGGCCGGCCAGGGACAGAATCGCGAGTGGCGTCCAGGCCAACCACCCGTGTCGAGGGTCCACGAGGACGCCGAACGCGTGAGGTGAGAGCCAGGACATCTTGTTCCCGATCGACTCGTGCGGGCCGAAGTGGCCGTTGACAGCGCGCGCCGCCAGCAACTGCGGTGTGTACGCCACGAGCGTCGCACACGTGCCCGCGATCGCCAGGCGACCGGCGCGACGCCAGTCCCGGCGGTCCAGCGCCCAGCGGCCGAAGTCCAGCGCCGGGCCAATCGCAAAGAGACCGGCCTGATCACGCATCGTCGCCATGAGTCCCACCGTGAGCCCGAGCACCACGACGCCCCGAAGGGACCATGATTCGCGGACCCGGAGCCAGGTCCACAGGGAAAGCGCGACAGCGAACGTTGCGCAGGCATGTGAGAACGGCGGGGCCACGTAGATGTAGAAGAGCAACGGCGAGCCAGCGAGCACCGCCAGTGCGGCTCCCGTGCCGCGACCCAGCCAGCGATGCGCGATGGCCGCCGACAGGAGCACCGCGAGCCAGCCATAGAACGCCGACGCATAGGTGACGGCTGAGACATAGGGCTGGCTGTAGCCGTCCTGCGGCGCTCCCAGGATTCCTGCCGCCACGTGGCCGGCGCCGTAGAAGGGGGCCCAGAGCAGCGCGGGACCGATAGTGGCGAAGTTGAGACGACGGCCCGCGAGCGTATAGCGATCCCCCAGGAATGTCTCGTGGAAGCCGGGGCCGCCGGCGCCGGCCTCAAAGAAGTGCTGGTATTCGTTCTCGAAGCTGAGGTCGTGATCGAATGCCAGCGACCGCAGGAAGGCGAAGTACTCCACCTCGTCGGACGCGTAGATGCGGGTCGTCACCGCCGGCAACGTGATGACGGCCAGGAGTCCGATTGCGAGGAGGCGCCTGGTCATTCACCGGCCCAGGCCGAGCGAGGCGGCCAGCGCCTGTTGGAGAACCTGTGCGGCGTTGAATCCGGCGTGGTTCGAGATGGACATCAGGATTGAGCCTCGGCGGATATACAGCGCGCCCCAGGCAAGACCGAGCAGGCCGATGGCCAGTGCAATGTCGCGGCCCTGGTCGAGGTGCAACAGGCCAAAGGCCAGTCCGAACACGAGGTTCCCGACCCACATTCCACCCAGGCTCTGACCAAAACGATGCAGGATGAATCCTCGCTGCAGTTCTTCGCGAACGCCTCCTGCCAGCACGACGACCACTGCGAAGATCGCGGTATCGAGCGGGTTGGTCATGAAGGCCGCCAGCGGATTCTCCCGGACGTTATTGAGTGAGGGCGCCAGGGCGCGCATGGCGAAGACCAGGCCCGTGACCAGGACGAATGCGACTGGCACGAGCGCGAGTCCGCGCCCAATCTCTCCCAGGGGCCGTCGTCGTCCGAGAAACACGTCACGAGAATGTTCGCCACTGGCCATCAGGAACACGCGAATAAGAAGGGCGATGAGCGCCGTGTCCAGGAAGCTGACGGTGGCGATAAACTCCAGCGACAATCCTCCGCTTGTCACCGGTGCCATCCTTGCGCCCACGATCAGCGCAGTGGCGACAGCGATTTGAGTGGGAATGCCGCAGACGGCGATCGCCTGCAGCAGCGCGAAGTGCCAGGGCGGCGGATTTCCACGCGGACCGGCGGGTAGGACCAGGACGCCCGGTTCGTTCAGTTGTGCAGAATCGGCAGGGATCAGTGCCGGCTCTGCGTGCACGGAGTCGTCCATTCGGCATCACTGTATCAGTTCGATCTCGCAGTCCTTCGGCACTGGACTTTCGTGATACTTTCGTTTTCTGGGATGCCGAAAGTGAAGGGCCCAGGTTGGGAACTGGGAGCCGAAAAATAGGGCAGGTGAAAGAAGGGCCCGTACTTGCGTGTGGATCTCAAGATGTGGCGTCTTCAGGCCGGAACATCCCCCATATGTCGTGGGTTCTGTCTTGACATCGCTACGAGTCGGGAGCATATTCGTGACCCGGCGTTGCAACAGCCGAATCGGTGCTTCCCAGCGTTCCGATCGTGACTTCTGCCTCCTCGTTGTTCACAGGAGGAGGGCTCCTGTTGCTGGCGTCGGTGAAGAGGCAGAGTCGTTGGTCGGGAAACACGACCGTATCCGGGGCGGATGCGGTGCTATGTACGAAAGATAAAGGTCAAAGAGATGCAGACAGCCCAGAACACAGGAACCACAGTTGGAGGAGTCACCAGGACGTTTGGTCCGAGTGAGGCTGTGGAAGGACTCGAGTTTGAGCGGCACTTCAGTACGGACGGCGTGGATCCCTACGACGAAGTCGAGTGGGAACTTCGCGCGGCCGTGATCGCCAATGAGCGTGGCGAGCTGGTGTTCGAGCAACGAGACGTCGAGTTTCCGAAGTTCTGGTCGCAGCAGGCCACCAACATCGTGGTGTCGAAGTATTTCCGGGGTCAACTGGGGGCGCCGGATCGTGAGCGGTCCGTGAAGCAGTTGGTGGGCCGGGTGGTCGACACCATTACGCGGTGGGCACGCGAGCAGGGGTACTTCGCGTCGGAAGACGATTTGCTGGCGTTCAGCGACGACCTGAAGCATCTGCTGGTGCATCAGAAGGGCGCGTTCAACAGCCCGGTGTGGTTCAACTGTGGGTTCGAGAAGGCGCCACAGTGCTCGGCGTGTTTCATCAACGCGGTGCAGGACACGATGGAGTCGATCCTCGGATTGGCGAAGACGGAGGGCATGCTCTTCAAGTTCGGGTCTGGCACGGGATCAAACCTGTCGGCGATCCGATCGTCGAAGGAAGTGCTGGCCGGTGGCGGCACGGCGTCCGGCCCGGTGTCGTTCATGAAGGGGTTTGACGCGTTTGCCGGGGTCATCAAGTCTGGCGGCAAGACGCGTCGCGCGGCGAAGATGGTGATTCTCAACGCCGAGCATCCCGACATTGAAGAATTCATCAACTGCAAGGTGGAGGAAGAGAAGAAGGCCTGGGCCCTGATTGACGCGGGGTACGACGGGTCGTTCACGGGTGTGGCGTATGGGTCGGTGTTCTTTCAGAACTCGAACAACTCCGTGCGCGTGACCGACGAGTTCATGCGGGCGGTTCTGGATGACGGCGAATGGCAGACGCGCAGTGTGACCACCGGCGAGGTCGTTGCCACCTACAGGGCCCGCGAACTGATGCGGCAGATTGCCGAAGGCACCTGGGTGTGCGGTGACCCCGGCATGCAGTTCGACACGACGGTCAATGACTGGCATACGTGTTCGAACACGGCCCGCATCAACGCGAGCAACCCGTGTTCCGAGTACATGTTCCTGGACGATTCGGCGTGCAATCTGGCGTCGATCAACCTGATGAAGTTTGTGGATGCGGATGGCGAGTTTGAGTCCGAGGCGTTCGAAGCCGCCTGCCGGACGTTCATTACCGCGCAGGAAATCCTGGTCGACAATTCCAGTTATCCGACTCCGGCGATCGGTCGGAACAGCCACGCGTATCGTCCGCTGGGTCTGGGGTATGCCAACCTGGGTGCGCTTCTGATGTCACGCGGCCTGCCCTACGACAGCGATGCCGGCCGCGACTACGCGGCGGCCATCACGGCCGTGATGCACGGGGCGGCCTACGCGCAGAGCGCGCGCGTGGCGCGAGACCACGGGGGACCGTTCCCGGGCTACGAGAAGAACCGCGAGCCGATGCTGCGGGTCATGCGCAAGCACCGGTCGGCCATCAAGGACATCGACAAGACTCACGTGCCGCAGCGGCTGCTCGATCGTGCGCGGGAAATCTGGGACGAGTGCGTGGAATTGGGTGAAGCCCACGGCTACCGCAATGCTCAGGCCACCGTGCTGGCGCCGACTGGCACCATCGGTTTCATGATGGATTGTGACACCACGGGTGTGGAGCCGGACATCGCGCTGGTCAAGTACAAGAAGCTCGTCGGCGGCGGGATGATGAAGATCGTCAACGGCACGGTACCGATGGCGCTCACGAAGCTGGGGTATTCGCAGGCCCAAATCGCCGACATCCTTGCCTACATCGACGAAGAGGAGACGATCGAAGGCGCGCCGCATCTGAAGGACACTGACGTGGCGGTGTTCGATTGCGCTTTCAAGGCCATGAAGGGGACGCGCTCGATCCATTACATGGGCCACATCAAGATGATGGGCGCCGTACAGCCGTTCCTTTCCGGTGCCATCAGCAAGACGGTCAACGTGCCGAAGGCCGCGACGGTGGAGGACATCGAACAGGCGTACATCGACTCGTGGCGCATCGGGGCGAAGGCCGTGTCGATCTATCGCGATGGCAGCAAGCGCACCCAGCCGCTCAATACGTCGAAGGCCGCCGTGATGCGGGCCGGTGTGCTCGAAGAGGCGACCGAGGTCGCTCCGATGCCGGTGCGGCACAAGTTGCCCGACGAACGCCAGTCGATCACCCACAAGTTCGACATCGCGGGACACGAGGGGTACATCACGGTCGGGCTCTATGAGGACGGATTGCCCGGTGAACTCTTTCTCACGATGGCGAAGGAAGGGTCGACGATTTCCGGCTTCGCCGATGCGTTTGCGCAGGCGATCAGCTACGCGCTTCAATACGGCGTGCCGTTGCAGGATCTGGTCGACAAGTTCAGCCATGTGCGCTTCGAGCCGGCCGGCATGACGAAGAATCCCGACGTGCGTTTCGCAAAGTCCATCGTTGATTACATCTTCCGGTGGATGGCCGCGAAATTCCTGTCGCCGGAAGCCCAGTACCGCGCAGGCGTCAACGTGCCCGAAGTCGTGACGACGCCCGAACAGTTGACCCTGGAGGTGGCCGCACTGGCGTCGCCGGCGGCCGCCGACACGGCGGCCGCGGCCGCGGCACCGGCCGGCGCAAAGTTCGCGGCGATACAGAACCAGGAAGACGCGCCGCCCTGCACCACCTGCGGCTCGATCATGGTGCGCTCGGGCGCGTGCTACAAGTGCGCGAACTGCGGCACCACCTCGGGTTGCTCGTAGGAGTACATCCCCGGTTCGGGGCGGGAGGCCATCCTCCCGCCCCGGCCCGCCCCCGCCCCCGCCCCCGGTCCTCTCCGCTCACTCCTGTCGTGCCGCCGCACGTCCTGACAATGCGGCACCGTCAAGCACCAGCGCCCGCACCAATATCCAGGTAATCGACTGAAGAAAGCCCGGTCGCGGCAACCTTCTTCTCCTCTCGACCGTCGAAGGGAGTAGCCATGACCATTGGAAGTTCCAACAAGGACGCCACCTCCATTCTTCAGGGCACGCTCGACATGCTCGTGCTCCGGGCCCTCCAGCTCCAGCCCATGCACGGATGGGGCATCACCGAACGCATCGAACAGTGGTCGGAAGAAGTCCTGTGTGTCGGACAGGGCACGCTGTACCCGGCGCTGTACCGCCTCGAGCGGCAGGGCCTGATCACCTCCACCTGGCAAACCACCGAGAACAACCGGCGCGCCCGGTACTATGCCCTCACTCCGGCAGGACGGAGGCATCTGGCCAGGGAAATCAAGGAATGGCACCGGATGTCACGAGCCATCAACCTGGTCCTCGACGTGGTCAAGATCTAGGAGTCTTCCATGAGACGCGACGAGCGGATAGACGACGAGATTCAGTTTCATCTCGAAGAGCAGACGGCGAAGAACATTCGTGCGGGCATGACACCCGAACAGGCTCGCCGAGATGCGCGCTTGAAATTCGGTGGCGTGGGCGGCGTCCGTGAGGCCGCCCGTGACCAGCAACGAGGCGTGTGGGTCGCCGATTTGTTCCGAGACATGCGCATCGGCCTCCGCAGTCTGACCCGCGTGCCGACGTTTGCCGTCACGGCCATTGTGACCCTGGCGTTTGGCGTCGGCAGCGCCGCGGCGATGTTCAGTGTGTTCGACGGGGTTCTGCTGAGGGCACTTCCCTACCCGGACTCCGATCGGGTCGTTCGGCTGTACCAACTGGGCGCTACAGGTGCCCGGGGCAACGTGTCCGAGCCCAACTTCAACGACTGGCGCGACGGCACCCAGAGTTTCTCCGCGATGGCGGAGATGGGAGCGTACGGTCGTCAGCCCATCGTGGGCGCCGGTGAGGCGCAACTGGCTCGTGTGACCATTGTGTCCAGAGAGTTCTTCGCCGTAATGGGCGTGCAACCCTCCCTGGGCCGGGGATTCCGGGCGGAAGAACTGCGTCAGGGCGGACCGCCGGTGGTGATCGTCAGCGCAGCCTTCTGGAAGACCTGGCGCGGGGACGCGAGCCCACAGGGCGAAGTCATCCGCTGGGGAACCACGTCATTCACGGTCGTGGGTGTGATGCCGGACGGATTCGACTATCCGACCCAGACGGCCATCTGGGCGCCTCGCGAGATGAATGCCCCGCAGGTGTCCCGGACGGCCCACAACTTCCAGGTCATTGCCCGATTGGCCGAAGGCGTGACAGTGGAACGGGCCACTGCCGACATCAGTGCGCTGTCCCGGCGCCTGAAGGAGCAGCACGGCGATGACACCTGGATGGTCGATGCGGAGGCTGTCCCCCTGCTGGAGGTCGTGACCTCCACGTCCAGGTCGACATTACAACTGCTCCTGGCGGCCTCACTGCTCCTGTTGGTCGTCGCCTGCACCAATGTGTCGAATCTGCTGGTGGTGCGGGCAGCGTCCAGACGGCCTGAGTTCGCCGTGCAACTCGCGATGGGTGCCTCGACAGGTCGAATGGTCCGCCAGTTGATGGCAGAAACGCTCGTGGTTTGTCTGTTGGGCGCAGGAGTTGGCGTCTTCGTCGCGTCGGGCGCGGTCCGCGCATTCGTCGCGATGGCGCCCGACGACGTGCCGCGGCTGGCCGGCGTGGTCGTCAGTTGGCCCGCCGTGGCGTTTGCCGCCGCCGTCGCCCTGATCGCCGCCCTCGCGCTCAGTGTCGTCACCGCTGTTGGTGTCCGCTCGGTTCGTATTACCGATGCCTTGTCCGACAGCACCCGCTCGGGTACGGGCGGGCGCCGCCAACTGCGCGTCCGCGAGGGATTGATCGTCACGCAGGTGGCGCTTGCGCTGGTCCTGTTGTCCGGCGCCGCGTTGCTCGGTCGCAGCCTCTACTCCGTGCTGACGGTCGATCCGGGCTACTCGCTTGACGACGGGCTCATCGTTGGACTGACCGTGAGCGGCGACGGAAGTCCGGAAGCCCAGGCCAGGCAGGTGGCACTACAGGAGGCCGTGATCGAAGGCTTGAGGCGGCAGCCTGGTGTCATCGGCGTGGGATTGGTGAACAACTTTCCGCTTGCCGGCGGCAGTGGCGCCAGTGGGGCTTTCATCGAGATGACGCGGCCCGATGAGATCACCAACTTCAGCCAATTCGACCTCACTGACCCGAGGAAGAAGCTGATGTCTGGATCCGCCGCGTACCGTCAGGTGAGCGGCGACTATTTCACGACAATGGCGATTCCGTTACTCGAGGGACGTCTGATTGACGACAGGGATACGGTGACGTCTCCCCACGTGGCCGTGATCAGTCGATCACTCGCCGAAACCCGGTGGGCTGGCCGGAGCGCGCTCGGCCGATGGATCCAGTTCGGCAACATGGACGGCGATCTCCGCGGGCTTCAGGTGGTGGGCGTGGTCGGCGACGTAAGCGAGGTCACGCCTGAAGCGAAGCCTGAGCCGACGCTGTACGTGTCCTCACGCCAACGTCCCGGTCAAGCCGCACGCGCGTCGATCCTCGTGCGAGGGCCCGTGCCGGAGACCCTCGTTGGTGCCGCGAGGCGGATCGTCCGGGAGATCGATCCGGAACTGCCCGCAACGGTCAGCACGGTGTCTGCCGCACTGGACACGGCTGTCGGCGGACGCCGGTTCACGCTGTGGCTCGTGGGGGCGTTTGGACTCGCCGCCTTGGTATTGGCGGTGCTCGGCGTGTACGGCCTGGTGGCATATACCGTGTCGCTGCGGACTCGCGAGATGGGGATTCGGATGGCTCTCGGCGCAGAGCCGCGGGCGCTGGTGTGGCTCGTCGCGAAGCGGGGAGCTCAACTGGCAGTTCTTGGA
>JAHEFO010000303.1:0-1004 GCA_024640135.1 Acidobacteriota bacterium
AACACCAGGACGATCAGCAATCCGGAGAACGCACCCAGTCCTCCCAGCGTCGCGACAAGCCGGCCGGGCGAAGTCATGACCCTCGGCTCCACAGCGTGAGGTTCGACCACGGGTTCGTTCACTGATGCGCTCACTGGTTCCCTTCGGGCAAGCCTGTGCCAAACACCCGCGGCTGCGTCGCGCGATTGATGAACGGCACGAGCGCGTTCATGATCAGAATGGCGTACATGACGCCTTCGGGCAGGCCTCCCCAGTTGCGGATGAGCACCACCAGCACGCCAATGCCAATGCCGAAAATCCAGCGGCCACGGTTTGTGATCGGCGCGGTCACCGGGTCGGTCGCCATATACACCGCGCCGAGCATCAGCCCGCCGGAGAACAAGGCAAACCACACGCTGGGATACCGGACAGCGTCAATCAGATGGAACACGAACGCCAAAGCCGACACGGTCAAGAAGATGCTCGCCGGAATCCGCCAGTTCAAGCAGTTCCGGAGTGCGAGGTAGACACCGCCGAGCAGGATCAAGACACCACCCACCTCGCCCGCAGAGCCACTCGCCTGCCCCATCAGCAAATCGATGACCGGCGTCTGCGTCTGTTCGAACTTCAGGAGTCCGAGGGGAGTCGCGCCCGTAATGGCGTCCGGCGCTGCTGACATCAGCGGCCACGCAAAATTGTCGCCCTTCAGACTCCACCACGACGCGCCGGCGCGGACGGGCCATGTGGTCATCGCAACGGGAAACGCCGCCTGCAGGAACGCCCGCCCCAGGAGGGCGGGATTGAAGACATTCTGGCCGAGTCCGCCGAACACGAGCTTCCCGAGGCCCACACCCGCGGCCGCGCCCAGGGCGGCCATCCACATTGGCAAGCCGGCCGGCAGGCAGAGACCGACCAGTAAGCCGGTGATGAGGGCGGTCCCGTCCAGCAGACTGCCGCGCTTGCCAAAGACGCGTTCGGTGATGAGGGCCCCAGCGACACTGGCCGTCAGCACGAGCGCCGCGCTC
>JAHEFO010000303.1:1014-4461 GCA_024640135.1 Acidobacteriota bacterium
CTGTCCTGCCCCGCCAGATGCGGCGAGGCCGTCACTTGCAGCGGCGTCATGCGACGGCCTTCCGCTGGCGAATCGCGATCTTCGCCGCCTGGAACTGCTGGGACAGAGGAATATTCGATGGACAGACGTACGAGCAGCAGCCGCACACCATGCAGTCTGCCAGATGGCCGGCGGTCATCTCATCGTAACGGCCGGCTTTGGCCAACTTCCCCAGAAGCTGTGGATTGAGGAACACCGGACACGCGTCCAGACAGCGGCCGCACTTGATACACGCCTCGGCGGGTTGCGTGCGGCACTCGGCTTCCGACAACACGACCACGCCTGTCGTGCCTTTGGTCAGCGGTGTCTCCAGATTGGCCTGCGACGCGCCCATCATAGGCCCGCCAAACACGATCTCGCGTGCGTCGGGTGTCATCCCACCGCAGGCCTCAAGGAGGTCGCCCAGCTTCGTGCCGACCGGCACGAGTAGATTCGACGGCCGTCGGACCCCACGCCCGGTGACCGTGACGATACGCTCGACCAGCGGCAGGCCGGTTTCGAAGACCTCGGCAATCGTCGCCACGGACGCAGCATTCTGGACAAGGACGCCGACATGGCCGGGGAGTTTGCCCGACGGCACCTCGACGCCCTTGACGGCCTGGATGAGCATCTTTTCGGCGCCCTGTGGGTACTTGACGTCGAGTGGCTGCACCCTGACGTCGAGATCACCCGGACGGGTGGCGATCAGGGCCGCAATCGCATCCGGCTTGTTGCGCTCGACCCCGATGATGGCCTTCGACACACCGAGGCAGCGCAACATGATGCGCACGCCCAGATGAATCCGCTCCGGGTACTCGACCATGGATCGGTGGTCGGTGGTCAGATAGGGCTCACACTCGCAGCCGTTGATGAGCAGCAACGTGACCGGCATGTCCGGCGGCGGCGACAATTTGACGTGCGTCGGAAACGCGGCGCCGCCAAGGCCGACCACGCCCGCATCGCGCACGGCCCCGACAAGCTCCTTGGGTGACAGCGCCTCCCAGTCCGGCACGATCCGGGGACGTGGCAGTTGTGCCGAATACGGTTCAGCCTCGATACGGATTGCCGTGTCGTGTGTCCCGTCCGGGTGCGGCCACAAGCCCACCGACGCCACGCGCCCGCTGACGGAGGCGTGAATCGGAGATGAGATCCACCCGTCGGGTTCGGCCACCAAGTCGCCGCGTTCGACGCGATCGCCGGGTTTGACGATCGGACGCGCCGGCTTGCCGGCATGTTGCCGAACCGGCAGCACCACCTCAGAGGGAAACGGCAGCCGATGGATGCGGACGCCTGCCGTGAGGGCCTTGTGCTCCGGAGGATGGACGCCGTGTCGGAAGGTCAGTCGGCTGAGGAACACACAACCCTCATTGGAATCGGGCCGCCTTCGCGACCCACTTGTCGAGATCCGGTTCCGCCGGATTCTGCGGCGTCCCTGGATGAATGATCGCGACCGGGCACTTCTCGGCAGCCATGACCAGCTGGCGGAACGTGCCGGCCGACAGATCCTTGATATAGGCCTGCTTCTGCTTGTTGTAGGCAAACATGCGCTTGTTGATGTTGATGCACTCGTCGCACGTCGTGCAGAGTTCGGACTTGATGTACGGCTCCAGCGCCAGGCCCTCGTCAGCCTCATCGTCGTCGGCCGGTGGCGGGACCGGCTCTGCAATGGCAGGCGGAGTCGCGTCGACGGGAGCCGCGTCGGCCGTCGGCGGCAGGACGATCGTCGAGCCGGCCATCGCCGGACTGGCGCCGTGACCATTGCCGTCCGCGCTGAGAGGAATGGGGGTCACCCCGGGCATGGCAGCGGCCCGCCGCAGAAGCTCGCCGATCGTCTCGGTGCCGTCACCGGCTGCCCTGACCAGGCCTTCGACCAGCCGCCTGGCGATGAGCGCCGGGTACCGAGTCTCGAGGTCGGTGATTCGCGCGCGGTGCTGCGACTCGAGTGCCTGGATTCGCCGCTCGAAGTCCGCAGAGATGGGTGCGGCCACACGGGCGCGTACGGCCGCTGGGAGATCGTGCCCGGCGAGTTGACGCAGGTCGCGCCAGACTTGCAGACGACGTTCAGCCAACTCCACGATGGCGTCCGACACCACCCGTCGGCCGAGACTGCGATCGGACTCGAGGACGTACAGAAACGGAGTCTTGCCGGCGCGCTCGTTCTCAGGCGCAAGCAGGTACTCGTCGAAACGAAGCAGGGCCTCCGGAACCGTGTCATCCGCCGGCACGGTGAAGTGCCGCTGGAGCGCCGGCTCGGCAGCCGCCCAGTCGGCAACCGTGACGGGCAAGGTCATCACCTGCGGCGCGCTGTCCGCATCGACCCACGGGAGATCATAGGTCGGCCATGTTTGATCCGGCATCGGGTTCCCGTCGAGGCTCAGTCGTTCACCCGGCGACGATCCGGCCGAAGGGTCATAGAGCAGCGCCGGAACGGCGCGACTCTCGAGCGCGAGTCTGGCCGCTCGGGTCATGGTGGCGCCGTGCCCGGCGTGTGTTGACGCCGTCGAACTCGCCAGCGAGAACACGGCCGGACCTCGCACGGCCAGGCCCCGCATGACACCGGCGATGAGATGCGATGGCGTTGTCGGCGACGATTGCAACACAAAGGCCTGGCGATGGGCGATTGCCAGGGACGCCAGGTCCCGGTCGTCCGCCTGACCAGGCCCCGTCGACGTCAGGCCGGGCGTCTCGAACACCACGACCCGCACCGGGAAGTCCGATGAGAGCAGCCGCGAGAGATGCTCGAATCCGGAATCCAGCAAGGACGCACCGTTGCCAACGGCCAGCACGGGTGGGCAGAGTGCGAATTCGGTGTCGGTGAAGTGGCGCCAGTCCAGAGACGCCAGCTCGGGCTCATGTTCGTCGGCGTCGTATTCGCCGGCCAGTTCCAGTTCGGCCCGCCTCACCCAGGCAAAGCCCCGCGCCATCTTGCGCATCTGCCCTTCAAGAACGCCGACCGCCACGGACGTGGTGTCGTGCAGGAGGTGACTCGCCCAGGGGAAGGGGTACGGATTGAAGGGATATGTCCTGCCCCAGGCCGAGGAACCGTCATTCGTCATGCCGCAGGTCGCACGTCCCTTGCCGCCAGGCCCTTCCGCATACCGCCACCGGAGATCGGTGAGTTCGCGAATGATCGTGACGAGCCAATCGACCCGTTCGTGCTTCGCCTTTTCCAGCGGAATGGCGAGCCCGCCATCGGGCATGGTGCCAAGACCGCCAGCCCGATTCAGGGGTGCGTCGGAGGCCAGTAGTTCCCGCGCGACCCGATCGAGTCCGTCGATCAAGACGGTCAACCGGTCCACGTGCTCCCGTACCCGGGGCAGCACGAAGGCGTTGACAGATGAGAGCACCAGATGCAGTGCGGCCTTCTCCGACGCACCAGGCGTCACGTCTTCGCCGCCGACCACCGACTGGTACGTGTTCTGCTTCAAG
>JAHEFO010000073.1:0-2308 GCA_024640135.1 Acidobacteriota bacterium
CGTGAGTGGTCGGCGGTGGCTTCGTCCTACACGCAGAGTCATGTCAACATCATCGGTTCGATTGAACGGAGATTCTCTCGTGAGCGACATCTGGCCCGCGTCTTCGGTGTCGTCAATCCCGAAGATCGTTCGGGATTCCTGCGAGGCCTCGTATCGTGGAGCGTACGCGACAACGTGGCGGTCGAGGCTTCGGGCGGCCTGTTTCTGGGCGAGGGGAGTGATTCGATCAGCCGCTTCTCCGGCCGGGATTTTGCCTTTGTCCGCGCGAGGTACCATTTTTGACCCCCATCTCCCTCAACGCCGGCAATCCAGGCACCTGGACCGGGCCTGGAAACAACACCTATCTCTTCGATGGTGCCGAGCCCACGCTCATCGACGCCGGTGTCGGGAATACTGACCACCTTGACGCGATCGCCTCCAGGCTGAATGGGCGCGCGCTGGTGCGTGTACTCGTGACCCACGGACATCCCGACCACGCGTCCGGGCTGCCCGCGCTTCGCCAGCGGTGGCCCAGCCTCGAGGCGCGAAAATGGATGAGTGCGCCTGAACCCGGTTGGCAGGGTCTCGACGATGGCGGCGGCGTTCGGGCTGGCGACACATGGCTGACGGTGGTGCATACGCCCGGGCACGCGGTCGATCATGTGTGCTTCTGGGAGCCGGAGGCGCGCGATCTGTACTGTGGCGACATGATGACGGCCACCACGACCATCCTCGTGCCGCCAGCCGCGGGGGGCGGCAGCCTGAAGGCCTACCTGGCGTCGCTGCAGCGCCTGATCGATTTACGACCAGCGATTGCCTGGCCAGGACACGGGCCGGAGATCTCCAGGCCTGTGGACCGCCTCCAGGAGTACCTGCGGCACCGCGCCGAACGGGAGAGCCAGGTCAAGGCGTGTTTCGATGCGGGGCTGACGGACATCGACCGCATCGTGGCTCGCGTCTATGCCGAGACGCCACGGTCGCTGTGGCCCGCCGCCCGGCTCACCGTCGAAGCGCTTCTCGAAAAACTCTCCGAGGACGGCCAGTTGTAACAGTTGAGGGCCGAAGCTCGTAGTATTCACCCGTGCCCGACATTTCGTCTCAAACGCTCGCGACCATCCGTCGCCTGCTGCTCGGCCTGCTGGTGTTCGGGCTGACGGGCACGACTGTTGAGCTCTGGATGATGGGGCATCACGAAGACCTGAAGCAACTGATTCCCTTTGCCGTGATGGGCGTGTCGGCGGCGACGATGGCCTGGTTTGCGTTTTCGCCGACAAGACTCGCGTTGCGACTGTTTCGACTGTGTCTCCTGCTCCTGATGCTCAGCGGCGGACTCGGCTCGGTGCTGCATTATCGCGCTAATATGGAGTTTCAACTGGAAATGGATCCGTCGCTTGGTGGTGTGGCACTGCTGACGAAAGTGCTGCATGCCAAGGCGCCACCCTCGTTGGCGCCAGGAAACCTGGTGTTGCTGGGGGCGTTGGGCCTCGTCAGCACCCTGGGAATTGCCGGAACGTCTCGAACCACTCGTCTTTGATTTGACTTGTACGTGATTCACAAGGAGCAGCTCATGTCCCGCTATCGTTCGCTTCTCGCCGGCGCGCTGTTTGTCGGCGCGCTTACTGTGGTTTCCGGTTCGATCGTTCACGGCCAGGTTGGTCCGGGTCTCCTCGACGCCAATCTGGTTCCCGAAGCCGAGTTGGCAGTCATGCCAGGCATGACGCCGGCCATCGCAAAGGCACTTATTGCCGAGCGACCGTTCGCCAGCATTGTGGACTTCAACACGTTCCTCCAGGGACAGAAGCTCACCCAGGCACACATCGACGCGTTCTACCTCAAGGCCTTCATCCACGTGAACCTGAACACCGGCACGCGCGAAGAGATTCTGTTGATTCCAGGAGCCGGCGCGCGGATGGTGCGGGAATTCGGCGAATATCGCCCCTGGGTGTCATGGGCACAGTTCGACAAGGAAATCAGCAAGTACGTGGGCCAGCCGGAGACTGATCGGCTGAAGCAGTATGTGTTCATTCCGGTGAACCTCAACACGGCGACGAAGGAAGACATCATCAGCATCCCGGGAGCTGGGAACCGCATGGTTCGTGAGTTCAATGAATACCGCCCCTGGAAGACGAAGGAGCAGTTCGAGAAGGAGATTGGCAAGTACGTGGATGCGAAGGAAGTGGCTCGCCTGTGGCGCTTCGTGGTGATTCAGTAGCGGTGCTGATCACGCCCGACATCCTTCACCAGGAGTCGCAGGGAGCCCAGCCGCCGCTGATACTCGACGTCCGGCCCGCTGAGGAATTTGCTGCCGGCCACCTGGCCGGCAGCTATC